>DEUM01000056.1 GCA_002362575.1 Lachnoclostridium sp. UBA3262 | reverse complement strand
AAAACCATTTTAATAAGAAAAAAGTCTTGACTTTTGACAAAGTTTCAAGTAATATAATACTTGCGTTGTGCGTGTAGCTCAGCTGGATAGAGCACTTGGCTACGGACCAAGGTGTCGGGAGTTCGAATCTTCTCACGCACGTGCAAAAGCCCTTGAATTGTTCAAGGGCTTTTTTAAGTTTTCTGCTTAATATGCTTCTTAATGGCGTCAAAGCTCTCACGACTGATTACATGTTCAATTTTGCAGGCATCTTCTTCTGCAAGATCTTCGGGTACGCCAAGTGTAGTCAGGCATTGCGTGAGAATCCCATGGCGTTCATAAATCATTTCTGCGATTTCCTTACCAGTATCCGTTAAGTAAATAAAGCCGGCGTCTGTTACAGTGATGTGGCCCTTTTCGCGGAGATTCTTCATAGCGACGCTGACGCTTGATTTCTTGAAGCCAAGCTCCGTTGCGATGTCGACAGAACGGACGACAGGCAGTTTGTTGCTTAATATAAGGATTGTCTCTAAATAATTTTCAGCAGACTCATTTGTTTTCATTTCGTTTTACCCCTTTCAGTTCCTGCTACAAGGAAAGAACTAAAAACAGTATAGCATGGTTTGAGAATTTAAGCAATTTTTTGAAAAAATTTAAGACTTTGAGTTATTTTCCGTTTTTTTTTCGTTTATATAAGTAGAGGGAGATAAAATACCTAATAGAAAAAACGGGAGGTACACAATGAAAGAAAAAGACGTCTATAAACAAATAGGAGGAAAGATAATGAGAATGAGGAAGGAGAAAGGATATTCAAGGGAAAAGCTTGCTGAATATTCAAACATTTCAACGACATTTTTATATGAGATTGAAAAGGGGAAAAAAGGGTTTACGGTTGCCGTTTTGTTACGTATAAGTAATGCACTTGGGATAAAATGTGAGTATTTTCTTAAAGATGATGAAGTTGGAAAAGGTCCGGATTATGGAACTTTAAAAGCATGATAATATAAACTATAGTTTCTGTTCAAATACTATGTATCTTGCTACAATTAAAAGGATATATTGAATTGATGTTTATTTAAAAACGTTTCTAATAGTGTTTTACAATTTTTTGGGGGGAGGTGAAAGAATGGAGCATACTTGTTTCAGAGAAATGATTGCAAAAAGCGTTCTTTCTATAAGGTAGGAGATACCAGAAAGAACGCAAAGTTAAGCACCTAAAAATTATATCACAAAAATGCGAAAGGAGAAAATAAAATGTATAAAAATACAAAAAAAGTTTTAGTGTTATCTTTGTTCTTATCTATGCTGGTTGGAAGTGTTGCACTTGCTGCTCTCCCTAATAAGTACGGAAAAAATTATGATACAACGAAAAATGGACATATTTGTAAAATGGTGGCAAAGGGAAATAGTGATTCGGCAAGCACTACAGTTAAAAACACTGCGAATAGCACGAGATATTATTCTGCTTATGTTAATCGTCGTAATGCCGATACGAACAGAGTGATTGTAAGCGACGCTACTGAAACTCTGGTAGGAGCGGGCAACGGAATAATAGCTTCCGTAATAAGATATCGCAGTGATGATAACCGTGAATACCATCACAAAGCGATGTCATGGAATTGCTCCATGCGGCCGGAAGGGGCAGGCTACACGAATTTTCTCGATGACACGCTCACTTACACGATTAAGCAAAGGAAATAGGAGTGTAATGATTTGGATGCGGAAGTTCTGCTTTTCAATCATATCGGTCTGAGCAGGCTTCCGCATAATGAAAGGGAGGGATATTGTGAAGCGAATACGAATTATGGTGGCAGGAATCTTTGTGTTAGGAATACTCATTGGGGGGTTCTCCCTGTACGGTTTCCTCCATACAGAAGCAGAGCCGGTAAAAACCGCGGATAGAATTAAGGAAACTCTTGGCAAAGAGGAAGAGGAACTAGGTGATATTCTGGGAGGGAAAACCGTGCCAAAAGATTACGGCATGATGATTGACAACAAGCTGACTATATTTTCCAAGACACAGCTGAAAAGAGCAAAGGCATTAAAAATCCCTGCAACGTATGAGGGGGAAAAGGTACATTCGATAGAGTTAGTGGTGGAAGAAGGCTCCCCATTTCTTAAATATGTAGAGATTGAAAATGGAGTGGAGAAAATAGAAGAGTTTAGTTTTGTGGGTTGTATGAATCTGGAGATAGTTGTGCTTCCCAAAAGTATAAAAAAAATGCACAAATGGGAATTTAAAGATTGTAAAAAGAAGGTTACTTTATATGTAGAGAAGGATTCTTATGCAGAAAAATGGGCAAAGAAGCATAAGATACGATATAAGTACGGCAGACCAAAGGAGGAAATAGCAATTGATTATAAGGAATTGGATTGAGTTCATGAAAAAACACACAGCGCTTTTTATTATTTTACTAATCTCACAGATATTTTCTTTAGTCTGCATTTTTTTTGTGTTTGGTGTGTTTCAAAATAACTTGTATGAGCTGGTGGACAATTCGGATACAAAAAGTCTGGAGGCGTCACTGGAAAAAAGTGATATCGATGCAGACAAAATAAACCATATTTTCCGGACGATGGTAGAGGAAGGGATTTCTTTTGACTACTGTTATGTGGGAGCGACAAGCCGGGATGGGAAAATAGAGTATCTTGACCGTGCCCAATTCAAGGATGGGAAATATGGCTATAGCGAAACGGTATTTGAAAGTATGAAATATGGTATGACAGGGCTCTACTATGGGAATGAAGATTACATAAATAAGAATAAAGTAGTTGTCACGAATCCGGAAATCGAAGAAGGAATCGGTGGGAGCCTGACTCTGGACGGTGAGACGTATCAGATAGTGGGGGTGAATACAATAAATGATGCGGGCGAGCTCGAGATACCGTTTACATCATTCCCGAAAAATTGTGTATGGCATAGACTGGCCTTTGGGCTTTCCCAGTTACCTACACGGGAGGAGTATGAGACATTCCATGATCTGCTCGCCTCATATGGCTGTGAAACGAATGAATTTTATGTGGCGAATAATCAGGATTTGCGGCAGGAATATTCGATGCTTGTTGTGAGTGCTGTGCTGGCGCTGTTAGCCGGGGGGAATATGTATATGATTTACAGCTATATTTTCCGCAAAAGGCGTAAGAAACTCAGCGTATTTATCTTATGCGGGTGCAGTAAAAAGCAGGCCCGGTTCCTGTTTTTCTCGGAAATTGTCTGCAATATGATTTGTGTCGTGATAGTGGCGACGGCGGTATTCCGTATCCTGCTTTATCCTGTGATGCTCTCATGGTTCCGATATGCGGCCCGGCTTTATGGAATCAAAGAATATAGTGTGATTATCAGTATTTTCCTGTTTGTCACTTTGTTTTTAGGGTATCTTTTATCTTATTCCATTACACGGAAAAGTGTTTTGGAATTCCGAAGGGGGGATTCGTGATGGGTATATTGGCAATTAGTGAGTACATGCGGCATGGAAAAAGGAATCTCTTTATAGTGCTGCAGATTGCCCTGCTCCTTTTTGTGTTGTGTGTTTCTATCAATACAGTACTTTCGGAGTATGATTTGTACCGCCCGGTTCAGAAGATGAATGGGAAAAAGGGGGAGTATGTATCCGCTTCCGGGTACTGGGGGGAAACGGCGGAAAGCATTGTTGCGGGGATGAAAAAAGTAGAATCTGTCTATACTTGGGCGAGTGCCGGTCTGGTGACGGAAGAAGATAAAGATATGAAAACGGCTGTCTATCCCCAGAATGTCCTTGGGGATTTTGAGCCGTCCCTGCAGGAGGGGCGATGGCTGGATGGCGTACCGATGGAGGATGGCATCCTTCCAATCGTAGTTTCCCAAAACCCCTACGGCTGGAAGAAGGATTCGCTTATACCCTTTCAATATTATGATGCAACAGGGAAAGCACATGATATTCAGGCCCGTGTAATAGGAGTACTAGAAGAAGGGGCGAGGGTAATCGGACGTGGGTTTGGCCAGGGGGACATTTATCATTATGACTACCGGGATATCTTTTCCACCTACCGATATGAACAGGAACAGAGCGTGCTTCTTATGGTAGGGGCAGAGCAGGCAGACAAAGCAGGTATCCCCTATACTTTTGATCAGGATCATTTTATTTTATATCAGGACGATATAACAGAATATGAGCAGGAAGATAATGCTGATATATTAAAGATGAATTTAGGTGAGATGGCGGCAGATACAACAACAGGCGATCCGTTAGAAACCTTTATGAAAAATTCAAACCATCAGTTTCAGGGAGAACTGATGATGTATTTGCCAATTACAATCTGCGTACTTGTCATTACGATTATCAGTCTGGTTAATGTATGTACGTTGAATATGGCAGATGATTTGTATCACGATGCTATTTTTAGCCTTTTAGGTCTCCCATGGAAAAAGTGCAGTGTATTTTCGTTAATCCAAAGTATTTTTACCGCTTTTCTATCTGTGATACTGTTTTTTGTACTGTTGTTACTCACGGTGAAATTAAAATTAACGGATTATTTGCTAGTCGGTTTAAATCGAACATCCATAGGAGTATTGATAGGAACATTGATTTTTTTGTGCGCGATACATTACATCGTGCCATATACAACGCTTTGCCGGAAACAGCCGGTAGATGTATTGAGGGAAAGAAAGGAGTGATTGGATGATTCAAATTCAGAATTTGACAAAATATTACAATAAGGGAAAGGAAAATGAATTTTGTGCCTTGAAAGGAATCAATTTGGAAATCCGGGATGGCGAAATGGTGGCAATTATCGGGAAGTCCGGCGCAGGCAAATCGACATTGTTACATATTCTGGCAGGAATTGATTCCTATAGTGACGGGACATATCAGGCAGATGATATACAGGTTGAAAAATTGAGTGAGAAAAAGCGCGCCCAGTTCCGCAATAAAAAGATTGGCATGGTTATGCAGGACTATGCCTTAATTGATGAGTACAGCGTGGAAGAAAATGTACAAATTCCACTGATTTTTGGTAAAGTAAAGGGGAGTAGTGCGCGCAGGGAAAAAGTGCAGGAGGCTCTGCAGGCGGTAGGTTTGGATGATCTGTCACAAAAGCCGGTGCGGCAGCTTTCCGGTGGGCAAAAGCAGCGGGTAGCGATTGCTAGAGCACTTGTGAATGATCCTGCTTTTTTGCTGGCAGATGAGCCGACCGGGGCGCTGGACACGAAAACTTCAGGAGAAATTATAGATGTATTCCAGCAGCTTCATGCCATGGGAAAGACCGTAATTATTGTAACACATGATATGGATGTAGCAAGCCGATGCGAACGCATGATTGAAATTGTGGATGGTAACGTGAAGGAATAGTTTTTTCAGATGTTGTAACAGGAATTGAAATAAGTTCTTGACAACTAATGAGCGTTAGTGTATACTAACTACGAAAGCAAAAATCATAGTTTGAATCAGGGAAAGGATGATGTGCTATGCCTCTGACTATGGCAAAAATTGGAGAACCCAACACGATTAAGCGGGTTGGCGGGAAAGATGCAACCAGAAAATTTCTGGAGAAATTAGGCTTTGTAACAGGTGGAAATGTTACAGTGGTATCTGAAATCGGCGGTAATATGATTTTAAATATCAAGGATTCCCGGGTAGCTCTTGGTAAAGACATGGCAAATAAAATTATGGTTTAAAAGGACGCGGCAGACTTGTATCTGCGCAGAAAAGAGGTGAATTATGACATTACGTGAAGTCCCGTGTGGGCAGAGTGCCAGAGTGACAAAGCTGACAGGCACCGGCCCGGTAAAACGGCGTATTATGGATATGGGAATTACAAAGGGTGTTGATGTTTTCGTAAGAAAGGTGGCACCGCTCGGAGATCCGGTTGAGGTTACCGTGCGGGGATATGAATTGTCCCTGCGTAAGGCAGATGCCGAGATGATAGAAGTGGGATGATTTGGAAGTATGAACGAATCCCCAATAATGGGCAGAGAAATTTTTTTTGACAAATAGTTAGTTACAACTAATAAAAGAAAGTCATGCCTAATACAAAAAGTATAATAAAGAAGTATATTAAATTAAGAATAGCGCAATCATCTGCGCAGAAAAGAGGAAAAAATGTCGATTAAAATTGCACTTGCAGGAAATCCGAACAGCGGTAAAACGACGTTGTTTAACGCTTTGACTGGTGCAAATCAGTTTGTTGGTAACTGGCCGGGCGTTACGGTGGAGAAAAAGGAAGGAAAGCTAAAAAAGAATTATTCTGGCAGAGGAGATACAGAAGTTATTATTACTGACCTGCCGGGCATTTACTCTCTTTCACCATACACGCTGGAGGAGGTAGTTGCCAGAAATTATCTAATCAATGAAAAACCGGATGTCATTCTGAATATTGTAGACGGAACGAACATTGAGAGAAACCTGTATCTTTCTACCCAGCTTATGGAGCTTGGTATTCCGGTTGTCATGGCAGTCAACATGATGGATGTAGTGGAAAAAAATGGGGACAAAATTCATGTAAATAAGCTGAGTGAGAAGCTTGGCTGTGAGGTGGTTGAAATTTCTGCCTTGAAAGGAACGGGTGTGCAGAAGGCGGCAATGAAAGCCGTTGCGAAAGCGTCTGCCGATCGTGAAATGCCGGTTCATGAGTTTTCGGATGAGGTAGAGCTTGTTATCCGCTCAGTTGAGGACAGACTGGGAGAGGATGTAAAAGAGGAGCAGAAACGGTTCTTTGCGATTAAGCTTATTGAGCGGGATGATAAGATTACAGAGCAGATGAGGACGATACCGGATGTTACAGCGGAAATAGAGGAACTCGAAAAATCGTTTGATGATGACACCGAGAGTATTATTACAAATGAGCGATACACCTATATTACCTCAATTATTGACGAGTGCTGTACAAAGAAGAAAAAGGGTGAGCTGACACGCTCGGACAAAATAGATAAAGTTATCACAAACCGTTTTCTGGCGCTGCCGATTTTTGCGGTTATTATGTTTTTTGTGTACTACATATCCGTAACGACAGTGGGAACCTATGCTACTGACTGGACGAATGACGGATTGTTTGGTGATGGCTGGTATCTTGCCGGAATCGGCAGAGGAGATTATGATGATGCTACAGCAGCTTATGCGGAAGAAAATATTTTCACAGAAGATGTAAAGGCAGTTGTACAGAAGGCGGAAGCAGCAGATGTTGTCGGTGCAGCAGACCTTCTGGATGCGATTGACGAAAAGGATTTCGGCGGATTTGAGGAGGCCTATGGCTTTTATGGTGATTCGCTGGCGGAGGAGGGCTTTGATATCTCTGCTATGGTTGATGAACCGATGGAGGGATTACCGGATCCGGCGGAATATGGTATCTGGGTGCCGGGTATTCCAACGTTGGTTGGAGATGGTCTGGAGGCCATCGGCTGCGCAGACTGGCTCAGCGGACTCATCAATGACGGTATTGTAGGCGGTGTGGGAGCAGTTCTCGGATTTGTTCCACAGATGCTCGTACTTTTCATTTTCCTTGCCTTTTTGGAAGGCTGCGGATATATGGCGCGGGTTGCCTTTATTATGGATAGGATTTTCCGGCGTTTTGGTCTTTCCGGAAAATCGTTTATTCCGATGCTCATCGGAACCGGTTGTGGTGTGCCGGGTGTCATGGCGTCCCGTACGATAGAAAATGACAGGGACCGAAAGATGACGATTATGACGACAACATTTATTCCGTGTGGTGCAAAGCTTCCAATTATTGCCTTGTTGTCCGGCGCGCTGTTCGGCGGTGCAGGCTGGGTAGCTCCGAGTGCGTATTTCTTAGGAATTGCAGCCATTGTTATTTCGGGTATTATTTTGAAAAAGACAAAAGCCTTTGCAGGAGAGCCGGCGCCATTCGTGATGGAGCTTCCGGCATATCACCTTCCGACTGTGGGTTCAGTGCTGAGGAGTATGTGGGAGCGCGGCTGGTCTTTCATTAAGAGAGCGGGAACAGTGATTCTTCTCTCCTCCATTATTATCTGGGCGGGCTCGGCGTTTGGAATTGAGAACGGTGCATTTAACTTTAACCCGGATATGGAGTTGGAAAACAGTATACTTGGTTATATTGGAAGTGGTATTCAGTGGATTTTTGCGCCAATTGGCTTTGGAAATATTAAGGCAACCATTGCTACCGTCATGGGACTTGTGGCAAAGGAGGAGGTTGTCGGTGTATTCGGAGTGCTTGACTTTGAGGGAATGAGTCAGATTGCCGGTTATGCGTTCCTGACGTTTAACCTTTTGTGTGCCCCTTGCTTTGCCGCTATCGGTGCGATTCGCAGGGAGATGAATAATGGAAAGTGGACGGCGTTTGCCATTGCTTACCAGTGTGTGTTTGCCTATGTAGCCGCTCTGATTATTTACTGGATTGGTCAGCTCCGCATGGGAGTGTTCAGTGGCTGGACTGTAGTTGCACTGGCGTTGATTGTCGGATTGCTGTATTTGCTGTTCAGACCATACAGAGAAAGCAATACTCTACTTTTAAACAGAAAGGTGGCGTGAGTATGCTTGGGACGATTCTTGTGAGTGTGATTGTTCTGATGATTGTCGGTGCAATTGTTTACAGTATGGTACGAGATAAGAAAAAAGGGAAATCTATTCAGTGCGGCGGCGACTGCAGGCACTGCGGAGGCTGCCATTGAGAATGTTATGAAAAGGAAAAAGGTGAAACTGTAAAAAGTTTCATCTTTTTTTTATAAATTGAGTCATTTTGCATTTTTATTTCGTTATTATAAATGAAAGGAGAAAAAATGTGTCCATAAAATGGCAAAAGAAATAGTAAAAAACATTAAATAAAAAATGGAGGATATTTAGAAATGAAAAGGATGATGAATAAGTTAGCTGCGTTAATTATTACTCTTTCAATGGTAATTTGTAGTGTTTTAGGGTGCGGGGTTCAGAATGTATCAGCGAAAGTTGAGTCTGGTTATGGTGCTGAGACTACATATGCAGATATAGGAGATATTGCTGATGAAACAGAAGAAGATAATGAAGAAGACGATGAAGATGAGGAAGATGAGGATGCGGAGAAGGATATTTCTGTAGACGATATGCTGGATATTGAATACCATATAACAGCGAAATGGGAAAAACATTGCAATGTAGATATGACAATAAAAAATATATCGGGTAACTATATTGATAACTAGGAAGTATGTTTTGATTTGGATGCAGAAATTGAAAATATATGGAATGCCCAAATTACGTCACATGAAGATGATGAATATACAATTAAAAATGCAGGATGGAATCAAGATATAGGAGTGGATAATACGGTTACTTTTGGAATGACAATTAAGTATGATGGTGACTTTGAATTTCCGACGGATTGTTATCTGACGCGCGAGCAAATTGAGGTGCAAAAAGATTATTCTGTAAAATATAAAGAAAACGGTCACTGGGATGGTTATGTAAATGGACAGATTATTGTGACAAATGACAGTGAAAAAACCATTGAGGATTGGAAATTAGACATAAAGTTAGATGGCGTAAAATCAATTGACAATATATGGAACGCAAAGTTATTATTATCTGAAGGAGGTGTATTTAAGCTTAATAACGCAAATTATAATCAAAACATAGCTCCGGGAGAGAGCGTTGAATTTGGGTTTATTGCTAAGTGCTCAGATATTGTCGGACTTAGTGGGTATACCCTGTATGAAATGTCAGATGATGTAAGATATTTTGAGGGAAATTATGTTGAGGAAGATTTTGATGAGGAGAATTATGAGGTATATTATGATTCAGAGGATTTTGATACATATGAGGAATATTTGCAATATCTTCGGGAGAATGGGGTGGAACAATCGACTCTATTTTCCAGACGTACAAAAGCAGCCAAAAAACAACTTAAATCAAGAGATGCATTGATTAACACATATTTTAAATTTTTTGATAAGAATGGACATGTGATTGAGGATGCCGGAAAGGTAAAAGCTACTCAGAGTTATCAGCTTTCAGGTATGAAAGCGTACACGATTTATGCTGGAACTAAAAAGGATAAAGGGAATGCTTATTTATCATTAGGAAAAACAAGCTATGTGGGTTATGATTTTAAACAGAGTGATTCAATAAAAATGAAAGGTTTTGCACATGGTCAGACAAATGAGATTTTAGAATTTGGAAAGGGTAAAAAGAAACAAAAATATTTTATGTTTGGCGGTAAATCAGATGGGAAAAAATGGGCAAAAGAGATTGCATTTATAAAGTTTGGTAAAGTGATAGATAAACTAAAAGACAAAAAGGAATTAGCGTATGATATTAACAAAACTAATCTAGTAAGAAGAATTACCCATATCAATTGTGCAAATAAAAAAGGAGACTCCAAGGGAGTTGTTAAGCGAGTAGATGCAGCCCTATCTGCAGATATGTCAGTGCTTGCGATATGGTGTATGTTTATGGATGGTGCAGTTCAAGTTAGTTTATATAAAATGGGACCAATAAGGGAGTTTGTAAAAAAAACAAAGAAGATGCCAACGTTTTCTTTAAAAAGTTCAAAAGCGAAAAAAGCATGTCTGGCATCTTATTATCAAAAACCTCAAAAAGGAAAACGCTCACTAGGTGATTGTGCGGTGCATCCAAGCAATTCTTTTCAGTCTATAGAAGTGAGTAATAAAGTTGGTAGTAATAAGCATTATGTATATATATGCGGAGGAAATGAGAACACACCAAACCAGAATGGGCTGCAGATTTCCCGATTCACGATGACTGAAAATAAGTCATCTATTTCTAACAGACGGCGTGTCATGGTAAATCCAAAAACACAAGGCGATGACAAAAACGATATAGAGTCGCACAATAGGGAAATAGAAGGATGCCATATTGTCGGAAAGGATTTGCAGTTTTTAATAACTCATTCCAAAACAAATGGTGAACAAGTCATGAAAAATCTTCAGTATATATGTAGGATTAAGAAAAATGAGTTTACGAGCGATACCAAATACTGATACAAAAAATAACGATGAAAGGAAGAATATGAAAAGGAAAATTGTTTTCACGCTGTCACTATTATTAACACTCGTAATAGGAACGGGGCTGTTGACGATGTTTTTTCACACGAGTGGTGAACAGAACGAAGAAACGGTAACCAATAATCATGAGGAGGGAAAAAGGAATCAAGTAACCTGTTCTGTGCTAAATGGAGACACATTAGTAATTAGCGGAGAAGGAGAATTGAAATTAGAAGTATTATCCTATGCTTTTGATGAAAAGGAATGGGATAAAATTCAAAAAGTCAGGATAGATGAAGGAATTACTAAACTAGGTTCGCGATGTTTCCAAAACACAGCAGAGGATGATTACAGGATAAAAGAGATATTTATTGCAGATAGTGTGAAAGAAATTGATTCAGAATGTTTTAGCGGATTAGATGAGCTGACATCTTTAAATATGGGAAAAGGTGTGCAGGTAATTGGTGACGGTGCGTTTTCTTCATGCAGAAAACTTAAAAATATTGCATTTTCAAACGCATTAAAAGAAATTGGTGAATACGCCTTTTCAGATTGTGAATCATTATGTCAGATTCGGTTGCCGGCGTCAACAGAAACAATTCAATACAGGGCATTTGAAGGGTGTTCTAATTTGGAGGAGATTATCCTGTCTGAAAATTTGAAAAATTGGATAAAGCCGGGAGAGGGGTGTCCAGCGCTAAAAAAGGTTACAAATCTCTCTAAGAAAGTCTGGAAACTGCCAACCTTTAAGAATAATAAGCACTGGTATGTAAAAGACAAAAGGATAGGCAAGGTATCTCCGGGAGAGGTAGTATTTTCACAGGGAAAAAAATATGACATTCAATATCAGTTAGACGGAGGCAGGCTCGTTGGGAAAATGCCGGATAGTTATGAATATGGCAAGGCTCAGCCGATTACAGCAACCGTAGAAAAAAAGGGGTATTACTGTATAGGATGGTATAAGGATATGGAAAAAGATGATGAGGATGGACTTTACCTTTTTATGCCAAAGCCTGTATTACAGCGGGATGTTGCCGGGGATTTGTTGTTGCGTCCACTTTTTGTAAAATACCGGATAATGAATGATTTGAGGCAGGCGGCTAGGATTATTTTGTCAGATGAGGGGAGCCCGTGTGTACAGGACTATTTTGAAATTCGGTATTCACTAAACAAAAATATGTCAGATGCCAAGACAGTGCTTATATCAGAAAAGGATACAGTAGTTGTCAAAAATTTAGAAAAAGGAAAACGTTATTATTTTGAATTTCGCTGGGGAACCAGTGAGGGGAATGATGATGACAATGAACCGTTACAGCCGGAATCTCCGTGGCTGGGAAAACAAAGTGTATTGATAAGTCAATGATTGCAAACCCACGGCGGCTGCCATTAAGAATGGAAAGAAGTGTACCCTGCCCAGTCAGTGGGCAGAGTACACGTTTTGCAGAAGATTTTCCAAGTCTGATATATATTCTAAAATATGCTTTCCATCGTCCGTGTCACGCACCATGACACGGGCGTTTTCTGTCTCAATCAGCTTTGAGTCGGATTCAATATCTTTATTATCGCGCAGGGCGTGGTAAACACTCTCAAAGGGCTGGTGTGCCTTGATGCGCAGACCGTGGGAGTTGTAAATCAAGGTGTAGCCTGCAATGCCTGTCGTTTTATGGTAGTCCTGACAGAAGCCTCCGTCAATGACGAGAAGCTTGCCACCTGCGCGGCATGGCTGTTCTCCCTCCTCTGTCCGTACCGGAGTGTGTCCGTTAATAATGTGTGACATTGGCGTGTAGAGCCCGAATTCACGCAATATCATGTTGCAGGTCTTTTC
The DNA here is from genome assembly GCA_002362575.1 of Lachnoclostridium sp. UBA3262. Classification (GTDB taxonomy): domain Bacteria; phylum Bacillota; class Clostridia; order Lachnospirales; family Lachnospiraceae; genus Eubacterium_F. The sequence goes on along the minus strand of DEUM01000056.1, from coordinate 4,043 downwards.
CTCCTCATAGTAGCGATAGTATGGGTTTGTTTCCTCTGCCCATGCAGATTCATCACGGACAAAAGCACGTTCAAACGCCTTTATATTTCTGCCGCAGAGGGGTGATTTTCTGCCAGACCAGAGATACCACATGAAATCCAAATCTTTTCTTTCACGTCTTCGGTAAGCTCTCCGTGCTGTCATATCAGCAAAATCCAGATAGGCCTTTCCCTGATAGATGCGCCCTTCTATCTGCACACCCTCAAAGTTTCCGGTATCATCCATTGGAATACAGCCGTGATATAGAAGATTTTCATTGTAAATCCGGTACATACTTCCTTTTTCATATAAAAAGCGGATATGTTTCTGAAGGCGGACACTGTTCAGGAAGGAGGTCTTTAATTCGTCGATTACTTCCTGTTCGCTCTCAGAAAGGCAGTAAGGATTTTCCCTATCCAGTGTGGGGAAGAAGGAATCTGTCAGCTCATATTCAGTTCTGCCAATTTCGACTGTTCCTCGTTCCGCATCTATCCGGTGGAGAAGCCTCCGGTCACTCATATCGTAGTCGGGATGAGCTTCTAAGATTGCTCCCTCCAGTTTAAACATAATGACAGAAATAGCTTTTCTTGCCGCCTCCATAGGTGGTAAGTCCGGATAGGTGTTGACAGCGAATAGCGTCAGTGAGCGAAGGCTGATGCCGTAACCGCTCTCAAGAATTTCTGTATTCTGGTGTTTCAGGTTATTTCGTATAACATTTGCGATACAGGCTTCACTTCCGGCGGCAGCGCCCATCCACAGTATATCGTGGTTTCCCCATTCAATGTCTAACGAATGATATTTATGCAGCAAATCCAATATTTTGTCCGCATAGGGGCCTCGGTCAAAGATGTCACCGACGATGTGCAGATGGTCGACGGCTAATTGTTTGATGAGACCTGCCAGCGCAATAATAAATTCGTCGGCATTATTGATTTCTAAAATGGTATCTATAATTTTTTGGTGGTACAATACCTGATTATCGTCCTCATCCTTTTGCACATGGAGAAGCTCGTCAATAATATAGGCGAAGTCGTCCGGCATGGCTTTTCTTACCTTCGACCTTGTATATTTAGAAGAAAGAAGTTTGGCAATTTCGATAAGCTGATTTAGTGTCATGCGGTACCATTCCTGTGAAAGACATCCATCTTTTTTCAGCATATCCAGTTTTTCCCGCGGATAGTAAATCAGTGTGCAGATTTCCTGCCGCTCCCTGTCCGTCAGCGTATCGCCAAAGAGAAGTTTGACTTTTTCGCGGATGACGCCGGAGCAGTTATTCAGTATATGATAAAATGCTTCGTATTCTCCGTGCAGGTCACTCATGAAATGCTCGGTTCCCTTTGGAAGATTTAGAATCGCATTCAGATTAATGATTTCCCGGCAGACGGACTGTCTGGTAGGGTATTTCTCGGCAAGCAGCCGTAGGTATTTTTCGTCCTGTATATTCATCTAAATCCCTTCTTTCTTGTCTGGCTTAGGGCGTGAACCCAAGCGATATTATGTTCCTATCATAGCATAGCGGGAGGGAAATGAAAAGATGTCTGAAATAATTGATTTTTAGTTGACAAAACGTAAATATATGATATTTTAACTATATTATATTGAAGTATAGCTGAATTGAAGAATCAGGCAAAAGGTGTATCAGACAGTTATCTGGAAAAGAATCAATATTTTAGGAGGAAACAGAACATGGTATTTGAAGAAGAAGATTACATTTTAAGTGGGAAAAAGATTACACTTCGCAGTGCAAGATTAGATGAAGCGCAAATGTTACTTGAGTATTTAAAGACTGTTACAGGAGAGACAAGGTTTTTAATGTTTGAGCCGGACGAAATAGTATTTACTCAAAATGATGAAGAAAAATTTATTGATGAACATAATAAATCAGAAGCTTCACTTTTGATGCTGGCATTTGTTGACGGAGAATACGCAGGAAATTGTTCTTTCGAAAGCAAGGCAGGCAGCAGACGTGCAAGGCACAGGGCAGGAGTAGGCATAGCCCTGTTTCAGAAGTATACAGGTTTTGGACTGGGGAAATTTATGTTAAAAAGGCTTTTAAAAGAAATAAAGAATCTTGGGTTTGAACAGGCTGAATTAACAGTAGTAGGTAATAACGAAAGAGCCTGCCATTTGTATGAAAGTTTAGGGTTTGAAAGGTGTGGTATAGTTCCTAATGCAAACAAATATGATGATGGGACTTATGCCGATGATATTTATATGGTGTTGAAGTTTTAGCATAGTTATTGATAAATAGCCGGGAATTCTGACAGTGATGACGTTTACGTTAATAAAGGTACGCTGGTGAGAGCGTACCTTTTAAGCATTTACTTTTCACTTTGATATTCCATCGCCGCGCCGATAAAGCCTTTAAAGAGCGGGTGCGGGTGGTTCGGTCTGGACTTAAATTCCGGATGTGCCTGTGTGGCGATATACCAAGGGTGGGAAGGAATTTCTATCATTTCTACAATTCTTCCGTCCGGTGAAAGACCGGAAAGTGTCATACCATGTTTTTCAAAATCCCCGCGATAGTAGTTATTGACCTCATAGCGGTGGCGGTGTCTCTCGTGAATGATGTCTTTTTTATAAAGCTCGTATGCCTTGCTTGACTTGTCTAAGGCACATGGGTAAGAACCGAGACGGAGTGTGCCTCCGATGTCTTCCACACCATCCTGATCCGGCATCAGGTGAATGACCGGATGTGTCGTCGCAGGATCCAGCTCTGCGCTGTGAGCGTCATTCCAGCCGATGACATTTCTCGCAAATTCAACAAGGCTTAGCTGCATGCCGACGCATAGACCGAGGAATGGGATATTGTGGGTACGGGCGTACTCAATGGCAAAAATCTTGCCCTCCATGCCGCGGTTTCCAAAGCCGCCCGGCACGAGTATGCCGCTAACATCATCCAGATAGGAAGATACATTCTCCCTTGTTACTTCCTCAGAATTTATCCATTTAATATTAACCTGTGCATTGTGGGCAAAGCCGCCGTGCTTCAAAGCTTCCACGACACTAATGTAGGCGTCGTGAAGGGCGGTATATTTGCCGACAAGGGCAACGGTTACTTCTTTATTTAAGTGCTTGATGGAATCCACCATGTCCTCCCAGCCCTTGATGTCCGGTTCAGGACAGTCCAAATGCAGGCATTTGCATACAGTCTGGGCAAGGTTTTCCTTCTCCATCGCGAGGGGTACTTCGTATAATGTTTCAACGTCCAGATTCTGAATAACCTGACTGTTTGGTACGTTACAAAAGAGGGAAATTTTATCCCGGATTGCTTTGTCGAGAGGAATCTCTGTACGGCATACAACGATGTCCGGCTGGATTCCCATTCCCTGAAGCTCTTTGACGCTTGCCTGTGTCGGCTTGGATTTTAATTCCTGCGAAGCCTTCAGATACGGCACCAGCGTAACATGGATGAGGACGGCGTTCTCGTGCCCGACGTCAAGCTGGAACTGACGGATTGCCTCCAAGAACGGCTGGCTCTCGATGTCACCGACGGTTCCTCCGACCTCAATAATGGCAATCTGTGTTTCCTTACAGCCGTCATTGCGGTAAAAGCGGCTTTTTAGTTCATTGGTAATATGCGGGATAACCTGAACGGTACCTCCGCCATAGTCGCCGCGACGCTCTTTTGAGAGAACGGACCAGTATACTTTACCGGTCGTCACATTACTCTGTTTCGTCAGGCTTTCGTCAATGAAGCGTTCATAATGTCCGAGGTCTAAGTCTGTCTCCGCACCATCGTCGGTTACAAAAACTTCGCCGTGCTGAATCGGGTTCATCGTGCCCGGATCAATATTGATATATGGATCAAATTTCTGCATGGTTACCTTATAGCCACGCATTTTTAATAGTCTTCCCAGTGAAGCGGCAGTAATTCCCTTTCCCAGACCGGAAACAACACCGCCGGTTACAAACACGTACTTTACAGCCATATTTTCCTCCTAAAATCCTAAAAAATCCATTTCGACGTATTTTGTCTTAAAATTTAAACATACTCTCTTAGTATACCCTCTTTTACAATGGTA
>DEUM01000033.1 GCA_002362575.1 Lachnoclostridium sp. UBA3262 | reverse complement strand
TCCTTTTGAGCTGGCTTATAGTGAACAGAATTATAATTTTCAGGGAGAGAAATTTGTATTATTATAATCTTGGATTTATTGTTGATATATGTTATCTTTTTATATATAAGTCAAGGGAGAAAACGATTACATTAAACCAAAGCGAGATGATACCGATTATTTATCAAAAGGGGAGGGGCAGGTAGTATGCTTCAGGCAAATCATATAAAAATGGAATACAAGGAAGGGGAAAATTCTTTTTATGCTGTCAATGATGTTAGTCTGGCGTTTGAGCCGGGAACATTTACAGCTATTATTGGGCGTTCAGGTAGTGGAAAAACGACACTATTGAGTATTTTGGGTGGATTACAGAAACCGACGGATGGAGAGGTACTGGCAGAGGGACATGCGTTATATGAGTATACGGATAACCAGCTGGCAGATTACCGCAGCCGTCATATTGGTTTTGTTTTTCAGGAGTTTTATCTTGAGGAACGGTATACCGTATACCAAAATATTGAGATTGCGTTGATGATTGGTAAGTGTCCGAAAAAGGAGAGGAACGAAAAGATACATAGACTTCTTGAAAAGGTGGGGTTAGAAGGAAAGGAAAAGGTACGCGTGGGGAAATTATCTGGCGGTGAAAAGCAGAGGGTATGCATTGCCAGAGCGATTACAAATAACCCGACTGTGATACTGGCAGATGAACCATGTGGAAATCTTGATTTTTATAATGGAAGGCTTGTAATGGATTTGTTGCGAGAGTTGTCTGACGAGGGAAAAACGGTTATACTCGTAACGCACAACCTTGAGGATGCGAAAAGGACAGACCGTATTATTGAGTTGAAGGATGGAAAAATTATACGAGATGAAAGAAACGAATAAGCTACGGCTGGAAGAATGGAAGGAGTATTTATGAGGATAATTGCGATAATAATTTCCTTGATTATCTTTTATAAGGGAGTACAAAAAAATAATAATCTTTTGTTCTGGCTGGGTATCTGCGGGATGGTTGGCTTTCTTATGTGGGAAGTTTTTGATACATGGGTAGATGTTGGTACTGGGCTTATGTAGCGTTTTTGTGCTTGACAAATAGGAAGGCAGCCGATATAATGAAACCACTATATGACTGACGGAAAAAGTGGAGAGATACCACATGGAGTATAGTGAATAAAAAAAGCCGACCGTCTGGGCTGAAAAGTCCGGATGGCCGGCCTTTTACATATATCTATTCAGATAAAATAAAAATGGAGGGAAAAATGAGAGCAGAATGGAATGATTTTATAGGGGGAGCATGGGAAAAAGAAATCAATGTCAGGGACTTTATACAGAAGAACTACACACCATATGACGGTGACGATTCTTTTCTGGAAGGAGCTACAGAAGATACGAAGGCACTCTGGAAGCAGGTGCTTGAGCTGTCAAAGGAGGAACGTGAGCGTGGCGGTGTGCTGGATATGGACACGAAGGTAATTTCAACGATTACATCCCATGGACCGGGATATCTGGATAAAGAAAAGGAAAAAATTGTCGGTTTTCAGACAGAAAAACCGTTTAAGCGTTCCCTACAGCCGTACGGCGGCATCCGTATGGCGGTTAAGGCGTGTCAGGACAATGGATACGAGGTGGATCCGGAGGTCGTGGAATACTTTACAACGCATAGGAAGACACATAATGCCGGAGTGTTTGACGCATACACGCCGGAGATGAGGGCATGCCGGAGTGCGCATATTATTACCGGCTTGCCGGATGCCTACGGCCGGGGGCGTATTATAGGCGATTACCGAAGGGCAGCTCTTTATGGTGTGGACCGCTTGATTGAAGATAAGGAAGAACAGCTTGCCGGAACGAGGACGATTATGTACTCTGATGTAATAAGGGAAAGAGAAGAATTGTCAGAGCAGATTCGCGCTTTAAAGATGTTAAAGGAGCTGGCAAAAATATACGGCTGTGATATCAGCAAACCATCTACAAATGTGCAGGAGGCGACTCAGGCAGTATATTTTTCCTATCTGGCAGCAGTAAAGGAGCAGAACGGTGCGGCGATGAGCCTTGGAAGAACCTCAACCTTTCTTGATATTTATGCGGAGCGTGATTTGAAAAATGGAACATTTACGGAGAAGGAAATACAGGAAATCATTGACCAGTTTGTCATGAAACTCCGTATGATAAAGTTTGCGCGTACGCCGGATTACAATGCCATTTTTGCCGGAGATCCGACATGGGTGACAGAGTCTATCGGGGGAATCGGCATAGACGGAAGACATATGGTTACGAAAATGTCATACCGCTATTTGAATACATTGAATAATATTGGTACAGCACCGGAGCCAAATATGACAGTTCTCTGGGCGAAGAACCTGCCGGAGAGCTGGAAGCAATTCTGTGCAAAGACATCGATTCAACATTCTGCGATTCAATACGAGAATGACGATTTAATGCGGGTAACACATGGCGATGATTATGGGATTGCCTGCTGTGTTTCCTCTATGCGTATCGGAAAAGAGATGCAGTTTTTTGGTGCACGGGCAAATCTTGCAAAATGTCTTTTATACGCTATCAACGGCGGGGTGGATGAAATCAGCGGCAAGCAGGTAGGGCCAAAGTACCGTCCGATAATTTCTGAGTATCTGGACTTTGATGAAGTCTGGGAGCGATATAAAGACATGATGAGATGGCTGGCCGGCGTCTATGTCAATGCACTGAATATTATTCATTATATGCACGATAAATATTGTTATGAGAGACTACAGATGGCACTGCACGATAAGCAGGTAAGACGGTGGTTTGCAACAGGCATAGCGGGAATGAGTGTGGTAGCAGATTCTCTGTCTGCCATTAAATATGCAAAGGTAAAGCCAATCCGTGATGAAAAAGGGCTTGTGGTGGATTATGAAATTGAGGGGGATTTCCCCAAATATGGAAATGATGATGACCGTGTAGACGAGCTGGCAAAGGAGGTTCTTCACACATTTATGAAGTATGTGAAAGGGAATCATACTTACCGTGGAGGTATTCCAACTACCTCGATTCTTACGATTACATCCAATGTAAGCTATGGTAGAAATACGGGTGCAACACCAGACGGAAGAAAGAAGGGGGTTGCCTTTGCACCGGGGGCAAATCCTATGCATGGACGCGACAGCCATGGGGCAGTAGCCTCTCTGGCGTCAGTGGCTAAGCTGCCATTTAGTGATGCGCAGGATGGTATTTCCAACACGTTTACCATTGTGCCGGATGCACTCGGCAAGAGTGAGGAGGAGGCAGAGAAGAACCTTGTGGCAATGTTAAATGGATATATTTCGCAGGGGGGACACCATCTGAACGTGAATGTATTGAACCGTGATACTCTTTTGGATGCCCAGAAACATCCAGAGCAGTACCCGCAGTTGACCATTCGTGTGTCGGGCTATGCGGTGAATTTTATTAAGCTAACGAAGGAGCAGCAGGATGAAGTGATCGCAAGAACCTTCCATGAAAGAATGTAAAGTATGTAGAGGAAGTAATGTTTAGAAACGGAGGTTAGCATGACGGGGAAAATACACTCTTTGGAGAGCTTTGGCACGGTGGATGGGCCGGGAGTGCGCTACGTCGTATTTTTTCAGGGGTGTCCGATGCGGTGCCGTTATTGCCACAATCCGGACACATGGGAATTATCAGACGGCAGAGATATTGAGGTGACGGAGATTATTGATAACATAACCCGCAATTCCTCATTTTATGAAACCGGAGGCATCACTGCTACCGGGGGAGAGCCGATGCTTCAGATGGATTTTCTGACAGAATTATTCCGAAGGGCGACAGAGAAAAGGATTCACACCTGTCTTGATACATCTGGAATTATGTATCAGCCGGAAAACGTACTGATGCAGAAGAAAACAGATGAGCTGCTTTCGTATACAAATCTGGTTCTTTTAGATATTAAGCATATGGATGCGGATGAGCATAAAAAGCTGACCGGGCAGGATAACGGAAATGTATTTCAGTTTGCTAAGTATTTAGATAAAAAGGGGATTCCCGTGTGGATTCGCCACGTTGTAGTGCCGGGTATCACAGATGACGAAAATGAATTGACGGCGCTTGGGGAATTTATGAGGACGCTTTCCAACATAGAAAAATTGGAAGTCCTGCCGTATCATTCTATGGGCAGGGTAAAATATGAAAATTTGGGGATTCCGTATCCATTAGAAGGTACGCCGCAGCTTACAAAAGCGGAGGCGGCAAGGGCAGAAGCTGTTATCCTATCGCTCGCAAACTGAAAAGTTGATAAATCCTATCCGGTTGTGGTATACTAGGTTAGAAAAGGAGGATTCCAGATAATGGCAGAGGTTCAGAAGAAAAAGAAAAAAGCAAAAAAGGCGAAACAGGAGATTGTGTTGACACCGGAGGAGAAGTTTGCCCAGTTGCTTGCATTGAAAAAGGCGACCAGATGTATCTTAGGTATTGAAGATAAATATAAAGTGTATGTAAGGCTGACTAAGGATTTTGAAGCATTTGGAAATTCAGAGGAGGCAAAAAGTGTAGAGGGTGCAGACCAGTGTGCGGCATTGAGTGAAGAATGTAGGAAGATGGCTGAGCAGCTGGAAGGGAAGCTTCCGGCAGAGAGTGTGAAGGATGACCGCACAGTGACAACGACAGTGAAGGAGAGGGAGCAGGGGCAAAAGAAGTCGGGTAAGGCGAAGTGGATTGTGCTTGCCGTAGTTCTCCTTGTGGCAGTGGGGGCAGTTGCTTATAATATGCCGCCAACCCGTTATGTGATAGCGGGATTGGAGGAAAAAGTTGGTTTAAAATCGCTGGCGGCAGAATCTTACGAAAAGCTGGGAGACTATAAAGACTGTGCTGTGCGGAAGCTGGAGACAGAGAAGAAAATACTTGCCAAGACAAAGGCTGGGAATATAGCAGGCTTTGGCAGGGAGCAGTGGATTATTCTTGAGAACACGGGACAGAAGGTGTGTCTGGCAAGGTATAATGCGATGACGAAGACTGCTTTTCATAATAAGGAAGAAAAGGCAACGTGGGAGACATGTTCCCTGCGCCGTTATCTAAATGGGGATTTTTTGAAAAAGACATTTAATGAATCGGAGCAGCAGGCGGTTCTTGACACATCTCTGGAGGGAGATGTAAACAGCACTTACGGGACGAAGGGAAGCAGCGGCACGACGGATAAGGTGTTTATCTTGAATGATGCGGAGTCGAAAAAGTATAAAAAACAATTAGGCGAAAAGAGAAATAATATGCGTCTTCGAACACCTGGCCGGGACTTATATTCGACCGCCTATGTGACGGCAGGAGGAGCTATGATTGATTATGGGTTCCCGGTAAATAAGAAAGAGATTCTTATCCGTCCGGTAATCTGGGTTCAGTTGTAACGAAAAGGGGAAGTTATGAGAAATGAACTGACAAAAAAAGATATTGAGAAAATGCAGGAAGAAATCGAATACCGTAAGCTGGTAGTAAGAAAGGAAGCGCTTGAGGCAGTTAAGGAGGCAAGGGCGCATGGGGATTTGAGTGAAAATTTTGAGTACCATGCGGCAAAAAAAGATAAAAACCAGAATGAGAGCCGGATTCGTTATCTGGAGAAAATGATTAAGACGGCAGTTGTTGTCTCGGAGGAATCTGCCGAGGATGAGGTCGGGTTGAATAATACGGTAGAGGTGTATTTTGAGGAAGATGATGTGACGGAAAAATACAAAATCGTGACGACGGTTCGGACGGATGCGCTGAATGGACTGATTAGTACGGAATCCCCATTGGGGAGTGCTTTGATTCACCGGAAGGTGGGAGACCGTGTGGAGGTCAAAGTAAATGAAAATATCTCATATTTTGTTGTCATAAAAAGTATTGAAAATACAGTAGATGACGGTTCGGATCCGATTCGCAGATTTTAACTATGGATACACATAGCGGCGGGAAACCAACATTAACCTAACGGTGTGGCATGTGGCGGATATCCTACCACCGTCAGGGAAGGTGCCAGAGTACAGCTATGGTGCCTTTTTTTACGTTTATATATGCTTTTTTACCGACAAACTCATTGCTGACGCCGAGAGGGACAGAATTTGTAAGGGTAACATTTTCGACTTCGTATTTCAGACCATGAATCGTGACATCCACGCTGACGTCGCTGATGGAAAAGACAGAGCAGAGATTGCCGGCAACATTTTCCGGTATGTCTTTTGGAAAAGAAATTGTCCCATCCGAGATAACCCGTAGAGCATAGGTGTCACTGTAGAGCGTACCGACCGCTCCGTTCCGGGCGAGGTGGGTTAATATCTGGAGATTGGCAAGCGTGTGGTCGAGACGGCCTCCAAGCCCGCCGTAAATGGCAAATTCTGTGTACCCCTTTTCCAGCCCGAGCCGTACGGCAAGCATCATATCGGTGTCATCTTTTTCCGGTGGATACCGAAGGCTGTCTGAGGGTAAGTCATAAGAAAGGACGGAATCAAAGTCGCCGAGCACAAAGTCGGCGCGAAGCCCTAACTTTTTTAAATAATCAAAACCGCCGTCGGCAGCGATAACAAGGTCCTTCGGGGATAATGAAATGTTACAGTCGGTCATTTCACCGGCTCCAAAAATGTAGCAAATCTCTGATTCCATATCTTTGTCCTTTCCTTTTATTGTTATTCGATTACGTTTATGGCTTCTAACAGATAGTCGTTTTCAAAGTCTTCTATGTTTCCTTCATCACATGCTTTTGCCAAAGCCGGATTGATTGGCATCTGTGCAAGAACTGGTACGTCGTAAGACTTGGCAATTTCTTCAATGTGGCTTTCTCCGAATACGGATAATCTTTTTCCACAGTCCGGACATTCTACATAGCTCATATTTTCTACCAGTCCAAGGACTGGGATATTCATTAACTGCGCCATTTTCATAGCTTTTCCCACAATCATGGAAACTAAGTCCTGCGGACTGGTAACAACGACAATTCCATCTACAGGGATGCTTTGGAATACCGTCAGAGCTACATCGCCAGTTCCCGGCGGCATATCGACAAACAGATAATCCACATTATCCCACAGCACATCCGTCCAGAATTGTTTTACCGTGCCTCCGATGACCGGGCCGCGCCAGACAACCGGATCGGTGTCGTTTGGCAGCAGTAGATTGATAGACATGACGTCGATTCCCAATTTTTTTGTTTTTACAGGGAAAATAGTAGTCTCGTTGCCCATCGCTTTTTCCGTCAATCCAAAAGCTTTTGGAATCGACGGTCCGGTGATGTCAGCGTCCAAAATCCCGCAGTGATAGCCGCGGCGGGAAAAAGCAGTGGCAAGAAGCTGCGTAACCATAGATTTGCCGACGCCTCCTTTACCGCTGACAACGCCGATTACTTTACCTATTTTACTATTTGGATGCGGTTTTTCCAAAAAGCTTTTCGGATCTCTTTCATCACAGTTGCTGCTGCAGCTTGAGCAGTCGTGATTGCATGTTTCGCTCATAATAACCTCCTGATATATGAATGTATATTTTTCTTTTCAGTATCTCTACTCTAGTACGAAACCTATGTATTTGTCAAGAATCTTGCCAAAATTCTTCCGGTATGCTATTATCAAATCAATATATGAATGATGGAGGCGTGAAATGTATACCGTATCATTAGAAAATTTTATTGAGAAAATGAAGGTGGAGAATCTTGTGCCAGATATCGAGGTGGAGGATATTGAAATTTCACAGGCGGATATCAACCGTCCGGCACTGCAGCTGGCAGGTTTTTTTGACTATTTTGACCACCACAGGATTCAGCTTATCGGTCAGGTAGAGCATACTTACATGGAGAAGCAGGGGATAGAAAAAAGTGCGGAGATGATGGGCAAAATTATGTCTTATAAGGTTCCGGGGATTGTGTTCTGCCGGGGGCTTTCCGTACCAGAGGAATTTATAGAATTGTCAAGACAGTATAAAGTACCGATTATGCGTTCTGAGGCGGCTACTTCTTCCTTTTCTGCCGAGGTAACCCGATGGTTAAAGGTTGAGCTGGCTCCGCGAATCCGGATTCACGGGGTGTTGGTAGATATATATGGCGAGGGAGTGCTTATTACCGGTGAGAGTGGTATCGGTAAAAGTGAAGTGGCATTGGAGTTGATTCACAGAGGCCACCGTCTAGTTTCTGATGATGTGGTAGAAATTAAAAAGGTCAGTGATGAAACGTTAATTGGTTCAGCACCGGATATTACCAGACATTTTATTGAATTGCGTGGAATCGGTATTGTTGATGCAAAAACCCTGTTTGGAGTTGAGAGTGTGAAAGATACCCAGTCGATTGATTTGGTCATTCAGCTTGAGGAGTGGAATAAAGAACAGGAGTATGACCGGATGGGACTTGAGGAACAATATATAGAGTATCTAGGCAATAAGGTAGTATGTCATTCGATTCCGATACGACCGGGAAGAAATGTGGCGATTATCTGTGAGTCGGCGGCAGTTAATTTCCGTCAGAAGAAGATGGGATATAATGCCGCTTATGAATTATATAACCGGGTAACGAATAATTTGTCGAATTCATAGGAATGACTGGAAAGGGGTTATCATGGCAGCATATTATGTAGGTGTTGATGTAGGTGGGACAACAGTAAAGATGGGACTTTTTTCTGATACCGGTGAATTATTAGAAAAATGGGAAATAAAGACGAGGAAAGAAAATAATGGTGAAAATATTCTGCCGGATGTAGTAGAGAGCATTGAGGAAAAAAGGGCAGAGCGGGGCGGCAATATAAAAGGTATTGGCGTCGGGATTCCGGGGCCGGTAACGGATGATGGAGTGATTCTCAAATGCGCGAACCTCGGCTGGGATGTATTTTCCGTGAAAAATACGGTTGCCGGACTGACCGGGGTGGGTAACGTAAAAGTAGGAAACGATGCGAACGTGGCGGCGCTCGGCGAGATGTGGAAGGGCGGCGGACGCGGCTATGACAGCATTGTTATGGTAACGCTTGGCACCGGAGTTGGCGGCGGTATTATTCATAAAGGGAAAATACTGACAGGGAGCAAGGGAGCAGGTGGTGAAATTGGTCACACGAAGGTTGAGATAAATGAGACGGAAGTATGTGGCTGCGGGAATAAGGGATGCCTTGAACAGTATGCCTCGGCGACCGGTATTGTCCGTCTTGCAAAAAAGTATATGAAGGCAGATTCCTGTCTGGCAGGGCGGGACAGGATTTCAGCAAAAATGATTTTTGATGAGGCGAAGGCGGGAGATGCCTATTGTCAGGAAACGGTAGAGCGTTTTGGACGTTATTTGGGAATTGCACTGAGCAATGTTGCCCATGTTGTAGATCCGGAAGCTTTTGTTATTGGCGGTGGTGTGTCAAGAGCCGGGGAAATTATTTTGAATGTGGTAGAAAAATATTACAATGAAAATGCGATGTTTGCATTGAAGGACAAGGAGTTCCGTCTGGCAGAGCTGGGAAATGACGCCGGCATATATGGTGCGGTAAGAATGGTATTATTAGGGTAATAGTGTGAATGAGACATTCCGATGTGAATAATAATAAAGAGAAAGCAGAAAGAGTACAGAGGTTGATATGATTCAATTAGAGCAGGAAATGATGAACACTCATACAACATTTAAAATAGGCGGCCCGGCAGCATATTATATGATTCCGGAGAACGAAGATGAGATCATGGAGGCATTGGATTTTGCCAGAGTAAGGAAACTGCCGTTTTACCTTCTTGGGCGTGGGAGCAATGTGCTATTTAGTGATGAGGGTTATCCGGGTGTGGTAATTGAAATCGGCAGGGGACTTGAGCGTATGTCAGTTCATCAGGAAGGGATGGTGATGGTGCAGGCCGGAATCGGGCTTAGTACAATGGCAGTCCGGCTTGCGGAGGCAGGTCTGACTGGATTTGAATTTGCGGGAGGAATTCCGGGAACGCTGGGAGGAGGTATTACGATGAATGCAGGCGCCTACGGAGGCGAGATAAAGGACTGCATCGTGAGTGCCACTGTTTTGAACGAGGAGGGAAATAAAATGGTTCTCAGTAAAAAAGAACTGGAACTGGGATACCGCTCAAGCATTATCCAGAAGGAAAAATATATTGTACTTCAGGGAACTTTTTCTTTTGAAAAAGGAGAGAGAGAAAAGATTTTTTCTGATATGAAGGAGTTGAACCAGAAGCGCCGTGAGAAGCAGCCATTGGAATACCCAAGTGCGGGAAGTACCTTTAAACGCCCAGAGGGATATTTTGCCGGAAAGCTGATTGAGGATGCCGGACTGCGGGGGTACCGTATCGGGGACGCACAGGTGTCAGAAAAGCACTGTGGTTTTGTTATAAATAGGGGGCATGCGACAGCAGAGGAGGTCAGACGCCTGATTGAGGAGGTTCAGAACAGAGTCAGGGAAAAGTTTCAGGTAGAGCTGGAACCGGAAGTAAGGATGGTTGGTAAGTTTTAACAATTTTTTAGGCAACTAAGGAAGGTGAGTGAGGGCGATGAAATTTGTTGTTGTAACAGGTATGAGTGGTGCAGGGAGAAGTTCTGTTATGCGGATTTTGGAGGATGACGGATATTTTTGTGTAGATAACCTGCCGGTGTCGTTGCTTCCCACTTTTATGCAGTTGACAGAGGATTCCAGTGAACAGATTGAGAGAGTGGCTCTGGGGCTGGATATCCGTGGCGGCAGGGAACCGCTGAAAGAGGTTGCGAATGTATTAAATGGATTAAAAGAGGAAGGATATGCATTAGAGATATTATTTCTTGAGGCTTCGACTCCGGTTATTGTAAAGCGGTATAAGGAGACGAGAAGAATGCATCCGCTGGCAAATGGTGGACGGATGGACAGGGCGATTGAATATGAAAGGGAGCTTTTGGCAGCGTTGAAAAAACAGGCTGATTATATTATTGACACGACAACGCTTTTGATTCGGGAATTGAAACAGGAAATTGACCGTATTTTTGTAGCGGAGGAAAGCTTCTGCAATTTTTATCTTACCTTTGTCTCCTTTGGATTTAAGTATGGAATCCCTTCGGATGCCGATTTGGTTTTTGATGTACGTTTTCTGCCAAACCCATTCTATATTGAAGCATTGAAACCGTTGACAGGAAATGACAGCGAAGTATATGAATATGTTATGTCTTCGGATAAAGCGGGACAATTTCTTGTAAAGATAAAAGATTTGCTGGATTTTCTGATTCCTAATTATATTGTAGAGGGGAAAACCCAGCTAGTCATTGCGATTGGCTGTACCGGCGGCAAGCATCGCTCGGTGACATTGACGAACGCCCTTTGTAAAGAATTTGAAAATACAGAATATGGATGCAAGAAGGAACATAGAGATATAGAGAAGGATAGGTTACGGAATATATGTCGTTCGCAGGAAAAGTAAAAGATGAATTGCTTGAGCAGACAGGGAAGGCAAAGCATTGCCAGATAGCAGAGATTGCGGCATTATTTTCTGTCTGCGGACAAATAAAAATGGAAGAAAATGGAAAATTTATTGCAGAGTTTGCTACAGAGAACTTGACAGTAGCAAAAAAATGCTATATTTTAATTAAGAAAGCATTTCATATAATACCGGATATATCAGTACGTGGAAATCATCAATATGCTTTGTATCTGCTGTCAGACCAGGAAGTCGGAAATTTTATGAAAGAAATCATGGTTATGGACGGCGCATTGCTCGTTTCAGAACGTCTCATTCAGAGAAAATGTTGTAAACGGGCATTTTTACGGGGCTTATTTTTGTCGAGCGGTTCCGTGGCAAATCCAAATAGTGGGTATCATCTTGAGTTGTCAGCTGGAAGCTATAACCGTGCTGCTAAAATACAGGATATGATAGGTGTTTTTGGACTGGAAGCAAAGATTGCCGAAAGAAAGAAAAATCATATTGTGTATATGAAAGAAGGCGCTGGCATTGTTGATTTTTTAAATATCATCGGCGCCCATGTAGCGCTTATGGAGTTTGAAAATGTACGGATTATAAGAGAGGTAAGGAATTCGATTAACCGTCAGGTAAACTGTGAGGCGGCGAATATTAAAAAGACTGTCTCTGCGGCGTCAAGACAGATGGAAGATATTCGTTATATTTATGACACGACAGGTTTCGGACATCTTTCAGAAAAGCTTGCAGAGGTTGCCAGACTGCGGTTAGAAAATCCGGAGGTTTCATTAAAGGAACTGGGAGAAATGCTGAATCCTCCGGTTGGAAAATCGGGAGTAAATCATCGGTTACGAAAGCTGAGTGAAATTGCTGACAGCTTACATGAACAAAATAAAGATAAGGATATCTAGTTGCGGTGCGAGGCAGATTTTTTGGCTGAACGCAGCAGGATGGAGGAAAAGATGATTAAAAAAAGCATTGGTGTTAGTGTGGAAAAAGAAGTAGCACGGCAGATTGCTATGCTGGTACAAGTGGCAAGTCAATACAAGAGCCGTGTGAATATCTGCCAGAACAATGTCACGGTAAATGCTAAGAGCATTATGGGAATGATGACACTTGGTCTGGTTCCGGGGCAGGAGCTTGAGGTTTCTGTGGACGGTGAAGATGAGGAAGCCGCACTGGAAAGCATCGAAAAGTATCTGACTGGAAGGTAATAAAAAGTAAGACCTGTGCGCAAGCCGGGTCTTTTTTATCTTATGGGAAAGACTGATTTTTGTGAACAATACGATTGAGAAATGGGGGCAACCATGAATTTTACGCATTTACATGTGCATACGGAATACAGCCTGTTGGACGGTTCGAGTAAAATTGGCGAGCTGGTAAACCGGGCAAAGGATTTAGGAATGGATAGTCTTGCCATTACCGACCATGGGGTTATGTATGGCGTGATTGATTTTTACCGCGCGGCCAAAGCGGCGGGCATCAACCCTGTCATCGGATGTGAGGTTTATGTGGCGCCCGGTTCCCGTTTTGACAGGGAGGCGGGGAGCGAAAATGAGGAGAGATATCACCACCTTGTCCTTTTGGCGGAAAATAATACGGGGTATGCCAATTTGATGAAAATTGTCTCCCGCGGCTTCACAGAGGGCTTTTATTATAAACCAAGGGTGGACTATGAAGTATTGCAGGAATACCATGAGGGAATCATTGCGCTGAGCGCCTGCTTAGCGGGAATTGTACCGTCTCTGTTAAGGAGGAGCCTTTACGAGGAGGCAAAGACGGAGGCAGAGAGACTCGAGAATATATTTGGCAAGGGAAACTTTTTCCTTGAGCTGCAGGATCATGGGATTCCAGACCAGCAGACAGTAAATCAAGGGCTGATTCGGATGAATCAGGAGACGGGCATGCCGCTCGTGGCGACAAATGATGTTCACTATATTTATGACACTGACGTGGAAGCCCATGACATATTATTGTGTATACAGACGGGGAAGAAGGTTTCGGATGAAAACCGTATGCGCTATGAGGGCGGCCAGTATTATTTGAAATCCCCGGAGGAAATGGAAAAGCTGTTCCCATATGCGAAGGAGGCAATTGAGAACACAAATAAGATTGCTTCACGCTGCCATGTGGAAATTGAGTTTGGCAAGTACAAGCTGCCGCATTTTGATGTGCCGGAGGGGTTTACGCCGGGGGAGTATCTGCGTAAGCTCTGTGAGGAAGGTCTTGTTACGCGGTATGGCGATAGAGCGCCTGAGTTAAGGGAAAGATTGGATTATGAATTAAATACCATTGAGGAGATGGGATTTGTTGATTATTTTCTGATTGTCTGGGATTTTATCAAGTACGCAAAGGACCATGATATTCCGGTAGGACCGGGGCGTGGCTCGGCGGCCGGTAGTCTTGTAGCATATTCATTGAATATTACGGACATGATTGATCCAATTCGGTATAATCTGCTGTTTGAGCGGTTTCTTAATCCGGAGCGTGTGACGATGCCGGATATTGATGTGGATTTCTGCTATGAGAGAAGGCAGGAGGTCATTGATTATGTGACAGAAAAATATGGAGAGAAGCATGTCGTACAGATTGTGACCTTCGGAACGATGTCGGCGCGCATGGTCATCCGGGATGTCGGAAGGGTACTGGATATGCCGTATGCCTATGTGGACTCGGTGGCAAAGGCGATTCCGATGGAGCTCGGTATAACGATTGATAAAGCGATGAAGATGAATCCCGAGCTAAGAAATATGTATGAGCAGGATGAGCAGACAAAAAAGCTGATTGATATGTCGCTCCGTCTGGAGGGATTGCCGCGACATACTTCGATTCATGCGGCGGGAATCGTAATCAGTCCGGAGGAGGTAGATGAATTTGTTCCTCTTTCCCGTGCTTCGGATGGAAACATAACAACGCAGTACACGATGGTAACACTGGAAGAACTTGGACTTTTGAAAATGGATTTTCTTGGCCTGCGTACTCTGACAGTAATAAAGGACGCTGTAAACGGAGCCTTTGATATCCACGATATTGATTATGAGGATCCAGCGGTCTTTGAAATGATATCGGCGGGACGGACAGAGGGTGTGTTCCAGCTGGAAAGTGCGGGCATGAAAAGCTTTATGAAGGAATTGAAGCCGCAGAACATGGAGGATATCATTGCCGGAATTTCCCTATACCGTCCGGGCCCGATGGATTTTATACCGAAATATATACAGGGGAAAAATAATCAGGATAACATTCAGTACGACTGTCCGGAGCTCGAGCCGATTTTATCGCCGACCTATGGATGTATTGTTTATCAGGAGCAGGTCATGCAGATTGTACGCGACCTTGCCGGGTACAGCTATGGCCGGAGTGATTTGGTGCGCCGTGCGATGTCAAAGAAAAAGGCGTCCGTCATGGAAAAAGAGAAAAATAATTTCATTTTTGGAAACGAGGCGGAGGGCGTAGATGGCTGCATCAAGAGAGGAATCCCAGAGGATGTGGCAAGGAAAATATATGATGATATGACTGACTTTGCCAAGTATGCTTTTAATAAATCCCATGCGGCGGCATATGCTGTTGTTTCGTATCAGACTGCCTATTTGAAGTGCCATTATCCGGTTGAGTTTATGGCAGCGCTAATGACATCCTTTATGGAGCACACAGGGAAGATTACCGAGTACATTATGAACTGCCGCCAGCTTGGCATAGAGATTCTTCCGCCAGATATCAATACAGGGGAGTATCGTTTTACGCCAGATGGGAAAAATATTCGATATGGACTTGCTGCCATCAAGGGGGTAGGAAAGCCTGTAATTGACGAAATTGTTTCAGAGCGGGAGGCAGGTGGAAAGTATAAGTCCTTAAAGGACTTTTGTCTGCGGTTATCTGGAAAATCTATCAATAAGAGAACGATGGAGAGCTTTATTAAAGCGGGTGCGTTAGACAGTCTGCCGGGAACGAGAAAGCAGAAAATGAGTATTTATGTCAGTATCATTGACGGCGTCAATCAGGAACGGAAACATACAATGAGCGGTCAGATGTCTTTGTTTGATTTTGCTGCGCCGGAGGAGCAGGCAGAAATGGAAGTCGCGATGCCGGATGTCGGGGAATTTGACAAGGAGATGATACTGGCGTTTGAGAAGGAAGTCCTTGGCGTTTATATCAGTGGTCATCCGCTGGAGGAGTATGTTTCTCTTTTGGAGAAAAATATTACGAGGACGACGGCGGATTTTGTTCCGGCAGAGGGAGAAGATGTGCCAAAGGTTAAGGACGAGGAGCGCGCTATCATCGGAGGAATGATTATAGACAAGACAGTCAAAACCACGAGGACGAATAATCTGATGGCGTTTATTACTGTGGAAGATTTGTACGGAACGGTGGAGATCATTGTATTTCCAAAGGATTATGAGAAAAACCGAAGCGTACTGGAGGAAGACAGAAAGGTGTTTATTCAGGGACGCGTCACCGTTGAGGAGGACAAGCCGGCAAAGATGATTTGCTCACAGGTGCTCCCTTTTGATGAACTGGATAAGGAACTGTGGATTCAGTGCAGAACAAAGGAGGAGTACATGGAGAAGGAGCCCCGGTTATTTGAATTATTGGCGGGTTATGATGGCAGGGATGATGTAATTATATATCTTTCGGAGGTTCGTGCTAAAAAGCGTCTTCCAAACAGCCGCTCTACACAGGTGTGCAAAGAGTTGTTACAGAAATTATATACT
>DEUM01000041.1 GCA_002362575.1 Lachnoclostridium sp. UBA3262 | reverse complement strand
TCATATTTCATTTGACACTATCCATTTCCTGTTTTTTCCTTCGCATTTCTCTAAACATACTTCGTTCCTTCCATTCTCTGGCTAATTTTTCTTTGTAGACATTTTCAACTCCGGATTCTTGACGCTAACCTTTGTCCCTGCCGGTACTGACTCCACGATAAACGCATTACCGCTGATAACAGAATCGTGTCCGATTACCGTTTCCCCGCCAAGAATTGTTGAATTTGCATATATGGTTACATTATCCTCAATCGTAGGATGTCGTTTTTTATCCCGCAGCTCCTGTCCTTTCCTAGTGGAAAGCGCGCCAAGCGTCACACCCTGATATAATTTCACGTGGTCGCCAATATCCGTTGTCTCCCCGATTACAACACCCGTTCCGTGGTCGATAAAGAAATATTCGCCAATCCGTGCGCCAGAATTAATATCAATTCCCGTCCGGCTGTGCGCATACTCCGTCATAATTCGCGGGATAAACGGAACCTCCCGGATATACAACTCATGGGCAAGACGGTACACATAAACAGCATACAAACCCGGATAAGAGAAAATAACTCCCTCTTTGCTCTTTGCCGCCGGATCGCCGTCAAAGCCCGCCTGCACATCCTTTAACAAAAGTCCCTGCAGCCGTGGCAGGG
Organism: Lachnoclostridium sp. UBA3262; assembly: GCA_002362575.1. Lineage (GTDB taxonomy): Bacteria > Bacillota > Clostridia > Lachnospirales > Lachnospiraceae > Eubacterium_F. The sequence goes on along the minus strand of DEUM01000041.1, from coordinate 51,155 downwards.
CTTCGATAAACTCCCTGCTGATTTGTTCCGCACAACCCACCTCTTTCTTGCAGTAGGCAAGCGCCTTTTCTACCTGTTTTGTCAGGGCTGCTCCGATTTTAATCAGATTATCCCCGACAAAATATTCCGGCAGTCCGTTTTTCATATCGACATCGCTAAAGTAGCCGGGAAACATAAGCCTTCTCAAATCCTTTAATATGCCAATGACTACATTCCGGTCCGGCAGACGCAACCCTTCCCGCCCGCACAGCAAATCATTATTTTCATACTGGGCGGCAATCTGCTTTGCCACCCTTTCAATACTCTGTTTCGTTTCCTTTTCCATATCGGAAGCATCCCCCTTCCACAGTCAGCACTCGTTTATCAAATCCTGTATCACTGCCCCTGCCAGCACAAGTCCGGCAGCCGGCGGAACAAAGGAAATACTTGCCGGCGTCCGCCCCTGCTGTTCTGGCTGAGCCGGTGCTATCTCCTGCCTAATCGGTTCCTCTCTTGAATATACTACCTTTAACTCACGGATGTCCCGTTTCCTGCACTCACGGCGCATAACCTTCGCCAAAGGACACACGGACGTCTGGTAGATATCCGCCACCTCAAACAGGGAAGGATTCCGCTTGTTTCCCGTCCCCATCGAGCTGATAACCAGGGTTCCCGCACGAGCCGCCTCCTCTATCAGCGCAAGCTTTCCTGTCACAGTATCTATCGCATCTACAATATAATCATATGATGTAAAATCAAACCGGTTCGCTGTCTCCGGCAGATAAAAAACATTATGTTTATGAACAATGGCAGAGGGGTTAATATCACAAATCCGCTCCGCCATAACCTCTACCTTATATTTTCCCACTGTGGAATGTAATGCAATGACCTGACGGTTTATGTTACTCTCCGACACTATGTCGTGGTCAACCAGTGTCAATGTTCCTATCCCGGCACGGGCAAGTGCCTCCACAGCATAGCCTCCAACGCCGCCAATCCCAAACACTGCCACATGGCTTCTCTTTAATTTCTCCACCGCTTCTTTGCCAATCAGACGCGCCGTCCGCTCAAACTGCTCCTCCATAATTAAAGCACAATCTCCTTCACAAAATAATCAATATATTCCCATATCTTATCCTTTCCCTCCTTCGTGACAGATGAAAAGGGAATAACCGGCGTCTCCTGCGAAGCGTGCAGCGTCTTTCGAATCTGACCGATATTCTTATTCTTTACATTCCTGCTTACCTTGTCTGCCTTTGTCGCAATAATCAATGGATTAAAGCCATTCTGAAATAACATCCGGTATACCTCGGTATCCTTCTTTGACGGCTCATGGCGGATATCCACAAGCAGAAATATTACCCGCAGAGCCTCCGAAGTTGCCAGATATTTCTCAATCATCTTCATCCACTTCGCTGCCACCTCACGGGACACCTTGGCATATCCATATCCCGGCAAATCTACCATGTAACAAAGGTCATTAACGTTATAGTAGTTAATTGTCTGTGTTTTGCCCGGCTGGGCAGATATTCTTGCCAGCGATTTCCGGTTCCAAAGGGCATTTAACAGGGAGGACTTTCCCACATTGGAACGCCCCCAGAATGCCATCTCGATTTTATCATGCTGGGGCAGGCTGCTTGTAATGCCGCATACCGTCTCCAGCTCCAATGACTTAATAACCATTATCTACTATTTCCTCATTTCTGTATCACTTATCGCGTGTTTCAAAACCTCCGGCAGACGCTCCACATACTCGATTACGATTCCTTCCGTAATCTCTGTCTCCAACTCCTCAACATCCGGGCGGTTTGCCTTTGGTACAAGGACTGTCTCAATCCCGGCTATTTTCGCAGCAAGAAGCTTCTCCTTCAACCCGCCAATCGGCAGGACACGCCCACGGAGTGTAATTTCCCCGGTCATCGCCGTGTTACATTTCACCTTTCTCTTTGTCACTGCTGAATAGATTGCCGTCGCCATCGTGATTCCTGCCGACGGTCCATCCTTTGGCACAGCTCCTTCCGGAACATGCAGATGGAAATCATTTTCCTTGAAAAAGTCATCCTCCCTATCCAGCATAGCGCGCACGCAGCTAAGTGCAATCTGCGCCGATTCCTTCATTACATCGCCGAGTTGTCCCGTAATCCGAAGTTCTCCCTCGCCCGGCATGGTATTGACCTCAATTTCCAGTGTATCGCCGCCAACCTCAGTCCATGCCAGACCGCGTACGATACCGATATCATCCTTTTTATTTGCCTCATCCGGAAGGTATTTCTTCTTTCCGAGGAAATCCGTTATATTCCTTGTCGAAACGCGGACTTTTTCCGCCTCGCCCTCCAAAATCTTTTTTGCCGTCTTACGGCAGATTTTTCCTATCTGGCGTTCCAACTCCCGCACGCCGGCCTCCTTTGTATAGGAGGTAATTATCATGCGCAGCGCCGCATCGTTAATGAAAAGCTGTCTGCGCTTCAGTCCATTTTTCTCCAGCTGTTTGCCAATCAGATAATCCTTGCCAATATGAAACTTTTCATTTTCCGTGTAACCGGCAATGGAAATCATTTCCATTCGGTCAATCAACGGTCTCGGAATATTATCTGTCGAGTTTGCCGTACAGATGAACAGCGCTTCCGACAAATCCACTGGAATCTCCACATAGTGGTCAACAAAATTCCGGTTCTGCTCCGGATCCAGTACCTCAAGCAAAGCAGAGGAGGTGTCCCCGCGGTAATCACTGCTGACCTTATCAATCTCATCCAGTAAAATCAGAGGATTCTTTACTCCTGCCTTTTTCAGCCCGTCAATAAAGCGCCCCGGCATTGCACCCACATAAGTTCTCCTATGCCCACGGATTTCCGCTTCATCCCGCACACCGCCCAGACAGATACGGATATATTTTTTCTCGAGCGCCCTTGCCACAGATTTGGCGATAGAAGTCTTTCCTGTTCCCGGCGGCCCGACCAGACAGACAATCGGACTCTCTCCCTTGTTTGTCAGCGCGCGCACCGCAAGAAATTCTAAAATGCGCTCTTTAACCTTTTTCAGTCCGTAATGGTCTTCGTCTAAAATTGTCTCGGCATTGTGGATATCATTTTTGTCCTCCGACATCTTATCCCACGGCAGTGCCAGCAAAGTTTCAATATAGTTTCTCGTCACAATATGCTCGGAAGAACTCGTCGGAATTCCATGCAGGCGGTTTATCTCCTCCGCAACTTCCTCTCTTACTTCCTCGCTGCACTGCAACTGTTCTAACTTCTCACGGTACTTTTCTACATAATCTTCCCCGTCACTGTCGCCAAGCTCATCGCGGATTACCTTCATCTGTTCACGGAGAAAATACTCCTTCTGGTTTTTGTCAACTTCTTCTTTTACCTTATTCCGGTAAGCCTCCCGAATACGGAAAATATTTACTTCCTCCATGAGTAACATGGAAACAATCTCATAACGTCTCTCCAAATCCAGACATTCTAACAACTCCTGCCTCTTTTCATAAGGCATGTTGATGTGCATGGCGACCAAATCAATCAGCTTATCCAGATTCTCTGTTCTCCGTATTTTATCCAATGCACTCCTGCCTGCCCTTGGGTTCTCATTGAGATAAATATTGTAGATTTCCTTCAGATTCCGGCACATAGCTTCCTGTTCCGCCTGCCCGATTGTATCCAGCTCCTGCTCGTATGGCATAATATCTCCCATAAGAAACGGCTTCGTCTGGTTTACACTCAGCATATTGCCGCGCTTTTTCGTCGACAGCATAACACGCACAACATTATCTTTTAATTTTACTCCCTGCCTTATTTTCGCAATCACACCAATCTCATGCAAATCATAAAAAGATGGCAGTTCTACCTGTTCGTCCTTCTGGGCAGTAATGAATATCGTTCCATCCCCCGCCATCGCTTCCTCGATTGCTCTCTTTGTAATCTCTCTGCTGATATCCAGATGAATCAGCATACCGGGTAATACTACCATGCCCCTCAGCGCAAGAATCGGCATTGTTTTCATTTGCTGTTCACTCATTGTATTCTCCATTCTACGCATTATCATCCTAACATACGTTTTCAGGCACTTTCTTCACTCTCAGTCTTGTTTCTCTCCACAGAATCATCTTCCGTTCTGCTGTTATCGGCCTTAGATTCCTTGCTCGGGATAGCCGGATGCTCCTGCCCGTCAAGCAACAGCTTTGGCTCTCCGGTTCCGTCAATGACTTCCTTCGTAATCACACACTCCCTCACGTCATCACGTGAAGGCAGCTCGTACATATAATCCATCATGCTCGTTTCCAAAATCGCACGCAGACCGCGGGCTCCGGTCTTTCTCTCATTCGAAAGACGTGCCACCTCTGTGATTGCCTCATCTTCAAAGGTAAGCTTCACATCATCTAACTCTAAGAGCTTCTGATACTGTTTTGTAATCGCATTTTTCGGACGGACCAGAATTTCCTTTAGCGCCTCCTCATCCAGAAGGTCAAGAGCTACCGTTACCGGCACACGCCCGATAAACTCCGGAATCAGTCCAAATTTCACAAAGTCCTGCGGTAACGCCTGTTTAAACAATTCCCCTACGTTCTGCTGCGTCGGATCGGCGATATCCGCATTGAAACCAATCGACTTTTTGTCAATACGGGAGCTGATAATCTTATCCAGACCGTCAAACGCTCCCCCGCAGATAAACAGAATATCGCTTGTATCTATATGGAAAAACTCCTGCTGGGGATGCTTTCTTCCACCCTGTGGCGGAACGCTGGCCTCTGTTCCCTCTAAAATTTTAAGCAGCGCCTGCTGTACGCCCTCGCCCGAAACATCGCGCGTAATTGACACATTTTCTGCCTTCTTCGTTATCTTATCAATCTCATCCAGATAGATAATACCATGCTCGGCGCGCTTGATATCATAATCTGCCGCCTGAATAATTTTCAAAAGTATATTCTCTACATCCTCACCGACATAACCGGCCTCCGTCAGTGTCGTTGCATCGGCAATCGCAAATGGCACATTCAGAATCTTAGCCAGAGTCTGCGCCAGATATGTTTTACCCGAACCGGTCGGCCCAACCATGAGGATATTGCTCTTTTGCAGCTCCACATCCATATGCTTTCCCGCTTTAATCCTTTTATAATGGTTATATACCGCTACAGCCAATGCCTTTTTCGCATCCTCCTGTCCGACTACATATTCATCCAGAAAGCTCTTGATTTCTGTCGGCTTCAGCAGGTTAATCTCATCCACATCTTCGTCATCATATCCATCCTGATATTCTTCTGCCAGAATCTCGTCACAGAGTTCAATACACTCATCACATATATAAACACCATTCGGCCCGGCAATCAGCTTATGAACTTGTTTTTCTGTCTTTCCGCAGAAAGAACAACGGAGTAACGGCATTTGGTTATCATTATTTTTACCAGTCATTTTTCCCTCCATCTGCGCACACTCTGCGCACAATTTTCTATTCACTATCCGGCATAGCCAAAATGGTGCCAGCTTTTCCGGCACCATTTTCACTTTATTTATTCTTTTTCTTCCGTCACATTTTTATTCACAACAATCTCGTCCACGAGGCCATATGCCTTTGCCTCCTCTGCGCTCATAAAATTGTCACGCTCTGTATCTTCTGCAATTTTTTCAACAGTCTGCCCAGTATTTGCTGCCAGAATTTCATTCAGTTTTTTCTTTGTCTTTAAAATATTTTCAGCCACAATCTGAATCTCCGTTGCCTGTCCTTTTGCGCCACCGGATGGCTGATGAATCATAACTTCTGCATTTGGCAGGGCAAAACGCTTACCTTTTGCACCGCTGGAGAGCAGAAATGCCCCCATGCTGGCTGCCAGTCCAATACAAATCGTAGATACATCACATTTCACATAATTCATTGTGTCATAAATCGCCATACCTGCGGTAACAGAGCCGCCCGGACTGTTAATATACAACTGAATGTCTTTATTTGGGTCCTCGGACTCCAAAAAGAGAAGCTGTGCCACGACAAGACTGGCTGTCTGGTCATTCACTTCGTCTGCAAGAAAAATAATTCTTTCCTTTAATAATCTTGAATAAATATCATATGAGCGCTCGCCTCCCCGGCTGGTCTGCTCAACGACATAAGGTACTAATGCCATATTTACCTCCAATCACGCACATTTTCCTGCGCTATTTATTCTGCTTTTTCTTCCTTTTCTTCTTCTGGCGCAGCCTCTACTTCTACCGCTTCCTTTACAAGGAAGTCAACTGCCTTCTGTACCGCCATATCCATGGCAATCTGCTCCTTCTCTGTATCGCCAAGCATTTCCTTCAGCTTGTCTACTTCCATCTGATACATCGAAGCCATATTTTCAATTTCTTTCTCTATATCTTTTGCTGTTGCCTTGATATTTTCAGCTTTGACAATTGCTTCCAGTGTCAGCCTTGTCTTAATCCGTTTCTCTGCCTCCGGTTTCATCTGTCCCATCAGTGCATCCGGCGTCATTCCTGTCATCTGGATATACTGCTCAAAGCTAAGCCCCTGCTGCTGGATTCTTCCTGCAAACTCCTGAATCATCTGCTGAGTCTGCTCATCTACCATCGGCGCCGGAAGCTCTACAGTAGCATTTTCTACTACCTTCTCGACAACTTCATTTTCTTTTTCTCTCTTAACCTCCGCTTTTTTTCTTTCGGTCAGAGATTTTTTCACGCTTGCCTTATATTCCTTCAATGTTTCAAACTCGGAAACCTCGCTGGCAAATTCATCATCCGCCTTTGGCAGCTCTTTCTTCTTAATTTCCTTTACCTTTACTTTGAACAATGCCGGTTTTCCTTTGAGTTCTTCTGCATGATACTCCTCCGGGAAAGTAACATTAACTTCCACATCATCCCCTGTTTTCTTTCCTACGAGCTGGTCCTCAAAGGTATCAATAAAGGAGTGACTTCCAATAACAAGCGAATAGTCTTCGCCCTTACCGCCTTCAAATGGCTCGCCGTCTACAAATCCCTCGAAATCAATAACGGCGGTATCGTCTTTCTTAATTCCCCTGTTATCCACAGTAATCATACGGCTGTTCTGCTCGCGAACCTTATCAATTTCGGCATTGACATCTGCCGCCATAATCTTAACTTCCCGCTTTGTCACTTCTAATCCTTTATACTCGCCAAGCTCTACCTCCGGCTTTACTGCAACCGTAGCTGTAAATACAAATTCTTTATCCTTGCCGATGTCGACAACGTCGATTTCCGGCCGGGACACAATATCAAGACCACACTCTTTTGCAGCCTCCTCATAAGCATCCGGAATAGCAAAATTTGCTGCATCCTCATAAAAAATTTCCGGACCATATAATTTCTCAATCATTTTGCGTGGCGCTTTACCGCGTCGGAATCCCTGTACACTAATGCTTTTCTTATTCTTGTTGTAAGCTTTTACCATTGCTGCCTCAAAATCCTCTGCGCTAACGGTAATTGTAATCTTTGCCATGCTCTTTTCTAAATTTTCTACTGTGTAACTCATTTTTAAATCCTCCAAATTATTTTTCTATATAAATGTAACTGCAACGCACTCTCCGTCTCCGGTTATCCAGAACCGTCTGCTAGTAAATCCGGTAATTTCCACTCAGTGCAAGTAAAGCAAATAAGTACAAACAGTTATCATAATATCTTCTCTCTCCGGTACGCAGGGGCGTATTCCAAAAACGCTCCACACACTCCTTGGCATAAGGGCCGTCTGCCGCTAAGGACGCCTGCGCATTTGTCGCAATAATTGCTACCGGATGCAAAGCCGGCTGGTCAATGACACGTCCGTCTATCTCATAGGTCATAAACTCCTCGCCCTTGTGCGTCTCACAGAAAAACTTCTGTACCTTATTATTATTTTCAACATTCCACTCATCTGCCGCAAACCATTCATAATCCAGTCCAATGTTTGCAACAACACGGTAAGAATCGCTGTAATACCAGTCATGACGCCCCCCGAACACATTCTGCTCTTTATCATATGGGGTTCCGTCATAATATGCATATTCGGCAGCCAGCCCGGTTTCCGGATGACATGCCGCCTTTAAATATTCACGGCTCGCCTTTGCCGCTTTCTTCCAAAATGGACGGTCTTCCTCGTTTGCCCACATCGCGAACAACTCATAAAAGTGGGCACAGTGATAAGAAGGATCACTGAATTTTCTGCTCGGAATAAAACGAATCAGATAATTCTCCGGCTCCATAATCGGATCCCCCGGTTCTTTTTCTCCATTGTGGATACAGGCGCTTAAAATGTTGCGCGCTTCCTGGGAGTAATTGAAAATCCCCTCGCCGTCTCCCCAGCGATGAGAGGCAAAGAACAGTGACATCGCAAAAAATTCCTCGCCGTCCGGTGCCGGGCCGTAATCGTTCTTTGTTCCATCGGTCTTACATGACCATGCAAAATATCCTTTATTATAACCGTCTTCCATGTACATATAAGTCCTTGCCCATTTCCAGACGCGGTCAAATTCATTTTTCATATCCATCTGAACACACATCATCATGGCATAGGACATTCCCTCAGTTCTTGCATCAAAATTTCCGGTATCTTCAAAATATCCCATATCACTTCCGGCCTCAAAGTAGAACTTTTCTCCCTCCGGGCCATAGAATACCGTCTGAAAAGCATCTTTCAGCTTTTTGTCTATCTCCTCTTTTGAATGTCCCAGCTCGGCAAAGACATTTCTATACTGATTTGTATAAAACGCACCTTTCATTTCTTTTCTCATCCTTTCCTTCTTCAAATTCCTCTGTCCGGTTATTTTACAACATGTCCCTTTTCCTCCAGTACCCGGACGATATGGTCCACATTAGTTTTGCACATTTCGTCGGTCTCCGCCTCTACCATCACACGAATCAAAGGCTCTGTTCCGCTCTCTCTCAATAAGAGACGTCCGGCGTCTCCCAGCGTCTTCTCTACCGCAGCCGCAGCCCTTTTCACATCGACATCTTCTCTTGCCGCTACCTTATCTTTCACCTTCACATTCACTAAAAGCTGTGGGTAAATAACTAAATCCTTTGTCAGAAGTGAAAGAGGCTTTCCAGAGCTTAACCACGCCTGCATTATCATCAGCGAGGTCAAAATGCCGTCACCTGTCACTGCATGCTCTTTAAAAATGATATGACCGGACTGCTCACCACCAAGCCGGTAATCATTTTCCATCATATTCTCACAGACATATTTGTCCCCTACTGCTGTCTTTTCATAACGGATTCCCAGTTTATCAAATGCCTTGTACAATCCCATATTTGACATAATCGTCGTGACAACGGTATCTTTATACAGCTTTCCCTGCTCCTTCAAATATTTGCCGCAAAGATACATAATATGGTCTCCGTCTACCACCTTACCATCGTCATCGACAGCAATACAGCGGTCTGCATCCCCGTCATAGGCGAATCCAACATCAGCTCCGGTATCGTACACAAGCGCCTGCAGTGCTTCAATGTGCGTAGAACCGCAGTCGCGGTTAATGTTCGTCCCATTCGGGCTGTCGTGCCGCACAATAACCTGTGCCCCCAGCGCCTCAAAAATGTCCTTCGCCATAACAGAGGCAGAGCCGTTCGACAAATCCAGCGCTACGGTCCTGCCCTCATAGCTATATCCGGCAAGACTCTTTAAATACTCAATGTAGTCATTGCGCCCCTTCACATAATCGAAACAGCGCCCTATCTTTTCCCTCTTTGCGAGAGGTAATTCATCTATTTCACCGTCAATGTATTTCTCAATCTGTTCTTCTACTTCCGGCTCCAGCTTATGTCCCTGCCCATTTATTACCTTAATTCCATTGTCGAAATACGGATTATGGCTGGCAGAAATCATGATTCCACAGTCAAAGTTTTCTTTCCTAATCAGATAAGAAACACTCGGCGTCGTTGTAACATGCAACTCATATACATTAGCACCGCTCGCTGTCAAGCCGGAAGCTAAAGCCGTCTCAAACATATAGCCGGAAAGTCTGGTATCCTTTCCTATTACAACCCGCACTTCATGATTTTCCTTCTGATAGTAGTACCCTAAAAATCTTCCTACTTTGTATGCGTGTTCTACCGTCAGGGTTACATTTGCTTCCCCACGGAATCCATCCGTCCCAAAGTATTTCATGATAATCCTCATTTCTGCGCTGCTTTTCAACGGTTCTGCTTTGCTGAGATGATTCGCAAATCAACTTTGTGTCCAGCAGCGCGCAGACACAAAGTGCCCAAAACTCCATATGTACTACATTATACACAAGGGACAGGAAAAAAGCAACAAAAAAGATATTTCCGCGGTTTCCATGGAAATATCTTTTCTTATATGTTATCCGCAATAAGCCACTGCATCTGCTTGATTTATGTACAGGGTATTTCCTGTTCTAAAAGCAGATTTTTAACAATAGACATTTATCGCCGTCATCATCTATCATTTCACCATAATATTTAAACCCTGCCTTTTGATAACATTTCACAGCACGTTGATTTTCTGGTTCGGGATCAATAAACACTTCTTTCACATGTGGATGTTTCCGATGAATTAACTGCACCATCTGCTTTAACGCTTCTGTACCGTAACCATTGTTTCTTTCCTTCAAAATGCCAATCCACATATCAAGCCCAATTGTTGTCCTATCTTGTATATAATATTGGATGAAACCAATCGGCTCTTTATCCCTTAAAATAAAATACGGGAATACATCCGTTGGGTTTTTAATTCGAGAACCGTATTTTTCAATTATTCTTTCCAGAGGAACATCTGACTCTCCCTTTTCATCACACCATACCCATTCTTGAAGTTCAGGTTCTAGAAACCAGTTGCGCATCGCTATATAATCTTCCATCGTATCTTCCATTAACCTCAAAGATATCATTGTGGCACCTCTATAAAATCTATTTTTTCAATCCGCATACTCTATTTATCACCTTTTAAAGGAAACATTCTTTCATTCACAATTTCTTCTGGTAATTTTCCAATTGATGAAATATTCCGACTATATTCACAACATCCGCTCCAACGCTAAATACTATTATATAATTCATCTGGCCAATAAGAGCCTCACGATATCCTTTGTTTGCCAAATATGTATCCTCACTAACTGGAAACTGCAAAGGATTTTCTTCTAGACGGTCATATATGTTCTTTATTTCGTCTAAGAAATGTACCGCTGCCTGTTCATTTGCTAACTGATAAATTAAGTAATGCAGAATATTATCTAGCAATTCATCAGCATGCTTTGTAATAATCAATTTATAAGCCATATTTTGTCCTCATATCTGCCAAAGCTGTTCTGGCATCCCTGACCTGTCCGTTTTCTAGCTGTTGTTCTGACAGTTCAACATCTCTATATACTGAAAGCCGACGCATAGCACTTTCATAAATCTCCATACTCATAATAACCATATCCCCATATCCATTCTTTGTGATATAAATAGGTTCTTTTGACTTATGACACATATCAGAAATCTCCGAAGTATTTTTTAAATCTTTAATAGGAATAATTTGTGGCATCTTATACACCTCCTCTCTAATATGGCTAAATTATACCATAATTATCCCCTTGGTTCAATCTAATATGCATAAAATAATTTGTTCAAGTAAATGTTATCCGCAATAAGCCACTGCGTCTGCTTGGAATAACAAACCACTTTCCCCACCTGTGTGAGCAAAATTGGTTTGAATAGATTTGCGGACAGGATATTTCCCATTAAATCTTTCTTTTATTACTTTTTCCATAACAGGAATGTTCCACACATCCCGAAATAAACAGTCCATTTGTACAACATGTTCCAGCGTAAGACCTATTTTTGCCAATCTCTTTTCCATTTCATCAAATGCACCGTTAATCTGCTGCTCAATGGTTCCTCCTACATTTCCAACACAATAGCTCAAAAAACAGAAATCACCTGCCTTGATTATGCCGGTATGCGCCCATTCCTCATTTACTTCATATCGTTCTATCATTTCTATATACCTCCGTAAAATTACGCTATCTTTTTTGCGGTTACACTTGACAAAGTTCTCAAATACAATTAAACTAATAATAAAGAAATGAGTTTTACGACCGTACAGCTATTGCTCAAGCGGCTTGCTCGTTTCTTTTTTTGTCCTCAAAACATCATACAGATACAATTTTCCATCTTGTGCATGACGCAACAATATTCTTGCCATAAACACATTATACCTGACTAAATTGCACTCGTCATTATAAATAGGTATTGCGAAACGTGTATCATAACGATACCAGCCAAATCTTGCATCAACATTATGTTTTTGTGCATAATTGTCAGCAAAGGTTTTATTTGTAGCAATTTCAATCATTTCTTTTATTATGCTTGAAGAATTTGCTTTTGCATACAAATTTGCTCCCCTTAGCGCTTTTGTATCTTTAGAATGTGCAAACTCATCTGGAAAATCCGTGCCTATATATACTTTATCCGATGTTTCGACAATTTCTGTACACTCTCCGATATATTTCTTCAAACATTCTTCAACAATACACCAATTCACACTCCTCCTTCCCTTAAAACGTAAATCGTTAATAACTACTATTCTATTACCGTTAATATCTTTTATAATGTCAACTTTTTTATCCAATTGTAACTTCTCCTACGGAATTTCATGATATCTTGAAGCTATATAGTTTAATAAATTCTGCTTACCTCAAATCAAAAAGAAATTTTTCATAGTCTTTCACATAGTACCTTATGTTCTTACGTCCCTTTTGAATAATTACGTGTCCCTCTGCTTCCAATTTTTCTTTCTGTGCTTCAACACCACCGGGATATTTAGCATTTAACTCCCCCTTGGCTTTCAGCGTTCTCCAGTAAGGCGTTTCATCGTTAGAGCGTTGATAACTTGCCCACGCTGCGATGGAAACAAAAATTCCTGCCGTAATCGGCTCTGTAAAATCAGCACCACTCGTTTTTGCAAAATATTCCCGGATTTTTCCAACCGTAATCACTTTCCCGTGAGGAACTTGTCTCATTACTTTGTCATAGTCGATTGGCGGTGCGAAGTACATTTTACTTCCACCATATTTCTCAATGCTTTTCCGGTCTGTAATTATCTGAAACTTTGGCATATCCTTACTGTCATGCAACATAGCATTAAAATCTTTCTTATCCTCTTTAGCCATATCAGCCACCTCCTTATAAAGGATAATTTATCCTTCTTTCACATCCATATAATAAATTACTTCCTTATTTAATGACTGCGCAAATTCTATTTCGCCTTCTGTACTGCTTCCTATATAATTATCTATATTGACAACTAAAATGGCATCCGATAATTTTATTTTTTCCCTATGCATTGAATTAAACATCAAAATTTCGTCTTCTGTATAGGAATCTTTATCCGGTCTTGTTGGATAAATAGGCGTCAGAACAGGGTTTCCCGATAATTCCACTTTTTCTGCTATTTCTTTCATTTCCTTTACAAACTTAAAGCTTCCACATATTGTAATTATTTTCATTCATTCCTCCTCCTTTATCACAGAACGTATGGCAGGCAGCGAAAACCCCTTTCGCCCGAGATATGCGACAATCTTATTTTTCTCCTGATAATCCATATCTGACAGCCTTCTCCCCTTCAACCGCTTGCGAAGCATATAGCGGAGCGCCTCCTGTTCTGTCTCATCCTCGTATTCTAAGAAGGCCTCCGCAATCACCTCCGGAGGCACCCCTTTGTTCATCAGTTTATAACGAAGCTCTTTACGGCTACGGTTTCCACTGAGAAACGATATATAATTGGAAGCGTACCGCAAATCATCAATGTAGCCAAAACTCATAACATAGTTCATGGCATACGTGGCTGCTTTTTCAGAGAAACCGGCACGGTACAACCTATCCTGCAATTCTTTTTTTGTCCGGTCCTGCTGTAAAAGAAGATTCATCGCCTTCTCTGCCGCCTTCTTTTCCTCATCCGATGGCTTTGGTTTCAGCAAATCCTTCTCTTTTCCCTCGTCCTTTTTGCACATGATTACTCCATTTTCTTTGCACCTTTTGCAGAGGCTTTCGCTTTCGGTTCATCAATTTCGTCTGGATCCTCTGCATGCGGCATACATTTTTCACGAACTGCCAAATCTACTTCCTCAAAAATTTCCGGTCTGTCCGCCAGATACTTTTTCGCATTCTCGCGCCCCTGTCCGATACGTTCTCCCTTATAAGAATACCATGCGCCGCTCTTTACGATAATATCATTCTTTGCCGCCAAATCAAGGACATCCCCCTCACGGGATATTCCCTTGCCAAACATAATATCGAACTCTGCCTCCTGAAACGGCGGGGCAACCTTGTTTTTTACTACCTTTACCCGCACACGGTTTCCTATCTTTTCGCCTGCCTGCTGTAAAGTCTCGATTCTCCTCACATCCAGACGGACAGAAGCATAAAATTTTAACGCACGTCCACCGGTCGTCGTCTCTGGGTTTCCAAACATAACACCAATCTTTTCACGCAGCTGGTTAATAAAGATAACCGTGCAGTTTGACTTATTGATTACACTGGTCAGCTTGCGAAGCGCCTGACTCATCAGCCTTGCCTGTAAGCCGACGTGGGAATCTCCCATATCTCCGTCAATCTCCGCCTTTGGCACCAGAGCCGCCACAGAGTCAACGATAACGATATCAACAGCGCCGGAACGCACCATCGTCTCGGTAATCTCCATCGCCTGCTCACCGCTGTCCGGCTGGGAAATGTACAATTCATCAATATTTACGCCGATACTTTTTGCATACACCGGATCAAGCGCGTGCTCCGCATCAATAAATCCAGCGATTCCCCCCTGCTTCTGCACTTCTGCGACCATGTGCAGGGCAACGGTCGTCTTACCGCTTGATTCCGGGCCGTATACCTCTACAATACGTCCTTTCGGAATACCGCCCACGCCAAGCGCCAAATCCAGACTAAGGGAGCCGGTCGGTATCGTCTCCACTTTCATATGAGTGGTGTCTCCCAGCTTCATAATCGAGCCCTGCCCATATGCCTTTTCAATCTGCGCAATCGCAGACTCCAGTGCCTTTAATTTATTTGCATCCTTTTCCATCTAACCATCCTCCTGATTTCATGTCCGAACGAATGTTCTGTATTTATAGTATACTATACTGTCCGGATTGTCAACAACTTTTTCCTATAATTCTAAAACCTTGTAAAATCAACGATAAACCGGACTGTCTATATCTACTTAATATTATAAATCAGGAGCTGCCCACTGTCTATTGCTGTTCAGACGGATTTACGACGCTTTATACCCCAGCCGGTATGTATTTTTCACTTTATACTTGTCAGAGACAGTGATAACGGCACCATCCCACGGATCAATAGCGATAAAATTTGCCGCACTCAGGGAATAAATAGATTTGACATTCTGATAACCGATTATCGTTACCCAGTGCTGGCTTGTGTTGCCTGTCACATGAAGAATACACGGTTTTCCGGCATTTATCTGTGCATAAGCCGCCTGTAACACGGCACTCTCCGACGCATAGGCATACGTCGTATAGTCCCCCTTGCTCCACATGCAGTCTACTGTTGTAGAACTCATCCAATAACTGTGTGGGCTTGGAGCCGTCCCATGAAGTATCGAATTACAGTACGCCAAAGCATACGAGGCACACGCCTTTTTCTCCAAATCCGAACCGGTAGACTGATGACCAATTTTGTTTATCAGAGCGGCATTATAGGAAAGGCGTTTTCCGTTTGTGATTGCGGGTACATAGACATTAAAACCACGGTTTATAACAGTAATTACCGTGCCGCATGTATCTTTTGCCTGCACACGGTAATAGTAACTGCCTGCTGCCAGCTTCCCGAATGTCATTGCCGCATCTACTCCTTTTAGGTCATAATAACACCCATTCGGATTTACCGTTTTTTGTAATACGGTTTTTCCTTTACTGTCCACGACAGAAGCGGTCAGTGCTGTCATTGTGTAATCCGAGGCAACGGTTCCTCTCAGCACAAAGGGAGTCCCAAAGAGTACAGAGGTCGGATAAGTATAGCCGTACACACTCATTTTAGAAATCGGTTTTTGTGCCTTCTTTATTTTATACTTCCATGCTTTATTATTCTTTCTTTTCCTGCAGTCTATTGTACTCCCCTTCGTGTGAAGATATCGTCCGCTGCCGAGACATTTTATGTAATAGTAAGAGCCATCTGCACGCGCCGCTTCAAATAAAATACCTGCATCGGTGGCAGAAAATACTTTCTGTATCATCTTGGTTCCTGCTTTTTTCCCGCTATCACTGACGCCTAGATACAAACCGCTGTTGACGTTTTTCAACCGGAATCTTTTCCCCCCTGCGGGTTCTATCTGCCACACACGAAAGGCGGCTGTTTCTGTTGTGTCTACTGCTATGCCGGAACCTTCCGTATGCGCCCCATTCTTAGCTTCCACCGCCTCCGTCTTTGCACTTTTCGGTATCAGGTGATACAATCCTGCTTTCTTTTTTACCGGCGTATTGGCAGTAACCATATAATTTTTTTTCTTCAATTTTACTTTATGCAATTTTTTCTTGCCGGAGGTATCGGTTATCCGGAACGTATACCATCCCTTTTTGGCTATCGGGACAGAAGCCGCTGTAAGCGGCAGGGACACCGCCTTTTTCCAGCGTTTATTTTTCTTTGTCAAAATTTTTCCGCGCTGATACTGAATTTTCTTTGTCGAGGATGACAGCATCCATTTTTCAATTTTGGCAAAAGAAACGGTGTCTTTTGAGACACCGGAAGCATATGCCGGCACGGAAACCCCTCCCAGTGCCAGCAGCAATATTCCTATTTGAATGATTCGTTTGCTTTTGTGCATTATCATGCTCTCCTAAAATATGCTTCTAAAATATTTTCTCCAAAAATACAACGTAACCTTTTTTCGCTTCATAAATATCTGCCTTGCTCGTAACCTCCCACGGAGCGTGCATATTCAACACGGCAACGCCACAGTCAATGACATCCATTCCGTACAATGCCATGATATAAGCAATCGTCCCACCGCCGCCAATATCCACCTTGCCAAGCTCCGCCGTCTGGTACGCTACATTGGCATCTTTTAAGATACCACGAATTTGTGCCATAAATTCGGCATTTGCATCATTACTTCCTGATTTTCCACGGGAACCGGTAAATTTATTAAATACCATGCCCCTGCCAAAATAAGCGGCATTTTTCTTCTCATATGCCGACGCGTATGTCGGATCAAAGGCGGCGCTGACATCCGAGGAGAGCATTTTGGAATTAGCAAGACAACGGCGCAGTGCCAAATCCGAATACTGTCCCAGTCGGTCAAGCAGTTCCGCAACTGTATTCTCAAATACATTCGAGCGCATTCCGGTCGCGCCGACACTTCCAATTTCTTCTTTATCTACCAGCATACAACAGGTTGTATGCTCCGTATTTTCGACCTCCAGCATGGCAACCAGAGAGGTAAAGGCACATACTCTGTCGTCCTGACCGTACGCCATAATCATGCTTGTATCAATACCGGATTCTCTTGCTTTTCCTGCTGGGACAATCTCTAACTCTGCAGAAAGAAAATCCTCCTCCTCCACATTATATTTTTCCTTCAGAATAGAGAGTACATTTTTACTGACGGCATCCTTCTCCTCGCCTTTCAGCGGACGGCTGCCAAACAGGATGTCAAGTGCTTCACCCTCGATAACCTTGTCTGCCTTTTTCTCCATTCTCTCGTGCGCCAGATGAATCAGCAAATCTGTCACACAGAAAACCGGCTCTTTCTCATCCTCGCCGACACAAACCTCGACCACCTCGCCATCGCTTTTTACAATAACTCCATGAATGGCAAGCGGCAGCGTAACCCACTGGTATTTTTTGATACCTCCATAATAATGGGTATCCAGATAAGCGAGCTCCGTATCTTCATAGAGTGGGTTCTGTTTCACATCCATGCGGGGGGAATCAATGTGCGCGCCGAGTATCGCCATTCCCTGCTCCAGCGGCTGCTTTCCGATTTGAAAAAGAGTTACCGACTTTTTCATATTGACGGAATATACCTTATCGCCAGCCTGTAAGGTCTCTCCCTCTGCTACGACATCCGCCAGATTCCGATAGCCTGCCTTCTCAGCCATCTTCACTGCCACTCTGACACATTCCCTCTCTGTCTTTCCCTCATTCAGAAACTCTCTGTATTTTTTGTTCAGTCGCTCTAAGTCTTTTAGTTCCTTTTTTGTATAGTCTGTCCATACATTTTTCCGTTCCATCGTGTCACTCTTTCCTTTCTGTATCTTCTTCATCAAACTCTACTACTACATAATACCCTTTTTCATTATGTTTAATCTCTTTTACTATTCCGTGGTCGGATTTCAAACGCTCCCGCAGACTGTAATTGCCAGACATAGCTACCGCAGGAATAATTGTATAATAATAAGCGCTCGGCAAAAGCCCCTCGGTCACAGTCACTTCGTCACCCTCATGGACGAGGTTCTCCCTTTCCATTTTAAATTCCATTTCACGCATAATCTTTTCCCCCTGTTTTAAGGTGCTATCCGTGTACTCTAATCATACCGGACTTCCCGCAGAATCAGTCCCTGTGCCGGCGCCGTTTCGCCAGCAAGCCTCCGGTCCCCAGCATCCAGTATCTCCTGTATACTTTCCACCGGACGTACACCCTCGCCGATTTCTACCAAGGTTCCCGTCAATATCCGAACCATATTGTACAAAAAACCATTTCCGGTAAAACGAAGAAAAATATCTCTTTCTGTCTCCCGTATTTCTATCGCGTCAATTCTTCTGACTGTCGATTTCTTTTTCGATGCCTTTGTGCAAAACCCTTTAAAATCATGCTGTCCAAGAAGAATGTCTGCCGCCCGGCGCATACAGCTTATATCCAAAGACTTGTCCATCTGCCAACTGTATTTTCTGGCAAATACATCATAACAATCTTTTTTCAACAGGTGGTATTCATATACCTTGCCTGTCGCATTCAATCTGCTGTGAAACCGCTCGCCTGCCTGCTCCACTTTCATTATCCGTATATCATTTGGCAAATATTCATTCATCCGCCGGAAAAGCTCTGCCGGCTCCCATGCTTCTTCCATATGAAAATTTGCAACCTGACATTCAGCGTGTACCCCGGCATCCGTTCTTCCGGCACCACAGACCTCCACATCTTGTCCGCACAGCCGGCTTAGCACGGCTTCTATTTTCCCCTGTATCGTATCGGAGCCGGATTTCTGCTTCTGCCAGCCATGATATCTGGTTCCGTCATACTGTATTTTCAAACGGTAGTTGCTCAATATCTGTCTCCCCGCTCACCTTCGTATTTATTCCGTATCAATAATTCCGACATAATCAGCCGGTACCCATCCTGTCCGTTCTCAATGGATAAGTCCATGCCGACTGCGATATTATTCAGCATGTAATCGTCCAACTCATTTCTCATATTTTCGAACAGCTTTATTTTCTCCTGATAGGTCGGTGCGTCAAAAAACTCTATCAGTTTCTTCATTCGTGAATCCTTTTCCTCCGGTTTCTTTTCTGATTCACTCTCTGATTCCTTCTCCGACTCCTTCTTTTCCGTGGATTCCTCTGCCACTTCTCCTTTGGAAATGAGCGGACGTTTGTCGGGCAAATCTTCCCGTTTCTCCAACTGTTTCCGGTTTGCCAGCGAAAGCTCCTCAAAATCTTTGACATACTCCGCAAAGAATTGCCTTCTTTCCATAACAAAATGGTCATACGGCTTTGTGAGCTCCTGATAGCAGATTACCTCCTGAAAGGTAGGCTTTGTCTGTGCGCGTGCAATGATTTGTACAGGCTGCCCTGTTCTTTTGTGATAAAAAATTCCAGTCTTCATTACAAACACTTCCTTTATTTCATTTTTATTTCGTATTTATTTTAGCACAAAGGGTGTGCCAATACCACTATTTTTATGAGGAAAATGGAACAAAAAATTTTGATTGAAAAATCCATACAGATGATATATAATATATTTTGAAAAAGATATAAAACAATAAAAGTGCTACCGTTCGTAGACGGCTCGCCTATTTTGGATATATTATCTTATAACCGCATCCGTGGCTGGGGGCGGTTATTTTCTTTTGCCAATCTTATAAAAAACGCCGCCATAATCAGCAGAACCCTTTCATTTGCAAAGCAAATCCCTTTTGTCTGCATGATTATAGCGACGAACTTTTTTATCTCATTAAAACCAACTAATTATTTCCACTTGATGGTAATCTTAGCACTGGACTTCTTAGTTGCCCTAATTCTAAAGTAATGTGTTCCTTTTTTCATTTTTAGGAATGTAGTATATTTGGTTGTTCTCACGTTGGAATCCATCGTACCGGTCAGCGTTCCTTTAACCTTCAGAATCTGACACTCATATTTACCACTTCCTATCGATGTAACATATATTTTAGGAATTTTTCTCTTTGGCAGTTTAAACTTAAAGTAGTGCCACTTCTTATCGCCAGGAACAATTACGAAGGATTTCTTCTTACCCTTCTTCAGCTTCGTTGCCTTTTTCTTTGATGTATTCTTTGCCGTCTTGGCACCGGATATACTATAAGAGAATGTCCTGTCGTCATTGCCGTTAGAAGCGTTAATCCGGAAATAGTAGGTCTTCCCCTTCTGAACGGCAAAGCTTGTTGTCCGTCCCCAGTTGAAATCAGAATTAGAAAGCGGGCTTTTTTTACTGTTTAATAATGTAACAAAAAAACTAGTAGAATTATACTGTCTCAGATTCAGAAGACCTGTTTTTTCTGCCTTAAATCTTACATCAAAAGTAGAACTGTCCATAATCGAAACGGTAGTCATCCTGCCCTGAGTCGCTGTAAAATCGCCTCTCAGAGAATATCTGATTTTTGTAATATCATCATATGTTCCTTCTGTTCTGAGATAATAAGTCCCTTTCTTTACCGGGTAATAATAGGTCTTATTTGCAGAAAGTGATCTGGAAACAATCTCATTTTTACTTCCGTTGCAAAGAGCAACTGTCACATTTTTCGCACCTGAATTCTGCTGTGCAATACCGATGTAACCGTTTCCTGTAACATTCACTCTTGCATAAGTTTTTCTGCTATTATATTCCGGAGCAAACGCTGACCATGTGTTTGCTGCCATAGTACGGTCTGCACTGGATACCATATAAGGAGAAACATTTATAGTCCCCGCAGCTTCCCCATACCAATCATATTTTACTTCTAAATAATATGTCCCTGCTGTGCTAACCGGCATTGAGTCCGTCTTTACTTCTCCCGGCTCGGCTGTAAAATTGGAATTCCATGTACTTGCCGCCGGATAATTCCTGTTTGCATCTTTCCAAAGAGCAACCTTAACAGTATTCGCGATATTAGAAGAATTAATGCGAATAAATAACTCTCCCGGTGTTGATATCTGAATAGGATAAACGCTGCTCGTCCCTCTCACTGGAACTGCTAACGTATATTTCCTTGCCGCTACATTTTCGCTTCCATTCACCATCTGTGTCGGGACAAGTGTTGTTGCTGCCTTAGCGGTACCTGTATACAGGAACAGTCCACACGTTAAGGCAAAAAACATAATAAGTGTTTTACATGCTTTTTTCATCTTCTTTTCATATCTCCTTTTTAATTTTTTTCCGGATTTTAACATCCGAATTTTTTCCTAAAACTTTTATGAAAAATTACGACACTTTTATAATAATCTTTTTTTGTCAAACTGTCAATCAAATCATGATATATAAAACATTTTCGAAACTTTATTCTCAGCAATTCTTTTCCTTAATCAGACGGACCAGTTTATGCCGGAACGCCTTCTCGTATACATTACCTCTGTCAAAAGCATATTTGTTAAAATCAAACCGGCTATTGGCAATCATTTCCCGCGTAAAGAACTTATCCTCACCGTCACGAAATGTTACCCATACCGCCCCCATCAGTTCTTCCTTTGTATAGTCGGAGGTTTCCACCATGACAGGAATTACCTTTTTATCCACTAGAAACACATGTGCATATGTGCCTACGGTCTCTGCCAGACGCGTAATATTTATCTGGCGCTCCTCATCTTCCTCCTCAACAGCCAGAATAACAGGCAGGTTACGGCTCGGATTGGCAATAAACTCACTGAGTTCTCCCATTTCCTTCATGTTTTTTACCTTTGTCGCCTTCAAAGACATTGGGATGACATCCTCATACCCAATTTTCCGGAATATTTCATCCACAAAACGCGGCTTAACAAAATCATCCCGTACCAGTCTGTCCGGTGGATGGCAGTAGTCGCAGTTTACCTTCATCCACACTCTCTCACTCCGCTCCAAACTGACTGTAGTGCGCCAGACGACGCCCTTCCTTGTCATGTCAATATAGTCTAAGTCCAGTTTATAGAACCCCAGCGACACATTGCCGAGAATTTTTAAATTATAGCCCGCCACATGCAGCTCATAATCTACCGGCTCCAGTGGTATATCATTGGCAACGTTATGAAACCGGCTCTGTGCCCAGCCGCCAATCATCTGAACAGCTGCCATAAACTCATCCTCCACATTCATCTCTGAATTATGTGACAGTACTACATTTAATTGAAATGCCGGAGAGCAGTCGAGCGGATTCAACTCCAGTTTCTCCGTGCGCATGACTCGTCCTTCCCTCATTACCTCATTGCACAATTTTGCAAGACGCCGCTGAAGCTTTTTCTCATAAGTTGCTATCGTATCATTTGCCACCTTGACGACAAGGTCATACGTAATCCTTTCATGCTGCCCATCCCGGAGCAGGGCAAAAATAACCTCATCTCTAGAACATCGGTACAGGCACTTTGCTACGCATGGATTTTCATCTAAAAATGCTACCAGCTCCGGCGACAGCGGCTGCATGGAAAAGCGAAGGCGGAATTTCCCTTTCATCATCATTTCCCAATTGCCCGCCTCAAAATGGTAGTCGGCTAACTGATTAAATACGCTGACCGTTGACCAGTCGCACAACTCAAGATTTGCCAATATACAATTCAGTGTACGGGATAAGTCTTCATTATTTCTCCAAAAATCCTCTCCATGCGGCGATTTATAACGCATATCATGTTCAATCTCATGCCATCCCTCAAACGATATCGTGCGCAATTGAACCTCAAAGGTCATGTCTGCCGGCACACAGCTTAAATCCCCATTGTAAATACGCTGGTACTCATCCGGAATCCGAAATACACCATTTAGCTTAGATGCCTTAAACTCCTCCTCCGTAATATGCGTCTCCGACCATTCCCCCTCACGGCAGAAGGTTTCTTCCAGAATCGTCCGGACAATCTCCATATCATCATTATAGTAGACGACTACCCGCAGCCCGACCAAATCCTGCAATTTCTTTTCATTTTCTCCAAACCCATATCTGCCCTTTTCCAGCTTCCACACAATGGAGGATGGTGTTTTGGCACGGTTGAAAATGCGGAAATAAACACCTGCACGGTTAAGAATTCCTGCGATATCCTCCTCCAGCCGCTCACCAATTCCTTCTAACTGCCCGATATGGATCCGTTCCCTGATTTCTTCTACATTATATTTCATTGCCCGCTCCCTTGCATTTTTTATAGTATCTGCCGTTAGGCCAAGCTAACGATGTTAGCCTAAAAACACGAATGGGCGCCATTCCCCATAAAATGGTCTCCATAATTTCTGTGATACCTATAATCCCCATCCGCACCCGGTGTATATGAATTTTCATATCTTTGGTTCCGTTTATCCAGTGTCTCATTTGCCTTATTCCGGTAGACGGTAGTTAAAACAAATAGTACAATCAAAAGCACCGCACCCGCTGCTATAATCGTTCCAATGAGAAGCCCGGTCTTATTTTTATGCCTTTTCTGCCGATTTTGGGTAAAAGTCATAGAAGCCGCCTGATTCGGCTGTACCTGCGCTCCGCAATTCTTACAAAATTTGTCGTCCTCTTTTACTTCATTTCCACAGTTTACGCAAAACATACCTTCCTCTCCTTTCCTTTGCACATATAAAAATAGTATATCATTTTCTTGAAAAAAAGTCTATACGGTGGTATCATTGTGCTCAAAATATGTACATTATTTTATATTTGCCCTATGGCATAGACAGAAATGGAGGAAACATGGCTGACAGAAAACATCCGCCACATCTGGAAATCGGAGATTACGCCTATGCAGAAAACCGCGAAATGAAAGAAATCCATATTCCGGAAGGGACAGTTCGTATCGGAAAACATGCGTTCTATAACTGCCGGGCGTTGGAAACGGTTTATCTTCCACATGGAGGAATTGAGATTGAGGACGGCTCTTTCAAAAATTGTCACAACGTGTCACACATTTTTCTGCAGCACGGAGACGGCGACTGTACCTGCCTGAAGGATATCCTTTACGATATGAATCAAGAAATTACTGTTACCGTTTCATATGGGGAAGACGACATGGCTGTTCTTCTGTTTCCGCATTATGAATATGAATATATCGCCAATGAACCGGCCCGCATTTTCAGTGAAGTCGGATATGGCGCCGGATATCTGTATCAGCAGTGCTTCTATAACGCAAGGATTGACTATCCCCGCTATGACAGCCTGTGGAACCGTGCCTGTGTCAGCGAGGACATCTCTGTGCTGGCGCGGATTCTGTCATACCGTCTCCGCTTTCCCTACGGCTTAACGCCGGAGGCCGCCCATTCCTACCGGGCGTACTGGGAGGAGCACACGGAAAAACTTCTGACATGGTATATGACGGAGCATGATATGGACAGCTTGCGGCATTTTCTGGAAAAGACGGAAAAACGAACAGAGCTGCTGTCCCTGGCAAAAAACATTGCCTCTTTCCTTGGTCAGCCGGAACTAATCAGCTTCCTACTGGATTTTGAGAACCGTCTTGGCGGGACACATTCTGCGTCGGAACGATTTCAGTTATAATTTTTGATAAAAAATAATGCTTAGCTTACGTGAAAGGAGGGTAACAGCCTATGGAAAACTCATCATTGACTCAGCTCGGGAATGAAATATTATCTACCGCGCGAAACGAGCTATATCTCTCCATGCGTTATCTGGATGTGGCGTTGGCCGGGCTTACCTATGAAATAAGCCCTCTTGTTTCCTCTAGCGCTACGGATGGTGAAAAATTGTATTTTCAGCCCCGGTATCTGCTGTCCTCTTTCGAGGAAAACCCCATTCTTATAAACCGGGCTTATTTTCACAATCTGCTTCACTGCATTTTTTCCCATCTGTATCTGCCCGGCAAGGATAAATCCGGTCTTTGGGATTTGTGTTGTGATATCTGCGTCGAATTCATTCTGGATTCCCTCCCTTATCCGTGCATACGGAAAATGCAGTCTCCGATACGGGAACGTACTTATCAGTATCTGGAAGATAAAGTGACATTATACACGCCCGGCAGACTTTACCACATATTAGAGGACAGTGTTTTCTATAAAGAAAACGGACTCCTTATGGAGCAGGATTTTCACATTGACACGCATGAATACTGGCCGAAAAAAGGTTCCTCCGACAATCGCGAACAACAACAGAAAAACAAATCGAAATGGCAGGAAATCAGCGATAAGACGAAAACAAATATGGAAACGTTTGAACGCAGAGCAGGGACAAATGCCGGCACACTGCTTCAGAGCCTCCGGATAAACAAGCCGGATGAATACCGATACGATTATTTTCTCAGGCGCTTTGCGGCATGGCGCGAGGAGATGCAAATAAACGACGAGGAATTTGATTTGTCCTACTATACACTCGGCATAGATTTGTATCGGAACATCCCCCTCCTAGAGCCGCTGGAATATAAAGAAGAAAAGAAAATACAGGAACTGGTCATCGCTGTCGATACGTCCGGCTCCTGTCAGGGAAAACCAATTCGGCGCTTTCTGAGTGAGACGTATGCAATTTTAAAAAATTCCAAACGTTTTTTCCGCCATATACGAATTCATCTGCTTCAATTTGACACCATAATACAGGATGACATATGTATTACCGATATGGCAAAGCTCGCTTCCATGGCAGACAGCTTTACGGTAAAGGGCTTTGGCGGCACAGATTACCGCTGTGTATTCCGCTATATTTCCGAACAGCAGAAGAAAGGAACGCTTTCCCGACTACAGGGACTTATGATTCTTACTGACGGATATGGCACCTATCCGGAACATCCCCCGGATTATCCTACCGCCTTTTTGCTGGCAGATTTTCTCAAGGAAGATTCCCCTTCCAGAATACTCCCCTCCTACGAGCATGTGCCTTCATGGGCTATCCGGCTGCGTATTGAGGAATCTCTGGCAGATGAATAGGCATAGTGTGACGCTCCGAAATGGAGATTAATATAAGTTGAAGCGATCGGCTTCAGAATGGAGAATGACGCATGAGCAGCTATACAATGACAATTCAGGAAGCAAAGCAGGAAATTATCAACACCCTGCATGTATATCTTTCAAAAAATGAACAGGGCCAATACGAGATTCCTATCGAAAAGCAGCGACCGGTTCTTCTAATGGGACCTCCTGGCATCGGAAAAACTGCTATTATGGAACAGATTGCCGCCAAGGAGCACATCGCCCTTGTATCTTATACGATTACCCACCACACGAGGCAGAGTGCAGTCGGTCTTCCTGTCATCCGGGAAAAGACATATCGGGGGCAGACCGTTTCTGTGACGGAATATACAATGAGTGAGATTATTGCTTCTATTTATGATAAAATGAACGAGACGCATCTAACAGAAGGAATTCTCTTTCTGGATGAAATTAACTGCGTTTCCGAGACACTTGCCCCTACCATGCTTCAATTTTTACAGTACAAGACATTTGGCTCACACCGTGTACCGGAGGGCTGGCTTATTGTCGTCGCCGGAAATCCTCCGGAATATAATAAATCTGTCCGGGATTTTGACACAGTGACACTGGACCGCCTCAAACGAATTGACATTGCAGAAGATTTCACAGCATGGAAAAAGTATGCCTACGCCCACAGCGTAAACCCCGCCATCCTGACATACCTTGATATCAAAAAGGAAAATTTTTATCAAGTCGATGCGACCATTCACGGCGAAGATTTTGTGACGGCCAGAGGTTGGGAGGATTTGTCCCGGCTGATTGATGCTTACGAAAAGCAGTCGCTGCCTATAACCACCCCAACAATTCACCAATACCTCCAGCATGAGGAAATTGCAAGGGATTTTAGCAGCTACTACGAGCTGTTTAAAAAATACAGTCACACCTATGACGTTGTGGAAATTTTACAGGGTTCAAGCTGCCCGGATATACTCGAACGTCTAAAAGAAGCCCCATTTGACGAGGCACTCAGTGTAATCGGACTCTTTCTCGGAAAGCTAAATGAAATGTTTGCCACATCTCACAAAACGGATGAAATAATAACACAAATATTTGAGGCACTCAGCCGTTGGAAGGGAGCGCTTGCCACCTCAGATAAACGCGCGGACGAGCTGCTTTATGAAGAAAAGGAACGGCTGCAAAAAACAATTGTCACGGAAAAAGCCGCCGGACAACTGACAGAGGAACGAGAAAGCGTTTTATTAAACGCCCTTGAACAGCTTTCCTCCTATGCCAACAGCCTTTCCCCTCTACACGCCCCGGATTCGGACACTGCTTTTTCACACGTCAAAAAAGCCTTTGACAGCCTTGTATCCGAATACGACGAATTGGCTGGACGCACCCGCCAGTCGCTGACAAACGCCTTTCTTTTTTTAGAAAAGGTATTTGCCGGCAGACAGGAAATGGTACTATTTGTTACCGGACTTACCTTGAATCCCAATGCCGTCTGGTTTGTCTCAGAGCATGGCTGTGATAAATTTTATGAATATAACAAAGAACTGCTCTTAGATGAGAAAAAAATCAGGCTTCAGGAGAAAATACGACAATTTCAGGCATAAAACGTCTTAAACTTAACAAACTGTTCACAATTTTGAACAAATTTGAACACCTTTTTTTCACAATTGCGGTCTATACTATAGTCATAAGTTAAGGAACAGAAACATTTCTTAGCTTATATATAAAAAATGCTTATTCCTAATTTTTGATATTTTTTCATAAAACTCCTCTTTCAAACGGGCAGCCGGATTACCGGCTGCCCGTTCCCTTTCTGTGGAGATAATAAAGGGATGGGGGAAATATCGACTCGGCTCTTAGTAATTCGCTTCGCGAATTGATAGAACCTCACTGATATTTCCCCCATCCCTTTGTTTACTCCCCTGAAAGGGAACGGGCTTCACTTCTAATATTTTTGGGGGGACTTCCCTCGCTATTTTGCGAGTAAAAGTTTATGCAGTTTTCGTATTACACAAAGAAATTTCTTTATGTAATACGTGAAACCTATAAACTGTTACTGTCTTGTCATCTGTAAACTTTTATGGTATAGTAAGGGCTAACATAACGCCCACAACCAGACAAAGAATGGAGATTATTATGGAGATGAACGATTTACAAGCTCGTATCGAGCAGTTAAAAAAGGAAACAAATGCGGTCATCCTCGCACACTACTACGTGCGTGATGAGGTACAGCAGGTTGCGGATTACATAGGGGATTCTTTTTATCTGAGTAAACTTGCCACCGATATAGAGGCAGATACTATTGTATTCTGCGGAGTTTCCTTTATGGGAGAGAGCGCCAAAATTCTAAATCCTAGGAAAAGAGTACTTATGCCTGATGCGTCCGCCGACTGCCCAATGGCACATATGGCAGATATTAAAAGAATAAACCAGCTGCGGGAAGAATATGAAGATTTGGCTGTTGTGTGCTACATCAACTCCACCGCCGAATTGAAATGCTGCTCCGATGTGTGCGTGACTTCGTCGAATGCTTTGAAAATCGTGAGAACTCTGCCAAATGAAAATATTCTTTTTATTCCGGATGAAAACCTTGGGCGCTATATAGCCGGACAGGTACCGGAGAAAAATTTTATCTTTAATGATGGCTTTTGCCATGTACACGCCGGGCTTTCAGCGGATGGGGTAAAAGCTGTAAAGTCTGCTCATCCGAGAGCTAAATTTTTAGCTCATCCGGAATGTAAGCCGGATATTCTTGCCCTTGCCGACTTTATCGGAAGCACCTCCGAAATCATTGACTTTGCAGGCCGCGATGAAGCAGGGGAATATATCATTGGCACGGAGCTCGGCGTTTTATATGAGTTAAGAGCAAAATGTCCAGACAAGAAATTTTATCCTGCCGGAGATTCTCTCCGCTGTCAGGATATGAAAACAATTACTTTAGAAAAAATTGTTCACGTAATGGAAACGGGCGAGAATGAAGTGCATGTATCGGATGCTCTCCGTTCACAGGCAAATACCCCTTTAACGCGTATGCTGCAGCTTGCGCATTGACGGACATGGAGGAAAGTATGGATATTCATTCCGATATACTAATCGTAGGAAGCGGCGCCGCCGGACTTTTTTGCGCACTCTGCCTTCCCACGGACAAGCGGATAACGATTCTCACTAAAGAGGATGTCGAAAGGAGCGACTCCTTTCTGGCTCAGGGCGGCATCTGCGTCCTGAAATCAGAAGATGATTATCCGCATTACTTTGAAGATACTATGAAAGCCGGGCATTACGAGAATCGCAAAGAATCGGTTGACATTATGATTCGCTCATCCCGCAAAATTATTGAGGAACTTATTTCCTATGGTGTCGACTTTGAAAAAAAGGACGGCAGACTGCTCTTTACAAAAGAGGGCGGACACTCTGACTCCCGTATTTTATTTCATAAGGATGTTACCGGGAAGGAGATTACCGGAAAATTACTTGAGAGAGTACGAGAAAGAAAAAATATAACGATTTACGAACACACGGCAATGCTGGATATTCTATGCCGGAACAATATCTGTTATGGTCTGGTGGCAAAACCTCCGGAGGGCGGACTTCTTACGCTGACTGCTGATTATACCGTTCTTGCCTGCGGCGGACTCGGCGGACTGTACGAACATTCCACCAACTTTCGTCATATTACCGGGGATGCCATTGCTATCGCCTTAACGCATGGCATTACCCTCTCAAATATAGACTACATACAGATTCATCCGACTACACTGTATTCGCCAAAACCGGGACGGCGTTTTCTGATTTCCGAATCGGTTCGTGGCGAGGGCGCCATTTTGCTGAATAAAGACAAAAAACGGTTTGTCGATGAACTGCTGCCACGGGATGTTCTGACAAAACAAGTGCTTCTCCAGATGAAAAAGGATAATCAGCCCTATGTATGGCTTTCCATGGCGCCGATACCAGAAAAGACGATTCTCGAACACTTTCCAAATATTTATGAGCGGTGCTTAGAGGAAGGCTACGACTGTACGAAGGAATGTATTCCTGTCGTTCCGGCGCAGCACTATTTTATGGGCGGAATTGATGTGGATAAAAACAGCCGCACCTCGATGAAACGGCTGTATGCCATTGGCGAAACGAGCTGCAACGGGGTACACGGACGAAACCGTCTTGCCAGTAATTCCCTTTTGGAAAGCCTTGTATTTGCTGAACGCTCCGCCATAAATATCAGAAATAATTACGAACCGGCAAAAATTCCAGAATTTGAAATCAAACCGGAAAAATATAACGATACGGACAAACTGGCAGACAGCTACCGATATGCTGTGCTGAAAGAAATTGAAAGGATGAAACAATCTCATGAATGATATTACAATGCAGTTAAACGCTGACCATCTGATTCGTCAGGCGCTTTCCGAAGATATAACAAGCGAGGACATTACAACAAACGCCATTATGCGCGAGGCAAAAAAAGGCGAGGTCGAACTGATTTGCAAACAGGACGGCATCGTCGCCGGACTGCCTGTATTCGAGCGCGTTTTCAAGCTGTTGGACGAAACAGTCAGCATTGAATTTTTCTGCCATGACGGAGAGACTGTGAAAAACGGTCAGCGGATGGCAGTTGTGACAGGCGACATACGCGTCCTTTTATCCGGCGAGCGGACGGCACTGAATTATTTGCAGCGCATGAGCGGAATCGCCACCTATACTAATTCTATTGTTACCTTATTGAAGGGCTCGAAAACAAAACTCCTAGATACCCGGAAAACGACGCCGAACATGCGCATTTTTGAAAAATATGCAGTAAAGGCCGGAGGCGGTTACAATCACCGTTATAACCTGTCTGACGGGATTCTTTTAAAGGACAATCACATTGGGGCTGCCGGCAGTGTTACCGCTGCCATATCCATGGCAAAGGAATACGCCCCTTTTGTGCGAAAGATTGAAATTGAAACAGAGACTCTGGATATGGTAAGAGAAGCTGTCGAAGCCGGAGCAGACATCATTATGCTTGATAATATGACTCCTGAGATGATGAAGGAGGCCATCTCAATCATTGACGGGCGTGCTGAGACAGAATGTTCAGGAAATGTTACGGCAGAAAATGTTGCTAATCTGATAGAGATTGGTGTAGACTATATATCAAGCGGAGCCCTTACCCACTCTGCACCTATTATGGATATTTCATTGAAAAATCTCCATGTGACGGAATGAGAAGCAGGGAATCCGATATCGAAACGGAGGGGTGCCTATGTCAGGAGATGAGCGGAGAAAAGGCATACTGCAATACCTTGCAAAGGCAGACAAGCCTATACCGGGTACTATCCTCGCCCGTGAGTTTGGCGTCAGCAGGCAGATAATCGTTCAGGATATTGCTCTTTTACGCTCTGCAAGAGAAAAAATTATATCGACTAACCGCGGATATCTTTTTTATCCAGACAGGCGGAACACTTCAGTACGCGTATTCAAATGCCATCATACGGATAACCAGACCGAGGATGAGCTGAATTGCATCGTTGATCAGGGCGGAACGATCGACAATGTATATGTAAACCATAAAATGTATGGAAGAATCAAGGCAGAAATGGATATACGCTCCCGGCGGGACGTCGGCAAATTTATGCAGGGCATATACAGCGGCAAATCCACTCTCTTGAAAAAAATAACTGCCGATTATCACTACCACACTGTCTCCGCAGAAAGTGAAGAAATCCTAGATGCGATTCAGGAGGAACTGACAAACCGGGGCTATTATGTCCCGAAAGAACAGCCAACACTGGCAGAAAATTTGAAACGATTGGAGAAAAAACATGCTAAAAGAGGGCATAACAAACACCGAGACTGTCATCGTGAATAAAGACAACTCGGCAAAAACGATGGGAAGCGGTACGCTGGATGTATTTGCTACTCCCGCTATGGTCGCACTAATGGAAAAGACGGCATGGCGCAGTCTTATCCCATACCTCGAAGACGGTCAGGGTACCGTAGGAATTCATCTGGATATAACTCACGATGCTCCCACTCCCCTCGGTATGACTGTTACCTGTGAAAGCAAATTAGTCAAAATCGACGGCCGCCGGCTGGTATTCGAAGTAACCGCCACCGATGGCAGGGATGTCATAGGGAGGGGAATACATGAACGTTTCCTAATATGGGATGAGAAATTTCAGAATAAGGCGAATGAAAAAGCAGACGACGCATAAGCCGCCTGCTTTTTTCTATCCTTTTATAGCAATATTTCTTATCATTTATAAATCAGTTCGACGTCATCCATATACCATGCGAGATACTCGCCCTTTGCAGTAACGCCATAGCTCCCGCCAAGCACAACATCAAAGGTCGTCTGATTTTTTATGTCTCCCGTCAGATATTTCGTAAACACCAGCGTCTTTGTCGCAAATCCAACCTTCTTATCCGATTCTGAAAATTTATGTCCTGCCCCGTGCTTTCCAGAAGAAAACTGTGGCATCGTTTTGTCCTCCGCCGTTTCTCCGGCTGCCATACTCTTTGCAAAGTAAAATTTATAGAATTCCCTCTCTGCCGGCAATGCCTGCTGCTGTGTCGTATAGGTGTTAAACGCATATTTCTTATTTATTGTCCCTGCTTTGCCAAAGAATGAACCGGTTGCAATTCCAACATGACTGCTGGCGTCACTGACAACACGGATTTTAGCCCGGATTCCGGCATAATCGCCCAGTTTCTTTGCTGGTACTCCCGTCAGTTTTGCAAGGTCAACGGTAAATACCGGGCAGAAACTATAAAATCTAGGTTTAACTTGCAAAACCTTGTTTGCAGCATTTTCCGGATCGGTAACCACTTTCATCGTCTCATCCTTTGCCAGATAGTGAGCGGCCTCGGTTCCTCCACTGGTCAATCCCTCTCCCAGCGTGTAATTGCTCCAGTCCGTCCCCGGTGCATAGCTTTCAAAATCTTCAATCCGGAGCGTCTTGTAGATAATCTTCTTCTTGGCTTTTTTCACTGTTACCTTGCATTTCAGCTTCTTCTTTCCGATTTTTGCCGTAATCGTTGCCTTTCCTTTTTTCTTTGCCTTTACTTTTCCCTTTTTGGAAACCGTTGCTACAGACTTTTTCGAAGACGACCATTTTACCTTCTTTTTGTTGTTCTTTACCTTCAGTTTCGCTGTCTTGCCAACATATAAAGTCAGTTTTGTCTTACTCAGCTTCGGCTTCTTTTTCTTTTTTGCCTGCAGCGGAGCCTGTCCTGTGAGTGTAGCTGCAAGTGCCAGTACAAGCACAAAACAGCCGAGTCTCTTTACCTGTTTCATCATAATCTCATTCCTCCTCATAGTGTTTTATTTTCTTTTCCAACGCGCGTAAAGTGTTACCTTTCCGTTTGCCTTGGAAGTAAGGTTCTTTACTTTCTGACGATTAGCAAACCGCTTTCCCTTTCCGTTCTTTTTCGTACTCCACCCGGCAAAGCGCCAGCCCTTCCGCTTAAACTTGTTCGCTTTCAGCCGGAAGCTCTTTCCGTACTTCCGGGAAGTCATAGACGACATCTTCCCTTTCGTACGACCATTTCCCTTGAACACTACTTTATATTTGTTTGCCTGCCATTTCGCATACAGCGTCCTGTTTCCGATACTCCCCCTTGAAATCCGGGTAACCTTTCTCTGAAAACTGCTGTCCTCATACCACCCTTTAAAAGTATAGCCTTTCTTCGTCGGTTTTTGCAGCACAATGTCTGCGGATGTGCTCATATAAGAGGACGGATTTCCTTTGTTATTTTTACCGCCGTTCAGCTTATAAGTAATACGATAGCCTGTAGGTGGTGTCGTCTGCGATATGGATGGCGTTGTCTGCGGTTTCAACGTTTCCTGCGGTTTCAACGTCGGCGTCGTGAGCACGGCATCCTTCACTGTACATTCCGCCGCCTCACTATCTAAATAGGTGTCACAGACTGTCACGGCTGTTATTGTCATCCCCTTCGATACAGTAAATGCTCCCTTATATAAATAGCACTTCACAGAACCCGGCGACGGCGCCGTATCATCGAGTGCATAATAGATTTTGGCATTTTCCGTAGAAGCGGCAAGGACTGCCTTTCCCTCAGAAAAAGAAATAAGCGGCGACGCTGCCCTGTTCGTAATAACAGGCAGTGTTCCCGGCGTAAATTCATCCGGGGGATTGGAATCAAGGGAACATACCGGCAAAATATCCTCCCATACACTTTCCTCCTTGTGCATCGGGCTTCGAATAGAATCCGTTCTATCCAGATACGAATCACTTCTCTCAAAAAAGTCATATCGTCCCTCATCCTCGGAATCATCCCATGTACAGTCTACATTATACCACGAGTCATTTACTCTGACCTTATTCCACGCATGCTCAAGACTTGTCACCGTTACAGCGTCAATGTCTGCCCCATTGCACAACAGGGCAAAAGCTTCACTATAACCCATACACACTGTCTCATCCATACACAGCACGCTGTACACCGACTGCGTCAACGCTTCCTCATCATCAAAGGTTTCTTCATCCTCAATATCGTAATTGTAGGTAACTTTATCCGTTATTAAATCATGAATTAACTTTACTTTGTCTTCGTCAGTCTTTTCGTTTTCTATCTGAGCCTCCCAATTATCCAACTGCGTCTGCACGGTTTCTGTGGCTGTCTGCCGTTCCTGCCCCGATGCAAATACACGGTAGACGCCGAGCGCCACTACTCTATTTGTACTATCGCTCCATATAGAAGAATCTAAAAAATAATATTGTGGATTCGACGCCTGAAATATAAAAACAATGTCCGATACTCTTTGCCATGCTTCTTCTCTATTTCCCAGCTCTTTCTGCAAATCCTGCAAATCTTTTTCTTCAATTTTCAACGGCTGCAGATAACAACCTTCTTCTTCCTGCTCTGCGTCCTCACTTGATGTCAAATATCTCTGGCAAATATCATCAAGCGCATCATATATCCCCCTTTCCTTATCCGAGAACTGGTTATAGAAATAGTAATTTGCGTATTTATCCCAGCTATGATGATAGATTGCTGACGCCTTATTTGATTTTTCCCGGGAAAGCCCTTCTTTTCCGACAGACTTTGCCTGCTCCACTGCTTTCTCCGGCAACTTTCTGGTCTTTGTATGAATACGCCCCGTCGGCATATTCTTAATCTTGTTTCCGTAAGTTTCCTTCTGTTCCTTGTCTATACCCTGTGAACTGCCAGTCGCCGGACGCTCTACTGCCATTCCGTCTGCGCTGCACAGCCCGTTTCCGAGAAATAAGCTAATCACTAAGAGGATAACCAGATATTTTTTCTTCATAAGCATAATCCTTTCTTTTTACATCCAGCATATAAAACTATTATATCATGCCGCTTTTATTCTGTACACTGCACAAAAATGAAAAAAATCAAAAAAATTTCAGAAAAGAGTTTACAAAAATGTATTCTCGTTGTAAAATATAAAAAGTGTCGTGAAGATTCGACAATCGATACTTTCGAGGTGTGGCTAAGTTTGGTATAGCGCTGCGTTCGGGACGCAGAGGTCGCAGGTTCAAATCCTGTCACCTCGATTTTCGCCCTTCAGGGTTCCTGTAAGGGCTTTTTTTATTCTTGATTATCATAATCATCCGATAAGTATTTATTTCTATTTTCTATTGTATTTTTATAAAATTTAATCGGAACGGCTCTCTCGCGCTCTGTCTTTAATATAGCGTCTACTTCCGATTCTTTCACCGGCTCCGGCTCTGTCCGTTTTTCTCCCGTTACTGAATATACCGTTGACTTTCCCATTTCTGTCGCATAAACCGTTCCTTTCAGCTTATCTTTCTCAACCGTATAAAAGCTTACGCCACCATACACAGGAACCCACATCATCCCATCCGAAAATGTAATTCTTGACGAATTGCTAAAACTGTCCATACTGCTTCCCTTAATTTGTACAACCTTTCCATTTACATAATTGTTCAGGACGATATGGCTTGTCGTGATATATCCATCTTCCTTATCCACTGCATTTTTTTCGTGGGCAAGTGCCAATGTCACCCCCTGTCCGTCCTCTGCCACATACACGCAGGAAAAATATAAATCCTTCACACCCTCTCTTTCCTCCAGATATTTCCTGTAAGCTACAATCGCATCCTCCTCCCACATACTCTGCGCACTTGGAGCGCCCATATCTGCCTGTCTCGCCGCCTTAGCGTTCGGTTTTGGCGTTGTTTCAGGCGTTTCTTCCTTCCCGCAGCCTGTCATTCCAAACAACAAAACAACTGCCAGAAGTCCCGCTATCATCTTCTTCATCACACTATTCCTTTCTTCCCATCAGCAATTTTCCAAAATGAACATAGCACCACAGCATAATCGGCAGAAGCATAGACGCCCCGATGCAGGCTTTAAAAAGCGCTGGCGCTGCCGGAGATGTTGTAATGGCCGAAACCAACGTAATCAGATACAATGCCAGTAAAAGGATTACTCCTACAATGGCAAAAATCCTCTGTCCCTTTGTATAGGAACTTTTTGTTTTCTTTTCTTCTTCCATGGATACCCTCTTTTCTGTGCCTTATTTTATTTTTTGTCGGCACCAATCTTTTCAAAATATTTCTGAATCTCTGCCTCATAGCCGTTATCAGAAGGAACATAAAAGCGCTCCCCGCTGGCCTCATCCGGCAGATATTGCTGTTTCACATAATGATTCTCATACTCATGTGCATACTTATAGCCGATTCCATGCCCCAGCTTCGCAGCCCCCTTATAGTGGGCGTCCATCAGATAAGAAGGAATCCGGTAGTTAGGATGGCTGCTGATGTACTCTGTCGCTGCGTCGATTGCCATAATCGCAGAATTACTTTTTGGCGCACATGCCACATACGCAGCAGCCTGAGCAAGAACAATCCTTGCCTCCGGCATACCCAGCCGCTCTACTGCCTGTGCCGCACTCGTTGCCACCACAAGTGCCTGTGGATCCGCATTTGATACATCCTCTGCCGCACATATCATAATCCGCCTTGCGATAAACGTAATGCTCTCTCCGGCATACAACATCCTTGCAAGATAATAAACGGCGGCGTCGGGATCTGAACCGCGCATACTCTTGATAAATGCGGAAATTGTATCGTAATGGTTGTCTCCCGTTTTATCGTAGCGGAGCGTTCTTTTCTGGATACACTCCTCCGCCACCTCTGTCGTAATGTGTATTTTGCCATCTTCACTGCGCTCTGTCGTCAAAATACCGAGCTCTATTGCATTGAGGGCGGTGCGGGCATCCCCGCCGCTGATATCAGCCAGAAACTCCAGCGCTCCCTCATCAATCTCGCCATGGTAACTACCCAGCCCCTTCTCCGTATCGTTAACCGCACGAAGAAGAAGCGTCTTGATATTTTCCCTGCTCAATGGCTTCAGTTCAAATATGATCGAGCGCGATATCAGCGCCCCATTTACCTCAAAATACGGATTTTCCGTCGTTGCGCCAATCAAAATCACTGTCCCGTCTTCCACAAACGGAAGAAGGTAGTCCTGCTGGCCTTTGTTGAAGCGATGAATCTCATCAATAAAGAGAATTGTCTTTTTGCAATACGCTGCGAGATTCTCTTTTGCCTTCGCCACAACCTCCTCCATATCTTTTTTCCCCGCCGAGGTTGCGTTTATCTGAAGAAAAGCGGCGCTGGTCGTACCCGCAATCACTTTGGCAAGCGTCGTTTTCCCGGTTCCTGGCGGCCCATACAGCAAAATCGAGCTTAGCTTGTCCGCTTTAATCGCACGGTACAAAAGCTTTCCTTTCCCAATTATATGCTCCTGCCCAACTACCTCATCCAATGTCACCGGGCGCAGGCGGGAGGCTAACGGAGATTCCTTTTCCTTATTCTGTTCACTCATATAATCTAATAAATCCACGCCTTTAACCTCCTCACAGTAATACAATTTCACCGCCGGAAATACCATAATATAGCTTTTCGCCGCAGGTTATCCCAGCCCGCCCGGACGTCCGCTCCGTTACTTCCTTCTCTGTCTTTTCCAGCATGTCGTCCGGCACTAAAAGCACCAGCGTGACAGTATCTGTATAAATGGTATCTAACTCCGTCAATTCCAGTTTCCTTGCTGCATACTGTAATTTACCAATATCATTATAATCTGTTTTTATGCTCATTTTGTGTCCTGCCTTCCTCTTTAGCAGTACACAATTGGCAAGTCCCTCTTTCATGGCCCCCGAATATGCCCGCACAAGTCCTCCCGTTCCTAACAGCGTACCCCCAAAATACCTTGTCACGATGGCAACGGCATTATGAATCCCCTGCCCGGTCAGCACATCTAACATTGGCCGCCCCGCCGTGCCGGACGGCTCTCCATCGTCACTGCACCTCTCTGTCTCATTGTTTTCTCCAATCACATAGGCAAAACAATTATGCCTGGCATCGTAATATTTCTTTTTCATACGGGCAATTTCCTCCAATGCCTCCTCCTCATTCTGCACTGGAAAAATATTTGCGATAAATCTCGACTTTTTTTCCACAATTTCTCCCTGCCCGCCCTGATATAAAATAATATGTGAATCCGCCATATTCTCCTTTTTTCTCCATTTCCTGTCATTCGTCACTAATTTATTTGCTCATAAAAATTCCTGTTGTAGTTATTTTACTAATTCTACTTTGCCTTTTCAAGGGTTTTTGGTATAATATATGATAACTGTTCAGCACCGCACAGAAAAAAGGAAAAGTTACTGTGTAAGCTCGCTTACAAACAGTAACTTTTCCTTTTTTCTGTATGGTGCGCTCAGCGCATAGCGAGATGTAGCCATGTGAATTCCATTCACATGGCGAGAATCGAGCTGTGCCGAACAGTTATCATATAGTTATCAGCACACTACTTTATACAAAATGGAGGATACTATGAATTTTAGCCAGAGAAAGGTAGAAAAGCGTGTACAACGGCTGACGTCACCACTTACACACCAGCTCTATAAAATGCGGCTAATCGGACTGCGCATCGGTCTGGTTGTGCTTTTTATTGCCATTTGTGTAGGACTCAGCGCTTTTTTTGGCGCCTTCCGCAGTATCGTATCTACCACCCCCGACATAAACGCGATTCAGGTTGTCCCACAGGGATATACCACCTCCATCAAAGACACAAAGGGACGTACGATACAAACACTGGTCGGCAAGGACGCCAACCGCGAGTACGTTACACTGGATAAAATCCCAGTTGACTTGCAAAATGCATTTGTTGCCATCGAGGATGAACGTTTCTGGAAACATAACGGCGTTGATTTTCAGGGGATTCTCCGGGCATTTGCTGCCGGAATCAGCAACGGCGGGAATTTCAATCAGGGCGCCAGCACACTGACACAGCAGCTTTTGAAAAACCAAGTCTTTGGCGGCGGCGAGGAGAGCACTATGTTTAACCGTGTAAAGCGAAAAGTTCAGGAGCAGTACCTTGCCATCCAGCTTGAGACAAAATATTCTAAGAAACAGATTTTAGAATACTATCTCAACACCATTAACCTTGGTCAGAATACTCTCGGGGTACAGGCTGCATCTAAGCGGTATTTCAACAAAGACGTCTCCACTCTGACTCTCTCGGAGTGTGCTGTCCTTGCCGGAATTACACAGAATCCGTCTGCCTACAACCCAATTTCACATCCGAATAAAAATAAAAAGAAACGGACTACCGTCCTTACTTATATGAAAGAACAGGGCGTCATCACGACGGAAGAATACAATGAAGCGATACGGGATGATGTATTCAAGCGGATTCAGACAATAAACAAGGAAAATGAACGGACTTCCCACGCCACCTCCTATTTTACCGACGCACTGATTGAGCAGGTAATTCAGGACTTGAAGCAAAAACTCGGCTATACCGAAACACAGGCATACAATGCTCTTTACAGCGGCGGGCTGACAATATACAGCACACAGGACAGCTCCATGCAGAAAGTGTGTGATAAGATTATCAACAATAAAAAATATTATCCTCCGGATTCCAAATACCAGCTGACTTATCAACTGACCATCCAGCGAAAGGATGGAAAAGAGGAAACCTATGATTTTAATACGATGAAGCGGTGGTTTAAGAAAACGAAGGGCAAAAAAATCAGTAAATATTATACCTCTAAAGCAGCCGGTAAGAAACTTATTGCCCAGTATAAAAAGGCTGTCATCCAAAAGAATGATAAAATTATTGCGGAAAATGTAAATTTTGTCATTCAGCCGCAGGCGTCCTTTGTCCTGATGGAGCAAAGTACCGGAAACGTAAAAGCCCTCTGCGGAGGCCGCGGACGAAAAACCGGAAGCCGCACTCTGAACCGGGCCACCGGCTCCGTCCGCCAACCCGGCTCTACCTTCAAGGTACTGTCTACCTATCTGCCTGCCTTAGACACGGCCGGCATGACTCTCGCCACCGTACAGGATGACGCCAAATATTACTATCCCGGAACAAAGCGGCTGGTAAAAAACTGGTACAGCAGCGGCTACCGCGGAATTACCTCTCTACGGACTGCGATTGCCGACTCGATGAATATTGTCGCCGTTAAAACACTGGAGCAGGTAACGCCGAAAACCGGCTATGATTACCTGTTAAATCTAGGTTTTACTTCTCTTGTAGATAACTACACAGACGAAACCGGAAAGACTTACACAGATATTGCCCTGCCTATGGCACTGGGCGGACTGACAAAAGGTGTCACCAATCTGGAGTTGACAACCGGGTTTGCCTCTATCGCAAACGGCGGTGTCTATCACCGTGCCTCCTTCTATAGCAAAATACTTGACCACGATGGCAATGTCCTGCTCCAGAATAATAAGGATGAATCGAGACAGGTCATGAAGGACTCTACCGCATGGCTTTTAACAAGTGCGATGAAGGATGTTATTGAAAAGGGCACAGGAACACAGCTCAAATTCCAGAAACTGAATATGCCTCAGGCGGGAAAAACCGGAACCTCTACAGGGAACAGGGACTTGTGGTTCGTCGGATATACTCCTTATCTGACGGCAGGTATCTGGGGAGGCTATGACGCCAGTGATAAACAGACCTCCACCAGCTATCACAAAATTCTGTGGCGCACAATAATGGAAAAGTTAAATCAGGGTTATAAGCGCAAGGTTTTTGCAAAACCAGATTCGGTTACTTCTGCCGTTATCTGTACCAAATGCGGAAACCTAGCCATTGCCGGACTCTGCTCTAATGCGGTCGGCGGTTCGTGCACACGCCGCGAATACTTTGCAAAGGACTCCCTTCCGACAAAGACCTGCGACTGCCATGTCCGGTGTCGGATTTGTAAGGCTTCCGGAAGGCTTGCCGGCGATAATTGCCCGGACTCGCAAATATACAGTATGGTTTATCTGCAAAAAAAGAACCCTTCCCAGTCGAAGGGCTCTGCCAGCGCCTCCGGCACGAAGGATTCTCCTCTGTTTATACCAAATTATCTGGCTCATTCGCTCTGCCGCATTCACAACTAATCAATTTACGTTTATTGCTTTTAGATAACGATGCAGGGCGTCCTGCCATGAAGGGAGCTTGTTAAATCCATTTTTAACAAGCTTTTCTTTGCTCATACGGCTGTTTTTCGGGCGCTTTGCTTTCGCCGGAAAAGAACTGCTATCCACCGGGGTGACCGAAACATCCATACCGGCCTCCCTGAAAATTTCAACCGCAAACTCATACCAGCTGCATATGCCCTCATTGGACGCATGGTAATCGCCATATTTTTCACTCTCTATCATATCTACAAGAAGCACCGCCAAATCCTCCGTGTAAGTCGGCGAGCCAATCTGGTCATCCACCACCTTGACCGCACCATTTTCCTTCCCCAGACGGAGCATTGTCTTTATAAAGTTCGAGCCATTCACGCCAAACACCCATGAAATCCTCACGATAAAATACTTCTCCAGATACTTCTTTACCGCCAGCTCTCCCTCATATTTCGTCTGTCCGTATACGTTTAACGGTGATGCCCCATCCTCCGGCTCCCAAGGGCGTTCGCCGTCTCCGGTAAAGATATAGTCCGTGCTCAAATAGAGAAGCTTGCAATCCAATTCTCCGCAGACACGGGCAATGTTCTCCGTACCCTCGGCATTGATTTTTCTGCAGAGTTCTTCTTCCTCCTCCGCCCGGTCTACCGCTGTATAAGCAGCGCAGTGAACGACTGCCTCCGGTTTTACTTTTCGAAGCACTTCGCCGACTTTTGCCTCCTCTGTAATGTCCATTTCTTCCACGTCAACTCCGACAGCCTCATGCTCCCGCTTTTTCAGCTCATTCATGACATCATGTCCCAGCTGACCATTTACTCCCGTTACCAGTACCTTCACACTAACCTCCAATTCCGGAAACGTCCTTATGCCAGACGCTCCCCATACATTTTCTCAAAATATTTCTCGTACTCGCCGCTGATAATATTTTCCCACCAGCCCTTATTATCCAGATACCACTGTATTGTCTGACGGATTCCGGTATCAAAATTATATCTCGGCTTCCAGACAAGCTCTCTCTCAATCTTGGACGGATCAATCGCGTAACGCAAATCATGTCCCGGGCGGTCCGTGACAAATTCAATCAGGCTTTCCGGCTTTCCAACCTCTTTCAGAATCGTCTTTACCACTTCCAGATTTGTTTTCTCGTTGTGTCCGCCTACATTATAAATCTCACCCGATTGTCCATTATGAATAATCAAATCAATGGCGGTACAGTGGTCCTCTACATGCAGCCAGTCTCTGACATTTTCGCCCTTTCCGTAAACTGGCAGCGGTTCATCCTCCAGTGCCCTTGAGAGAATAAGCGGAATCAGTTTCTCTGGAAACTGGTACGGCCCATAGTTATTAGAACAGCGGGAAATCGTTACCGGAAGTCCAAATGTCCTCTCATATGCCATAACAAATAAATCTGCGCTCGCCTTACTTGAGGAGTACGGGCTTGAGGTGTGGAGTGGCGTGTCCTCATGGAAAAACAAATCCGGACGGTCGATCGGAAGGTCGCCGTACACCTCATCCGTGGATACCTGATGAAACCTTTTTACCCCATATTCTTTACATGCATCCAAAAGTACCTGCGTTCCCATTACATTTGTCTGCACAAAAATGCCCGGCTCACTGA
This sequence comes from Lachnoclostridium sp. UBA3262, assembly GCA_002362575.1. GTDB lineage: Bacteria > Bacillota > Clostridia > Lachnospirales > Lachnospiraceae > Eubacterium_F. The sequence goes on along the minus strand of DEUM01000041.1, from coordinate 7,991 downwards.
TAGAACGGTCTACATGACTCTCTGCCGCAAAATTTACGACTACATCAAACTTTTCCTTTTCAAACAAATCCATAATAAAGCTTCGATCCGCAATATCCCCGCGGACAAAACGGTAATTCGGTTCATTTTCCACTGGTTTCAGTGTCTCAAGATTACCTGCATATGTTAGTAAGTCCAGATTTAATATTTCGTAATCCGGGTATTTCTTTACCATATACTGTACAAAATTGCCTCCGATAAATCCGGCGCCGCCGGTCACACAAATTTTCATAATTGCCTCCTTTTCGTTACTTTTTTGCAATAAACAATCCCGCTTGTTTCGTAATCCGGATTGCCCCTTCTCGCTCCAGTTTTTTCTGCAGGAACTGCCGAAACGATTCATATCGCTGAACAAGCCGTTCCCTCTGATTGCCGTGACAGGACAAAATGTAATCCAGCAACGGCTCTGCCTCCGTTACATTCAGATAATCCGGATATTCTACACAGCGGATATCTGAAAAATATTTCTGCAGCCATTCCCTGCCGTTTTCCAGTCCGAAATTCTCATAGAGCTTCACTCTTGACAAGCTGATTTCCTCATCAAATTCTTTTGTCATTCCTTCTATCTCCTTCATATGACGGCTTCCATAGGTTGCGCAGTACAGCACGCCGCCCGGCCGCAGCACCCGGTAGATTTCTCTCAGCGCCGCCGGAAGATTTTTCGGATAGAACAGAACATGGTTCGCAATCACAATGTCAAAACTGCTGTCTTCACATGGAATTTTCTGGCAGTCAGCGGTGAGAAAGCTCCTGTCCCCGGGTATCCCCTGAAGATTGTGGGCAGCATCCTCCAACATTCCTCTGGACACATCCGACAGAACAATGTGCCAGTCATCCGGTATCTGTTCCGCGCACATTTTCCAGAAAGCACCATCCCCACAGCCCAGTTCCAAAACATCCCTGACGCCTGCGGTACGAATCTGCGAGAACAGCCACGGAAACCATCCCTGTTCGTTATAAGAATACTTATCGTGTAAATAAATTCTAGATTTAATATTCTCGCCATTCTTGTACTGCTCAACCAAATCCTTTTCCATATCTACAATCTGAATCAGATGTGTCATGGCCTCCCAATCCACCTCCCCTGTCTCATTAAATTCTTTCGCCGTCTGCTGTATCGACTGCTCCACAAACTGCAAATGTGCAATCCGCTTGCGCACCAAATCCAACTGAAGCTCAAAAGACTGGCGGAGAAAGTCAGTATTCTTCTCATGAAGTGAAATCATGCGAATTTCTTCCAGTGAAAATCCCAAATGTTTTAGTGTCAGCACTTTTTGTAGCTTCGCAAAATCTTCATCACTGTAATACCGGTATCCGGCTTCACTGACAAAGCTCGGTGTAATCAGCTTCTTGTCATTATAATAATGAATTGTCCGGATGGATACATTCGCTTTTTTTGCAAATTCTCCTGTCGTATACTGTTTTCTTTTCGTCATCTGCTCACCCCGTCATCTTTTGTCTATACTATAAACTACAACGTAACGTAACGGTCAAGACTTTTTTTTAAACTTTTTCTTATTTTTTCCCATCCGCTTTCTAACATTCCCTTTTTTCGTACTTTTTCCGGCTAATTTTCTTGGCGGTATCAGACAATGCTTATCAAACCCAATCAAATCCTCACGCCCCGCCTTGTACAGCGCCTCCTTTACCAGCTCATAATTCTCCGGATTCCGGTATTGAATCAGCGCCCTCTGCATCGCCTTCTCATGCGGCGTCCGAGGCACATAAACCGGTTTCATCGTCCGCGGATCCAGACCTGTATAGTACATACAGGTAGAAATTGTCGCCGGGGTAGGATAAAAATCCTGAACCTGCTCCGGCATATAGCCGATATCCCGGACATACTCTGCCAGCTCTACTGCCTCCTTCAGAGTCGAGCCCGGATGGGAGGACATAAGATAAGGGACAACATACTGCTGCTTTCCCGTCAGCCTATTTACCCTTTCATAGCGCTTCAAAAATTTTCTGTACACATCGTTTGACGGCTTTCCCATCGCATGCAAAACACTGTCTGACACATGCTCCGGCGCCACCCGGAGCTGTCCGCTGATATGGTGTTCGCACAACTCCCGCAAAAACGTATCATCCGAATCTGCCATGACATAATCAAACCGAAGTCCGGAGCGCACAAACACCTTTTTTACCTTTGGTATATTCCGTAACTTCTTTAGCAAGGCTACATAATCCTTATGTTCTGCCTTCAGATTCGCACAGGGCTTTGGGAAAAGACACTGCTTTTTCAGACAGACTCCCGTTTTCATCTGCTTTTCACAGGCAGGTTTCCGAAAGTTGCCCGTCGGACCGCCCACATCATGGATGTATCCCTTAAACTCCCGTTTCTTCGTCATTTCCTCTGCTTCCCTCACTAGGGACGCATGGCTGCGCGCCTGCACGGTTCGGCCCTGATGAAAGGTTAGTGCACAAAAGCTGCACCCGCCAAAGCATCCCCTGCAGCTCGTCAGACTGAACTGAATCTCACGGATTGCCGGAACACCGCCGAGCGCTTCATACGAAGGATGGTATGTTCCGGTATACGGATAGGCATATATGTCATCCATCTCCTGCGTAGTCAACGGCTTTGCAGGCGGATTCTGCACCACTGCTACCTTATTCGGATAGAGCTCGACAAGCGGTCTCGCTGTAAATGCATCCGTATTCTCGTATTGCCGCATAAAACTCTCGGCATACTTTCTCTTATCCGCCACGATTTCCTCGTATAAAGGAAGGAAAACCGGCTTGTAAGCATTGATTTCATCCTGTTTCGTCCGGTAAACCGTGCCCGGAATGTAAGTGATATCTTTGACCGCCATGCCGCTGTCTAATGCCTCGGCAATTTCCAGTATACTCCGTTCTCCCATCCCATAGGAAATCAAATCCGCCCCGGAATCCAGCAGAATCGAATGTTTTATTTTATCTGACCAATAGTCATAGTGCGCCAGCCGCCTTAAACTCGCCTCAATCCCGCCAATAATAATCGGCGTCTCCTTGTATGTTCTGCGTATCAGATTCGAGTACACAATAGTCGCATAGTCCGGTCGTTTCCCCATGACACCGCCCGGTGTGTAGGCGTCTTTTCCTCGCCGCTTCTTCGCCACAGTGTAGTGGTTTACCATAGAATCCATATTCCCGCCGCACACTAAGAAGGCCAGCCTCGGTTCGCCAAGCACCGTTATGCTGTCATCCTTTTTCCAATCCGGCTGGGAAATGATTCCCACCTTGTAACCATTCGCCTCCAGATGACGGCTGATAATCGCCGGGCCAAAGGAGGAATGGTCCACATAAGCGTCGCCTATCACATAGACAAAATCGCACTGCTCCCACCCGCGCTGTCTCATATCTTCCTTTGAGACAGGTAAAAAAGCATGCTCCATTCTTAACTCCTATCTGACGTCTCGCCCTGTTCTCTCCCCGCCCACTTTACAACTTCCCTTGCCGAGCGCTCGTTCATGCCGGGAACCGCTTTCAGTTCCTCTAGCGTTGCATTCCGAATCTCCTCAATGGAATCAAAATATCTCATCAGCGCTTTTCTTCTTGTCTCCCCGATTGTCGGTATATCATCCAGCACCGAGTGCACCTGCGCCTTACTCCGTATCTGTTTGTGGTACTCAATGGCAAAGCGGTGCGTCTCGTCCTGAATTTTTGTAATCAGCCGGAATCCCTGTCCGTGGGTATCTATCGGAATTTCCTGATTTCGAAAATACAATCCCCTTGTCCTATGGTGGTCATCCTTTACCATACCGCAGACCGGCACGCTTATATCTAGATTTAACAATACTTTTTCCGCTATGTTTACCTGCCCTTTTCCCCCGTCCATAAAAATAATATCCGGCAAATGCCCAAAAGAATCCAGTTCCGAAAGATTCTCCCGTTTGCTGTGTTCAAACCGCCTTGTCAGCATTTCCTCCATTGCCCCATAATCATCCGGCCCGCTGACTGTACGGATACGGAACTTGCGGTAATCGTTTTTCTTCGCCTTGCCGTTCTCGAAGACAACCATGGAGCCGACTGTCTCAAAACCATTTATATTTGAAATATCATAGGATTCTACCCGCACAAGCCCCTGCATACCGAGCAATCTCTGGATTTCCTCCATTGCTCCAACCGTCCGTGCGTGCTCCGCCTTCAGCTTTTCCGCGTCCTTTGTCAACACCATAAAAGCGTTTCGCTTCGCCAGCTCCAGAAGCCGCTCCTTCTCTCCCCGTTTCGGCACACGGAAGTAAACCTTTCTCTCCCTCTTGGCAGACAGCCACTCCAAAATAGCCTCGCTGTCAGAAACTTCCTCCTCCGTCCAGATTTCTTTCGGAATATAAGGCGTTCCCGAATACATCTGCTTGATAAATGCGGACAGCACATCTGCATTTTCCTCCTCCAGAACCCCGGTCAGATAGTAATGCTCCCTGCCAATCAGCTTTCCTCCACGGATAAAAAACACCTGCACGACTGCCTCGTCACCGCCTCTTGCCATCGCAACAATATCCCTGTCCTCATTGTCATCTGACGTAATTTTCTGCTTCTCCGTTACCTGTTGTATACTTTGAATCAAATCCCGGTATCCTGCCGCCTCCTCAAACTCCATATGGGCGGAGGCTTCCTCCATCTTCTCTGTTAGTTCCCGGATAACCGGTTTCGTATCTCCCTGCAAAAACTTCAGCGCCTTTTCAAAATCTGCCCGGTATGCCTCCTCGGATACATTTCCCTGACAAGGTGCCGGGCACTGACCGATCTGATGATACAGACAAGGCCGCTCTTTCCCGATATCACGCGGAAAAGACTTCCGGCAGCTGCGCAGATGAAATAAACTGTTTACCAGCTCAATCGTATCACGAATCGCCTTACCACTTGTAAAAGGCCCAAAATACCGACTATTATCCCGCTTCATCTCACGTGCAAAAAGAAGCCTCGGATAGGCTTCTTTGACCGTTGCTTTTAGAAACGGATACGATTTTCCGTCCTTCAACATCGTATTATAGCGCGGGCTGTACTCCTTAATCAGATTGCACTCCAATACAAGGGCTTCCAGCTCACTGTCCGTCACAATGTACTCGAACCATGCAATCCTGTCTATCATCCGTTGAATTTTCGGAGTCACGTTCCGGCTTTTCTGAAAATACTGCCTGACACGGTTTTTCAGGCTAATCGCCTTCCCCACATATATGATTTCATCTGACTTATCATGCATCAGATACACACCCGGTTTTGCCGGCAGCTTCTTCAATTCCTCATCCAGATTAAACACGAATCCAATCCCTACCAATCCTTAATAAATTGATTTATTACTTCTACCAGTCCATCCTCATCACAGGATGGCGCAATATAATCTGCCCGTTTCTTTAATTCCTCGGAAGCATTTGCCATCGCTACGCCCAGCCCGGCATACTCAATCATCTGCAAATCATTAAAGCCATCCCCGCAGCAAATCATCTGGCTTCTGCTATATCCCAGCTTTTGCAGAAGCTTAGAAACACCATAGCCTTTATCCACGCCGAGCGGCATCATTTCCAGATAAAACCCTTCCGAGCGGTAAACCGATAAGCGTCCCTCAAAATCCTTTGCCGCCTTCTTTTCCAGTTCTTCCAGATGCGCCGGCTCTCCGGTCAGAATACATTTGTTTACCGGGAAATTTACCTGTGCATGAAAATCCTCCGGCACCCAGATTGGAATATCACAGCCGTCAGCATCTACTGTAATATACGGATCGGTATCGCTGTGCGCCACAATCTTCCCGCCATGGTACGTCAGAATCCCCGTATGCTCCTGAAGGGAATAGTCATACAATTCATGTATCATGCCCTCCGGCAACGGAATATCATACACAATCTCTCCGGTACGACAGTTTGTAATCCGCCCGCCGTTATACGATATTATATAACCGCCAAACTCATCCAGCTTAATTTCCTTTGCCTGATGTCGAATTCCCTCCGTACACCGTCCGGAAGCAATCGCCACCCGGATACCATTTTCCTGACATTCGATTACCGCATCTCTTGTCTTACGGGTAATCTCCTTTTTTGTATTTACAAGCGTGCCGTCCACATCCAGCACAAGTAACTCATACGCCATTATTCTGTTTCCTCGATTTCTTCTGCTTTCTCTTCTTCCTGCACCGTTCCGTCCGCATTTTTCTTTTTCAGCTTAATTCCGGTCGCTTTCTCAAAAATCGCGACAAACTCTTTTCCGGTAATCGTCTCCTTCTCAATCAGATGCTTGGCAAGGATGCCGAGAACCTCCTGATTTTCCTCGATTATTTTTAACGCCCTTGCATGACATTTCTCTAAAATCTTCATGACTTCAGCGTCCACTTCACTCTCTGTCGCCTCACCGCAGTTCATAACCGGTCTGCCGTCCAGATAACGGCTTTGAACGGTCTCAAGCCCCATCAGCCCGAATTTTTCGCTCATACCATACTGGGTTACCATCGCACGGGCAATCGACGTAGCCTTTTCGATATCATTGGACGCCCCTGTCGTCACATCATCAAACACCACTTCCTCGGCAGCGCGCCCGCCAAAAAAGGTTGTGATTTCAGAAAGCAATTCCTCCTTCTTCATCAGATACTTTTCTTCCTCCGGCACCTGCATAACATAACCGAGCGCTCCCATGGTACGGGGAACAATCGTAATCTTTTGTACCGGCTCCGTATTTTTCAGCATTGTCGTCACAAGGGCATGTCCGATTTCATGGTATGCCACAATCTTTTTCTCCTCCTTGCCGAGAATCCGGTCTTTTTTCTCCTTTCCGGCAAGGACGACCTCGACTGCCTCAAACAAATCCTTCTGGCTGACTACATTTCTTCCGTCTTTCACTGCCATAATAGCCGCCTCATTTACCATATTAGCAAGGTCTGCACCCACTGCACCCGAAGTTGCAAGGGCAATCTCCTCCAAATCTACCGTCTCATCCATCAGTACGTCGTGGGAATGTACCTTCAATACATCAATACGCCCCTTCAAATCCGGTTTTTCCACGATAATCCGGCGGTCAAAACGTCCCGGACGGAGAAGCGCCTTATCCAGAACCTCCGGACGGTTTGTCGCACCAAGAATAATAATTCCCTTAGACGAATCAAAGCCATCCATCTCCGAGAGAAGCTGGTTCAATGTCTGCTCCCTCTCATCATTACCGCCGCCATACTGGCTGTCACGGCTTTTACCAATCGCATCAATCTCATCTATAAAAATAATACACGGTGCCATTGAAGTTGCCTGCTTAAACAAATCCCGCACACGGGAAGCCCCGACACCGACAAACATTTCTACAAAATCCGAGCCGGACAGCGAGAAAAACGGCACCCCTGCTTCCCCGGCAAGCGCCTTGGCAAGCAGCGTCTTACCGGTTCCCGGCGGCCCTACCAGCAGAGCCCCCTTCGGAAGCCTTGCGCCAATTTTCCGGTACTTGGACGGATTTTTCAAAAAGTCTACCAGCTCAGTCAGCGATTCCTTCGCTTCCTCCTCGCCCGCTACATCGGCGAAAGTCACTCCGGTTTTTTTCTCGACATACATTTTTGCATTGGACTTTCCGACGCCGCCCATCAGCCCGCCGCCCTTTGTCGCAGAACGCATAAAGAACCACAACAGAAGCCACAATCCAGCAATCGGCAACAGATATGTCAGGAAAAACTCCAGAATACCGGAACCGGTATCATTTATCTCCGCTGTAAATTCCACGCCGTATTTATTCAACATATCCTGCACAAGACTTGTATCATTGACATAGCCTGTATAATACGTTACGGCGAACATCGCCACCTTTTCCTCTGTCTTTGGCTCAATATAAATCAGGTTGGATTTAAAAGTAACCTTCTTTACCTGATCCTTTTTCAGCATCTCCACAAACTTTGTATACGTTATCTCTTTTTGCGTGTTATTCTGTATCTGAGAATTTAAAAATAAAATGAGACACGCTGCAAATACTGCCGCCGCCACACATATAATAATATTCATCCGGTTTTTCTT
>DEUM01000043.1 GCA_002362575.1 Lachnoclostridium sp. UBA3262 | reverse complement strand
AGGTTAAAAAGGTTTAATAAACAACTTTCAGTTTTTAGAACTCGAGAGATCGGAATTTGGCGGAATAAGGAGTGTATTGTAATGAGATTGGATGGATATGGGCTGTTCGTTAAGAACATGGCAACAATGATTCAGTTTTATCGAGATGTATTAGGATTTGAGATTAAAGAAGATGAAAACACTGATAATGTATACTTGTTAAAGGATGGCACCCTCTTTTTGCTTTATGGGAGAAATGATTTTGAAAAACTAACAAGCAAAAGATATGAGTATCTTACGGGAGTAAATGCACATTCTGAGATGGCGTTGTATGTTGACACATATGAGGAAGTTGATAAGCAATATAAAAATGCTATTGACCATGGCGCAACTTCTTTGTTAGAACCAACTACTGAGCCTTGGGGACAAAGGACATGCTTTATTGCTGACCCAGAAGGAAATATCATCGAGATTGGTTCTTGGAACAAGCCCTATGAGGAAAAGGATTTATAATGTCGACAACTTCCCATTTGTCGGGGTGTTGCATATAAAGAAAATCGGTATTTATCGATTTAGTAAATTATAATTTCTTGGATAGATATGAGTGAACTAACTAAAAGATAAGGAGATTAGATATTATGAGAATATCAAGTTTTAATATTAATAAATTTTGTGGGGCATACAGTTCTCAAAATGGTGGATATTATAACCCACGAAATGTTGATTTCAAATCATCAATAAAAAAAATAGTAGATTCTCTTTTAAATGACAAAGATGATATTGTTTTTTTACAAGAGTTTGTGGATAATAAGTATATTGGTGTTTCAGAACTGTTTGTTCAGAAGAAATATACTATTTTTCATAATTCGGATTTAGTAAAAAATAAGAGTAATGTTGTTGCAATAACACTTAAAAATAGTACATGGGAAAAAATTGATTTTCCTGAAGATATCGAGTTTCCTAATAATAAGATTATTGAAATGGAAACAAAAGATAAACAACTGAGATTCCTAAGTTTTCACAATACCAATAATGAGATAAAAGAGGAAATAAATAAATATTTTGAAACTGGAAAAGATGATATTATTTTGGGTGATTTTAATGATCTCGAATGGATAGATAGTTTAAAGAATGAGAGAAAAGAATATAGGGATTTGGTGACAAATGACATGATAACATATAAGCCAGCCCAAACGGCAATTGACAGAATTTTTATAAAAAAAGCAACATTTTCTGAAGAAAAATCTTCTAATAAAATATTTTTTAATGGAGTTATAGAAACATTTGCTTCAGATCATAACATATTATCTTTTTTATTGAATTATTAATTGATATTAACTTTGATAACTCGTAATTTAGAGGAGGAAAATATGAAAATAGAAATCAACACATTGACTTCTGAAGCGTTTTTAGAATTATATACTTCAGTGGGTTGGGAACCACCCTGTATAGAACAGGTCACAACGGCTCTCGAAAATACCATTGCAACATTTATGGCTCTTGACAATGAAAAAGCAGTGGGAATGGTACGGCTTATTGGTGATGGCGGAATGTCATTCTATATCAAGGATTTTGCCGTAATTCCCTCTTATCAGTCAAAAGGAGTCGGAACTCTCTTAATTAACACATTGGAAGAGTATATAAAAAGCACTATTTCTTCTGAATGGGCTGTAAGTTTGGAATTGATAAGTACAAAAGAAGCTGTTCCGTTTTACAAGAAAAACTGCTTTGAAGAAAGACCTTGTGATTGGGACGGACCAGGAATGTTTAAAATGATTCGCTAAATTCAAATTTTTCCATGCGGTGCCATTCGCATTTTGCTGCGCTACATGCTCATGACGCGCTGTCGCGCTATCGACTGTTCGCAATATGTGCAGACCTGTAAGCAAGCTTACGTCTGCCCAATTGCTCCATTCGACACCGCTCGTAGAAACGCACAACTTCCAAGTTGTTGGGGTGTTGCATATAAAGAAAATCGATATTTGATGAATTAAAATGAAAGGGAGAACAATGAATAAAAATATACGATTTTTTGAAGAAATTTCATCAAATGCTCATGTTGCACTTAATACAATGCAATACGATGGCTGGCTTATGCGATTCGCCAATGGAATTACAAACCGGGCAAATTCAATCAGTGTTATCTATCCTTCTACAATCAGTTTTGATGATAAAGTTCCTTATTGTGAAGAAATCTATAAAAAAGCGAGCCTGCCCTGCGTATTCAAACTGACCGAAGACGATAACGAACTAAACGAGTACCTTGAAGCACGCGGTTACAAAGCGGTTACGCCAGTGGATGTGATGATTTTGAATCTGAAAGATAAAACTTTCCAGAAAGAGATGTGCGTTTTTTCGAAAGAACCTACGGAGGAATGGTTACATGCTTTCTTTGCATTTGAGGGATTTACGGATATAACTACGCAAGAAACATTTCGCCAGATGTTTTCAAAAGTTCTTGTTAATACAATCTATTGTTCTTTGATTAAAGATGGTGAAGTAGTAGCTTGTGCATCGGCAGCTATAGAGCATGGATATATGCTACTTCAAAATGTTGTGGTTAGCCCAGAATACCGTGGTCACGGCTTTGGTCAGCTAGTCTGTGAATCTTTGATTGCTCAGGCAAAAGAAAATGGCGCACACCGTACATACCTTCAAGTTGTTAAAAAAAATGCAGTGGCAGTAAATTTGTATTTGAAACTAGGTTATGAGAGAGGCTATACATATTGGTATATGAAAAAATAGATACAATCGGAATTTGCAGATTAAATAGTGACTATATAGGAATTGCTATACTACACAATTATGTTCAGGAGGTTGTTTAAATGAAGGTAGACAGAATATTGGAAATTATCATTTATTTAATCAATCATGACAATGTTCCAGCCAGTTATTTGGCAGAACGTTTTCATGTATCTGTTAGAACAATACAGCGGGATATGGTCAGCATTTCTTCAATCGGCATACCTGTTTATGCAGAAGGAGGGAAATACGGGGGATATTCTATTTTACCAACTTACAAAATAAGAAATAGTGATATTAGGAATGACGAGCAGCAGATGATTATAAAAGCGCTTGAAAGTCTGGCAACCTCCTATACAAGTGATACGTTAAAAGCATTGATTGAAAAATATAATGCAATTATAGAAAAAGAGGGCGGGCAAAAAGTATTTTGGGATTTTGGCGTAACAAGGGAAAACAATCATGTGCAAAACATAAATAATCTGTTAGAACAGGCGATTGCAGAAAGAAAGCACATCACATTTAATTATCGGAATGCGAGTGGGAAAAAATCAAAACAATATGTGGAACCATTAGCTATACATTATAAATGGTATGCATGGTATCTATTTTCCTATTCTCCTGAAAAGAAACAGTATAGGACATTTAAAGTTGCCCGGATACAGAGTCTGCATGTAGACGATATAGTTTCCACTATTGAGCATGGATATATTGAAAAACTTACAGAAACCGTAAGCCGAATTTTTATTGATGTTCCCGCAAAAGAAAGATTGTGGAAAGCATTGTTACTTAGTTTTGGAAATGAAATAAAGGTAATAGGACCGGAGTCGTATAAAAAAGAGCTGATTGAAACGGCAAAAAATTTTTTGTCTAATTACGACATATAGATGTCGCGAAAATCTTGTATAATATAATAAAATACTGATACAAGAAAGGAAAGACATTTTATGAAAAAAGAAGAATTATTTACATCAATTAGTGAAAAGTATGATGAATTAAAAAGGGCCTTAAAGGGAACAGACATTGGAAAAATAAGAAAATTGACATTGGAAGTTCATGCCATGGTACATCCTGCCGAAATATCCGGAAGAACTGAAAAAACGATTGCAGATTATGTTTTGGATTATATGTTATCGGGGAATCAAAATGTAATAGTTCCTAGAGAAAACTATGAAACGGATTTGCATTATGCGGGGACAAAAGAAGTTCCTATGTGCTGGCAGTTTTGGCATACATATCGTATTGAAGACTTGGTAAGCAATATCTTAATGGCAAATCAGAACCAGATTTTCAATGCAGAATGGCAGAAAAAAATTGGCGCTTCCATTACAGACACCGGAAATGCGCTGGAATTTGATGAAGCAGCGGCGTTTGGAAAAGGGATAAATATTCTTGCACTTCGTGATTATATGATTACGGTAGGAAAAAATACACGCTGCATATTAGAGAATTTGACATTGGAGGAGATACAGTCTATGGTGCCAGAAAAATGGGTGATGAGAATATTGGAAGAAGGCGGTGTGACGACAGATTTTCGCTCTGTATGGCTGCTGGTATTTTGGGGGAGGCTGACGAGGGGAGGTATGATTTTAACTCCTATGATAAATCATCATATGATGCATTTACCTTCCTGTCTGAATAATCTGCCGATTTTGGACTAATTTCAAATTGTACATAATGGATTTTGACATAAGAATTTAGTGTCTATTTACTGGGAGAAGTGGTATAATACTAGTAATGGATTGAAACTACAGATTTAAGATAAAATTGAGAGGCAGCATAGAATTGGAGTACTTGGAGGAGAGTGGCAATTATGCATGATGATATTATTGAAATCATCAAAGAACTTGTAACCTATTCAGAAGAAAAAGAATGGTTTGAGTTTAAAGAAAATTGGTATCAGGCGGACGGAATAGGCGAATATATATCATCACTGTCAAATGCTGCAGTAATGAAAGGAAAGAGTGAAGGGTATTTGATCTGGGGTGTAAATAATACAACTCATGAGTTTACAGATACAACTTTTAATTATCGCAGAGATGTGGGTAATGAACCATTAGAACATTATTTAGCTAGAAATGTAACTCCTGACGTTGATTTCGAGTTTAAGGAGTGTAACATAGATGGTAAGAGAGTTGTTGTGCTCGTTATACCTGCAGCGAATACAATACCAACAGCGTATAAGAATGTGCGTTATCTTCGCATAGGATCAAGTAAGGTAAATTTGATGAAACAGCCAAAGCGGGAGGCGGCGTTGTTTAGTGTCTTAAATTTTGGACTTCCATCCATTGTAAACACAGAGTCGGAATATCAGGATTTGACATTTGAGCAACTGTTTGTCTATTACGGAGTAAAGGGAATTACTTTAAATGAGCGCACATTCAAAAAGAATCTGGATTTGCTAACACAAGACGGGAAATATAATCTTCTGGCACAGCTTTTATCGGATAATCCGCGTATTCCAATAAGATTTTCTCTTTTTAATGGTAAGTCCAAGGCATCTACTATGTATGCTGTACGAGAGTTTGGAAACATGTGCATATTGATGGCACTTGATCGTGTATTGGATTATGGTGAGGTTTTAAATGTTCCACAAGCTGATGAGAGAAATCGAGTGGTAGAGCGTAAAGAAGTTATGCTTTTTGATACGGATTCATATCGAGAGGCTATTATCAATTCCTTTGTGCATAATCTGTGGGTTACAGGAAATGAACCTATGTTTACAGTATATAAGGATCGAATTGAGATTTTATCACGAGGAACGCTGGCTCCTGACCAGACAATTGAAGGATTTTTTGCCGGAGAATCAGTTCCGGTTAATAAAAAACTGTCAGAAATTTTCTTGCAACTTCATATCAGTGAGAAATCCGGTCGAGGGGTGCCGAAAATTATTGAGACCTACGGTAAAGAGGCATTTGAATTTAGAGAGAATTCGATTGTGGTGACGATACCGTTTAATAGATTGGACTTAGGTAGTAATACCCAAGTTGATACCCAAGTCACTACCCAAGTTGATACCATGGGAGAGTTGGATGATATCAGCAAAAAAATTCTTACATTTTGCAATAAACCGAAAAGTGCAAAAGAAATTACAGAATATCTAGGATTTAAGGAACGGAAATCAACATCTCGGTATTTGAGAATTTTATTGCAAAAAGGAAGAATTGCGATGACGATTCCAACTAAGCCGAACAGTAGTAAGCAGAAGTATATTACTATTAAATAATGGATTTTAACGGCGAAGAATAGGGACAAAGGAGACGACGTGAATGAATTACAAAATAATTCGGCTTACCGATAAGCCTGAAATAAAAGAACGGGCAGCACAGTGGTTTCATGAAAAATGGAATATTCCTCTGGCAGCGTATATGGAGAGCATGGAGGAGTGTCTGGCGAAAAAGAATCCGGTTCCGCAATGGTATGTGGCAATGGAGGATGACCGGATTATTGGCGGCATGGGTGTAATTGAAAATGATTTTCACGACAGAAAAGACCTTGCACCAAATGTCTGCGCAGTTTATACGGATGAAGATAAACGCAGCAGGGGAGTAGCCGGCGACGCTTTTTAAAGGTGTGTACTTTCTTTCCAGAATAACGCCGACCGGGTAGGATTCGGTAAAGCCTTTGGGAAGCTGTCTTTTATGAAACTGAAACAAATTATCACATGCTTTTTTAATGGCAGCTTTAAATTCTTCTGAGACACCTTTTCTGGCATCCTCAAATTCCTTTTCGGACACAAGAAGTCCGATTTTCTCTATTTCTACATTGTCAAATTTTTTCATGTAAGCGTACAGGGCCTCATCGCCTCTTTTTTTAACGTTCTCAATGACGTCCCTGACCGTATTTTCAACCTCCTTTGGGATACCTCCTTTCCGACTGAGAAGATTGATAAATCTTGGGTTTTCGTAACTAAATTTGCTGATGGTAACCATATGTATTCTCCTTTCAAATGATTAGCCTAACGGTGTCAAGCTAAGGCCTGTATATGTTAATTCCATATAAAATAAAAAAAGCTTGCTAGGGAAATTTTCCCTAACAAGCGAGGATCAGACCTTTTGTCTAATATCAAGGTTAAGTATAGCGAGAAAAAAATAATTTGTCAAGCATCAATATGATGTGATATAATAAATATGTTACCACCCTCTATACTTGGTACAGAAAGGGGGTGTTCATATTGGAATACGTTCTTTCTTTTTTTGTCGCTGTTGCGGCTGGCATAGTTTGCCACTATGTCATCAAATGGCTAGACAGCGATGAATAGTTGGTAACTAGCCTACGGCATAAGCCACCGTGCCAGAATGGAATAGAAAAACCCCGGAGAGGTCACTCTGGGGTTTTTCGCTGTCATCCATATTGGATAACGTTCTTTCTTTTTGCCTACTGGCATTATAGCATATGCAAAAAAATAATACAATATACATTTTCCCCAAAATGCGGAAATTCAAGTAAATCACCGATAATAAAACACCGCCAGCTGGGTTCGGTCGCGCAGCCCCAGCTTTTCCAAAATTGTACTCAGATAATTTCGCACCGTCCCTTCGCTCAAAAACAGCGCCTCCGCAATTTCTTTATTGTTTAGTCCTTTGGCGACCTGCCTGATAATTTCCATTTCCTTGTCTGTGATATTGTAACTTTTGAAATCCCGTTCTTTTTCTGGCATTTTCATTAAATCAGGGAGCTTTGTCGTGATTTCATCGCCAAACACAGTCTGCCCGTTATATACAGCGGTGAGAGCGGGGATAATACTCTCGAAATCCTGTTTCAGGATATATCCCTTTGCGCCGATATGGAGAGCTTTTACAATATACTCATCATCGGAAAAGGTAGTTAAAAATAATATTCTGGCGTCAGGATGCTCTGACAGAATCCGGCCTCCGGCTTCCAGACCGCTGATTCCATTCATGCGGATATCCATTAAGAGAACATCCGGGACGAGAGTGTTGTACAGCGCGATGGCTTCCTCGCCGCTGTTTCCCATTCCGACAATTTCAATTCCACTATCTGCCTCTAAGATAGTTTTTAAGGAGAGGGAAACCAGTTTATCATCGTCTATAATCAATACTTTCATTTATGTCAATCCTTTCTTTCTATTGCTAATATTTACGGTTCATATCCTATTTGCGAAAAATACTAACAGAAATCCGAAACCCGTTTTTCTTCGAGAAACGAATGGAGCCGCCGAGTGCTTCCACCCGCTCGGTCATATTAGTAAGCCCGATTCCGTGACCGGGGTTCTGATTTTTTAACGTGCCGTTATCCTCAATCTGAAGCTGGTAGAAGCTGGGGTGTTCCCGTACTATAATGCTGGCAGAGGTGGCGTTGCTGTGTTTTTGCATATTGGTTACGGCCTCCTTTGCAATTGCGATGAAGGTATACTTAATTTCCCGTGATATCTGCCCTTCCACATCATAGTCAAGATGAATAGCAGGGGAGTCTATATGGGAAACGATATCCTTTAGGGCAGATAAAAGGTCAACCGTGTCATCATGCAAGTCGTGTACACTGGTACGAATACTTGTCATTGCCGTATTTAGTGTATCGTGAAGTATAGAAAGTGGTTCCTCCAGAGTATCCTGCTGATTGATGACTTTTAGCGCCCCGGTTTGTAAAATAGAGCGGGTAAGCATATGCCCGACATTATCGTGTATTTCTCTGGCAATACGGTTTCGCTCTGAGAGTGTGGCGATATGGATTTCCGAATCCTGTTTTTCGATTAGCGCCCGGTTTCTTTCCTTTAATACCAATGTAGTCTCCTTACTTTCATCTTCTACCCGGTGAAGCTGATGGCGGAGAAAATCAATCCTTTCACTAAAAAGAGATAAAAGGACGGAAAAAATACTGGTAAAAATGTATGCAGGCAGAAGGAAATAAGGTAAATTTATGCCGATATAAACTCCTGTTAAAAGTGGGAGCGGCAAAGAGTATTTCCGTTCGCAGCGGCAGGCGTCATAGAGGAAAAGAGGCAGATACAGCCCAAATTCCAGACGCCATAGACAGAGCAGACAGTAGCTCCAGATGAGAAGACATGAATATTTGGAATTGCCCAGATAGGTACACAGACTGCTGCTGGCGAGGGCACTCGAAAAAACCGTTATCACAAACGGCGACAGCCCGGTAAGCCGGAGCATATAGGTACATGCGATATAGAGAAGCAGTTTACATAGTAAGTCTTTCATGGGCACATCCTCTGTTTATACGAATCTTACATTACTTTGTTATTATACGGTATTTATGCAGAAAATGTAAATGACAAATGTAATATGAAAGAACTGATTATTTACACTTTTCAAAATCCCTGATTTTTTATATAGTAAGGATAAAGTCAAAGTAATTTGGCATCTTGCTGTCAACGGCATGATTTAATTAAAAAGGGGAGGCAAATTATGGAAGCAGTTATAGAAGTAAAGGATTTAGTAAAGCGATACAAAGAACTGGTAGCGTTAGATCATTTCAGCCTGACGATTCAGGAGGGGGAAATATTCGGACTGCTCGGTCCAAATGGTTCCGGTAAAACAACGACGATAAACTGCATTTTATCATTGTTAAAATATGATAAAGGAGAGATACGCGTATTTGGCAGGGAGATGAAACCGGACGCCTATGAAATCAAAAAAGAAATCGGCGTTGTCATGCAGAACGTGGCGGTGTTTGATGAACTGACGGTCTATGAAAACATCGACTATTTCTGTGGGTTATATATTAAGGACAAGACGCTCCGGAAACAGTATGTTCAGGAGGCAATTGAGTTTGTCGGACTTGAGGATATGAAAAAGTTTTATCCGAAAAAGCTGTCAGGCGGGCTTTTGCGCCGTTTGAATATTGCATGCGGGATTGCCCACAAACCGAAGCTGATATTTTTTGATGAGCCGACGGTTGCCGTGGATCCGCAGAGCCGGAATCGGATTTTGGAGGGAATTGTAGAGCTGAATAAACAGGGGGCTACGATTATATATACTTCCCATTATATGGAGGAGGTAGAGCAAATCTGTACAAGAATCGCTATTATGGATAAGGGGCAGAGCCTTGCAATCGGGACAAAAGAAGAATTGAAAAAGATGATTAAGAATACCGAGACGATTACGGTAGAAATACCAGAGCTTCCACAGGAAGACTTAGCAGCGTTAAAGGAGCTTCCTCATGCTTACGAGACTTCTTATGGGGAGGGCAGGGTGCGAATCCGGTTCAGCGGAGGAAAGCACAATCTGATTCGGGTTTTAGAGTATCTGCGAGAGCGGGAACTGACATTTGGGAGAGTGTATACGGAGCTTCCGACCATCAATGATGTGTTCCTTGAAATCACCGGAAAAGAGCTGAGAGATTAGGGGGCGGTAGAATGTTTTTGCACGTATTTAAGTATGCTTTGAAAACGCTGTTACGGACGAAGGAAACGGTATTCTGGACGTTGGTTTTCCCAATTGCCCTCAGCACTTTTATGTATTTAGCGTTTAGTAATTTGTATGAGACGACCGAAAAATTCCACACGGTTCCGGTGGCAGTCGTACAGGAGGAGAAAAATCCGATGCTTGACGTTATGCTTCTGGCAGTCAGCGGCAGTGGAGAAGATTCCCTGTTGAAGGTATCAAGGACGGATAAGGCGAAGGCGGAACAGCTTTTGGAGGACGAGGAGGTAAAAGGGATTATTTTTGCCGGTGAAACGGTTTCGCTAAAAGTGAAGGAGAGTGGAATGGACCAGACGGTGCTGCAGATGTTTCTGAACCAGTTTCTCCGGTATCAGAAAACGGCTGCAGATGTTGCTACTGCCCACCCGGAGAAGCTTGCTGATGCGGTACAGAGCTTTGGCAGTGAGGTAGAATATTTTGTGGAAAAAGAGAGCTCAAATGGAAATCAGGATGACAGTGTAAATTATTTTTATGCAATCTTTGCAATGACCTGCCTGTTTGCTTCCTTTGCCGGATGTGACCGGATTTCTATGATTCAGGCAAATATTTCGATGCTCGGGCAGCGAAGGAGTGTAGCGCCTACCCATAAGCTGAAAGGAGTGCTGGCGGATTTCGCCGCCTGTGAACTGGTGCAGTATATTATTGCCTGTTTACTGTTTTTGTACATGAAGTTTGTGCTGGGTATTAATTTTGGCACAAAGTATGCGGCAATTCTGTTATTACTGTTCGTGGGAACCAGCTTTGGTATTATGTTCGGCATACTGATTGGCTCCATGCCAAAGCCCGGTCAAGGAGGTAAAATCGGTATTTTAATCAGCGTTAATATGGTGCTCTGTGTATTGAGCGATTTGGTTGTAGATGGGCTGCGGTCCATAATTGAGCATCATGTGCCGATTTTAAATGATATCAATCCCGCAGCACGGATTGTCGACTCTTTTTATGCACTGAATGTCTATGATACCTACCAGCGTTTCGGGGAAAACATACTGGTACTAGGGGTTATGACAATTGTTTTTGCAGTGATATGCTACTACATGGTAAGGAGGAACCGCTATGCAAGTTTATAAAGTGTTTTTTCGCATTTTGAATAAGCAAAAAGGCATGGTTATTATGTATCTGTTTATTTTCCTCGGAGTGTCTGCTATCGTTTCCGCTCAGGGGATAAACAATGAAAAGGCGGCATTTGAAACGGCTTCTTATAATTTTTCAGTATTTGATGAGGATAATTCGGATATCAGCCGTAGTCTGGTTGGATATTTGGAAAGGGATAATGAGAGAGTGGAGATTGCCGATGACAAGGAGACTATACAGGATGAGCTGTATAGCAGGACGACAAACTGTGTCATTCGGATTCCGGAGGGGTTTGGCAAGTCGATAGAGGGAAATGGTAAGGTCCTGCCGATGGAGATGATAAGTATTCCGGGAACATTTTATACAGAAACCTTTAAGAGTATGGGCAATCAGTATATTTCTCTTGTGAGAAGCTACATGGCAGGAGGGTTCCCGGCGGCGGAAGCGCTGAAAAAGGCAGAGAGCACGAATAAGGAGAAGGTAAAGGTTGATATGTCTGAGGGACGGGGCAGCTCCACGCACAGCCGGATGTATTATTTCTTTGCCTATGTTCCGTATATTTTTATCTCGGTTTGTGTAGTCGGAATCGGACCAATTCTGATTGTATTTCACAGAAAGGAATTACAGGAGCGTAATAGCTGTTCTTCCTACTCGTTATTCCGTACGAACGTAGAGCTGTTTGCGGGAACCGTGACAGCCGGGCTGGGACTTTTGGTATTGTTTTTACTTCTGGTGTTTTTTGGCGTGCGGACAGATTTGTTTACCATTCAGGGACTTTTTCATGCGATGAATATCTTCTGTTTCCTTGTCGTGGCATTGGGAATTGTGTTTATACTAGGACAGATATTGAAAAAGACAAGCGTACTCAGTATGCTTTCAAATGTGATTGGGCTGGGTATGAGCTTTCTGGGTGGAGTGTTTGTGCCGCTTGAATTTTTAGGTGATGGAATCATAAAGGCGGCGCATTTTCTCCCGTCCTACTGGTATATTCTTGCTGTACGGTTTATTGACACCTATAAGCCGGGCGACTCGTTATCCGGACTGTGGACGCCACTTGGAATTGAACTGCTCTTTGGTGCGGCTTTATTCTGTGTGGGACTCGCCTATGCAAAGACAAAGCAGAGGAGTGCGGAGGCGTAACCTAACGATGCCAAGTCGAACCTGCTTGCCATAAAAAGGTAAAAAAGTGCTGTTAAAATACAAAAAAACATGCTATGATAAATTCTGTTGAATATACATAGCATGTTTTTTGTTTGGAGGTTAGTATGAGCAATATAAGAAAAATGCTAAGCTATTATAAACCCTATCGTGCAGTATTCTGGGCAGATATGTTTTTTGCCCTTGTCGCTTCTGCTACCACGCTGGTCATTCCGATGCTGGTGCGTTTCATCACATCCAACGTGATTACCAGACCGGCAGAAGAGGCCTTGCATACCATATGTATTTTAGGGCTGGTTATGGTAGGGCTGGTGGCAGTAGAATGTTACTGCAAGTTTTTTATTACGAACTACGGACATGTCATGGGAGCAAAGATTGAGTATGACATGCGCGCAGAGATTTTCGCCCACTATCAGAAATTGTCTTTTTCCTTTTATGACGAACAGAAGGTAGGGCAGTTAATGTCCAGAATTACTTCGGATTTGTTTGATATAACAGAGCTTTTGCACCATGGACCGGAGAATCTGGTAATTTCTTTGATAAAAATTATCGGAGCATTTATTATCTTAATTAATATCAGTCCATGGCTGGCGCTGGCGGCATTTATCTTAATACCAGTTATGTTTGTCTATGCCTTTTACTTTAACCGGAAAATGAAACGGGCGTTTAAAAGAAACCGGGTGCAGATAGCAGAAATCAATGCGCAGATAGAGGATAACCTGTCTGGAATCCGTGTTGTAAAGTCGTTTGCCAATGAGGAAATTGAGCGCGAAAAGTTTAAAGAGGGAAACGATGGATTTCTTGATGCAAAAAAGGACAGCTATTTGTATATGGGAGGCTATCATGCCGGGCTTGGCGCTTTTACAACTCTGATACAGATTATTGTACTCGTGACGGGAGCGATTCTGATTACGAAAAATATGGTAACGGTAACAGATTTAATCACGTTTCTTCTATATATAAATGTATTTACGGATCCGGTAAAGACGCTGATTGATTTTACGGAACAGTTCCAAAATGGCTATACGGGATTTGAACGTTTCATGGAAATCATAGATATTCATCCGGATATCAAAGACCGCCCGGGGGCAGTCGTTATGAAAGATGTGAAAGGGGATATTGAGTTTGAAAATGTGACGTTTCGCTACGAGGATAATGCGGAGCGGGTACTCAACCATGTCAACCTGTCAGTGAAGGCAGGTTCTTACATGGCGCTAGTCGGAAGCTCCGGTGCTGGAAAGAGTACGCTTTGCAGTCTGATTCCCCGGTTTTATGATGTCACAGGCGGATGCATCCGCATTGATGGCAGGGATATTCGTGATATTAAGCTGAAAAGCCTTCGCGATCATATCGGCATTGTTCAGCAGGAAGTGTATCTGTTTGTAGGAACTATCTTTGATAATATCCGTTATGGGAAGCCGGATGCGACAAGGGATGAGGTAATTGAAGCGGCAAAAAATGCAAATGCCCATGAATTTATCATGTCTCTGCCGAAGGGGTATGATACGGATATCGGACAGCGGGGCGTTAAGCTGTCGGGCGGGCAGAAGCAGAGAATTTCCATTGCCCGTGTATTTTTGAAAAATCCTCCGATTCTGATTTTTGACGAGGCGACCTCTGCACTGGATAACGAAAGTGAACGGGTGGTTCAGGAGTCACTGGAGGTATTAGCGAAAAACCGCACCACCTTTGTCATTGCCCACCGCCTGTCTACGATACGGAATGCGGAGAGAATACTTGTTCTGACGGAGAACGGCATTGAGGAAAGCGGAAGCCATGAGGAACTTATGGCAGCAGGAGGAGTATATAAGAATTTGTACGAGATGCAGTTCGAATAGGATAAAAGCATATGGGAAAACTAATGATAGCCCAGTAGAGATATTGGAAACGATGGATTATATACATTCAGGAGGATAAGAAATGAGCTTTACAGATATGTTTTTTAACGCTTTGACCTTAGTGGGTGGCTTGGCGCTGTTCCTGTATGGAATGAATGTTATGGGAGAAGGATTGACGAAAGTGGCAGGAGGAAGGCTGGAACGGATTCTGGAGCGCCTGACAAATAACCCGATTAAAGCGGTTCTTCTCGGAGCAGGCGTTACGGCGGTAATTCAGTCATCTTCGGCGACGACGGTGACGGTCGTTGGTTTTGTCAATTCAGGAATTATGAAGCTGGGGCAGGCGATAGGTGTTATTATGGGAGCAAATATTGGTACCACAGTTACTTCATGGCTGCTCAGCCTGACGGGGATTGAGAGTGGAAATTTCTTTGTGCAGCTGCTTAAGCCAACCTCCTTTTCGCCAGTGCTTGCCATTATCGGAATTATACTTATCATGGGCGCAAAGCAGGAAAAAAGAAGGGATATCGGAGCAATTTTGCTTGGTTTTGCCGTTCTGATGTTTGGAATGGAGACAATGAGCGGGGCAGTTAAGCCTTTGGCGGATGTGCCGGAGTTTACAAATATACTGACGATGTTTTCCAATCCGGTTCTGGGGCTTTTGGCTGGTGCGGTGCTGACGGCTGTGATTCAGAGTTCCTCTGCGTCTGTTGGTATTTTGCAGGCATTGTGTGCGACGGGCTCGCTGCATTATTCAACAGCACTGCCGATTATTATGGGACAGAACATCGGAACCTGCGTGACCGCATTATTGTCTTCTGTCGGGGCGAGCAAAAATGCGAAGCGTGCTGCGCTTGTACATCTTTATTTTAATGTGATTGGAACGGTTGTTTTTATGGCGGTCTTTTATCTGATACATGCCTTTGTCGATTTTTCCTTTCTGGGTACTCCGGCAAATGCGGCAGGTATTGCAGTGATTCATAGCTGCTTTAATATCGGGGCAACGCTTCTGCTCCTTCCATTTGCGAAAGGGCTTGAAAAACTGGCGCTTCTGTCTGTCCGTCAGGAGGATGAGGAGACAGGGGATGAATTTGCAAAGCTGGATGTCCGTTTCTTAGATACGCCGGCACTTGCTTTAGAACAGTGTAAAAAGACGGCGAATGATATGGCATATCTGACGCTGGAAAATATCGGAATGGTGCTTGGTAATCTGACGGATTATGACAAAGGGATGCCAAAGAAACTGAAGGAGTCAGAGGAAAGAATCGACCGGTATGAGGAGAAAATGACAGATTATCTGAGAAGGCTTTCCGCGCGAAATCTGCTAGAGAAAGATAATCAGGAATTAAATATGCTGCTTTATTGTATTCGTGATTTCGAGAGAATTTCAGACCATGCCTGCAACATTATGAAGCTGGAAGAAAAGATGGTAAAGAGCAAAAAAGGCTGGCCGAAAAAGACGCTGGCAGAATTGTCCGATTATGCGAGAGAGGTCCATGATATTGTAAGGGTAACGGTATCGGTATTCACAAGACAGGATGCACAGAGCGCAAGACACGTGGAGGAAATGGAAGAACGGATCGATAAGGCAAATAAGAAGATAAAGAAACAGAACATGAAAAGGCTGAAAAAGGAAAAGTACTCTCCTGAAGCCGGACTTTTCATATCCGAGCTTTCGATAAATCTGGAGCGCATTGCTGACCACTGTGAAAATATTGCAATCAGTTTTCTGGATAACGAATAATTTTGTGAAAAATAATTCAGATACCCCTTGTTTTTTGGTCAGAAGTTGGTATCATAGAAAGTATAAAAGTAATATGATTATATTTATAGAAGGAGAAAAATTATGTTTGGAAAGTTAATTGACATTTTGAAGAAAAACCCTAAGAAGATTGTATTTACTGAGGGAAGCGATCCTCGTATTCTGGAGGCGTCCTCCCGGCTGCTGGCTAGTACATTCCTCGAGCCGATTTTGGTAGGAAACCGTGAGGAAATTGCAGCGGCAGCAGAAGACAGTGGTTTTAATATAAGAGGTGCAGTTATTATTGATCCGGCGGACTATGAAGAAATAGATGAGATGGCGGAGTGCCTGTATGAGCTTCGTAAAGCAAAGGGGATGACTTTGGAGAAGGCGAAAGAGACCTGCCGTCAGGCTAATTATTTCGGAACGATGCTAGTTAAGATGGGGAAGGCAGACGCTCTTCTTGGCGGCGCTACCTACTCTACGGCAGATACGGTAAGGCCGGCTCTCCAGATTATTAAGACGAAGCCGGGTAAAAACATTGTGGCTTCCTGCTTTATTCTTGTACGTGCGTCTGCGACCGGAGGTAATACGGTTCTTGCGATGGGGGATTGTGCTATCAATATTAAGCCGACAGAGGACGAGCTGGTTGAAATTGCACTGGATTGTGCAGAATGTGCAAGAACCTTTGGTATCGATCCGAGGCTGGCATTCCTCAGCTACTCGACTTTTGGCTCGGGTGCAGGCGAGGATGTGGATAAGATGAGAAATGCCGCTGAAAAGACGATGAAAAGAGCACCGGAGCTTCCAATCGTCGGAGAGGTTCAGTTTGACGCGGCGGTTTCTCCGCGTGTGGCTCGTACAAAATGTCCGGATGACAAGGTGGCTGGTACAGCGAATACTTTTATATTCCCGGATATCAGTGCAGGGAATATCGGCTATAAAATTGCACAGCGCATGGGTAATTTCGAAGCGTACGGTCCGATTATGCTTGGATTAAATGCACCAATCAATGACTTGTCCCGTGGCTGTAATGCGGCAGAGGTATACTCCATGGCGATTGTCACGGCAGCATTGGCGTAGAAGATTTTTTCGAATATACTATTTGTAAATGAAGGATTTCTGCCGATATAACAGATATATGGTTTTGTATGTGCGAAAGCGTGCACAGATTGGAGGAAGCTATGAAAGAACGAAAAATTCTGACAATTTTAATAATATATCTTTTTGCAGCCACAGCCGGTTTTCTTTTGATGTCGGAGAGCAGCGCCGCGAAGAAGGCACTGCCTAAGAAGATTACCGTATCAAAGAAGAAAGAAACTCTGCTGGAGGGGAAGAAACATAAAATAGTATATAAGGTAAAAGGTAAAAAGAAAGCTAATAAGAAGGTTATCTTTTCTTCTTCCAATAAAAGCATTGCCACTGTCTCCAAAAAAGGAGTGGTTAAGGCAAAAAAAGCCGGAAATGTTACGATTACATTGAAGGCAAAGGCAAAGAAATCTGTCAAAGCAAAGGTAAAAATCACAGTGGAGGAAAAAGCGCCGTCAAAAGTTGACGGAGCCCTGTCACAGTTTAGTCCTGTTAAGACAATTCGCAAGGCGGCTAATAGTAAGACAGCTCCGACAGCAATCATTATGAGAGATACTCTCGAGCTGGAGCCGGGAGAGAAGTACCAGATGGTTGTTTCCATGATGCCTGCGACGGCAACCGGAACGATTACATGGAGCTGTGATTATGTCGGGGGAATTAATGTTTATCCGAATGGAAGCATTTATGTCACGGACGATACGCCGCCGGGAACGACAGCAAAAATTACGGCAGCCTGTGGGACTGTCAGAGCAACATGTACAGTGACGATAAAATATGGAGCATGTAATCATACATGGGACACAGGAAGCGTTACAACACCAGCAACGTGTCTGAAGGATGGCGTCAGAACATATACCTGTACGAAGTGCGGGAAGACAAGGACAGAGGCGATTGATGCAACAGGGCATACGTGGAGAGCGGGAAATCTGCTGGAAGAGCCGACCTGTACGACTGTAGGGAAAAGGGAGTTCATCTGTGATAAATGCGGCAGTACAAGAGAGGAGACGGTTCCGCTAAATGCCCATGTGTGGGTAGACGGGGAGATTATAAAAGAGCCGACTTGTACCGCCAAGGGACAGAAGAAGTTTAGCTGTGCAAACTGCGATGCTGAAAAAACGGAGCCAATAGATGCAAAAGGTCATACGTGGGATGGAGGCGACAGGACGAAGGAACCGACCTGTACGGCAACCGGAACGATAACATATCATTGTACCGTGGAGGGCTGTAAGGGAACGCGGACAGAAGCGATACCGGCGAACGGACACACTTACAATCACGGGACAGTGGAAAAGGAGCCAACTTGTGAGGAAGATGGCATACGCGTATGCGAATGTCTCGTCTGTACGAGGAAGCAGACTGTCCGACTTACCAAGCTGGGGCATGAATTAGACGACGGAACAGAGGTAGTAAAGCCGACCTGTATAAAAGGTGGTAAAATAGAGTATAAATGCAAGCATGCAGGCTGCAATTATGTTAAGACAGTTAATACTAAGGCAAATGGGCATAAGTGGGCGGATGACTATACTATTGATGTTAAGCAGACCTGTACGACATCGGGAGAGAAATCCAAACATTGTCAAAATTGCGATAAGAGGACGTCTGTTACAGTAATAAAGC
The DNA here is from genome assembly GCA_002362575.1 of Lachnoclostridium sp. UBA3262. Classification (GTDB taxonomy): domain Bacteria; phylum Bacillota; class Clostridia; order Lachnospirales; family Lachnospiraceae; genus Eubacterium_F. Next base: position 17,448 of record DEUM01000043.1, on the reverse strand, counting down.
CGGATGGGCATAAGTTAGATAATGGTACAGTTACTAAAGAGAGGACGTGTCTGAAGACAGGAACGATGGAATATCATTGTACCACAGCAGGTTGTAATTATGTTAAAAAGACTACCCTGCCGGCACTGGGGCATCTGTGGGAGAAGGATGCGACGGGTAAGGAGAAGTTCACCCGTGATGTAGAGCCGGGCTGCACGGCGAGTGGAGAAGAATCCATTCACTGCATACGCGAATGTGGGACAGGTGCGGATAAGGAAAAATGTACCGCAAGAAAGAATGTTCGGGCGGTAAAGGCAACCGGACATAAGTTTGCTGAGTCAGTGAAGAAGGCGGCAACCTGCACGAAGGATGGTATTCTTCTCTTAGAATGTGAGAACTGCGATTATTGGAAAGAGGAACCAATCTACGCAGAGGGACATAAGTATAGTAACGATTATACAGAGGATTTGGCTCCGACATGTACAAAGCCGGGAAGCGAGTCGAAGAAGTGCAATGTATGCGGAGAAAAAGGGGATGCCAGAGTGATTCCGGCAATCGGACATACATGGGGAGCATGGTCGCAGATAAAAGCTGCTACCTGTATGGAAGGCGGTTTAAGAGAACGCAGCTGTACAAATGGCTGTGGTACAAAGGAGCAGGAAGGCATTGCCGCAGCCGGACATACGAGGAATGCATCGGGAACCTGTGGCAAATGTGGCGACAGCATTACCTATGAGGAGACAACGTCAGCAGACTGGAACTTTACATTAGATGAAGCCAGCCGAATCATTACGCTCCGGTATTACAGAGGCGACAAAGAATATATTAAGATTCCGAAGACAATGGATATTGTGAAGGATGGTGTCACGACGACATATATCGTTGCCTTTAAGGAATGTGAAGGGCGGGATACGACAGGACTGTTTACTTCAAACGTAAAGAGTTGTGATATCAAGGGTGTTCAGTTTGCCGACAATATGGATATTGAGTCAATCGCTTATATGTTCTTTGACTGTAAGGCATTAGAGGAAGTTGCAAATATACCGAAAACGGTAAAAGATATGTACGCGGCATTTAAGGGCTGTGAAAAGCTGGTGTCTGTAACCGGAGGACTGCCAAATGGCATTACGGAGTTAAGAAATACATTTGAAGATTGTTCTTCCCTTCAGGCAGTACCGCAGATTCCGAATACGGTAACAAGCCTATATGCAACCTTTAAAAATGCTTCCAGTCTGACAGCGACTCCAAAGATACCGGCGGGTGTTACTGATATGAGCTGGACTTTCAGCGGATGCAAGAGCCTGCTTATGCCACCGGAATTGCCGGCAGCGTTGACTGGCATGACAAATACATTTAGTGATTGTACAGCACTTCAGGAGGTACCGATAGTGATACCGTCCGGTGTAACCAGAATGACAATGACTTATTATGGCTGTACGGCGCTGAAACTGGCGCCAGTGTTGCCAGAGACAGTGAAGAAGCTGGAATACACATATAAAAACTGTACCGGGCTGACATATGCGGCACCATTATTAAGAGGTGTGGAGCAGATTGGTGTTTTTGAAGGCTGTAGCTTATTGGAGGGAACAAAGTGAAATTGATGAAAACAATAAAGGTTCAAATATGTCTTGTTCTTGCACTGGCGTTGACTGCCTGTGCAGGAGCGGAGGGAAATAATAACGATACAAAAAATCAGGCAACGGAGGGTGCGGTAACAGCATCCTCCGTTACTGCGCGTGAAGTGAGTGATGTGGACGGGCCGGCGCTGAAGGATTTGTATTCGGAATATTTTATGATGGGGGCAGCGATAAACGGCTCGGATAAAGAAACGGCGGCGATACATCATGAGGGAATGTCAGAGGTGCTTAAAAAACATTATAACTCAACGTCTCTCAGTAACTTGATGAAGCCATGCTATTTATTGGATGAAAAAGCCTGTGCAAAGGCGGCAAAAAATAGTAAAGAGGAAGTCACGGATGTAGAGGTGAATTTTGACTCCTGCAAGGAAAGCCTTGATTTTTGTAAGGAAAACGGTATCCAGATGAGGGGACATACACTGGTATGGCATAACCAGACGCCGGAATGGTTTTTTAAAAAAGGTTATAATGAGGATAAAGGATATGTCAGCAAAGAGATTATGGCGAAGCGGATGGAAAACTATATAAGGCAGGTTATGGAGTATTGCCAGAAGAATTATCCCGGTGTCGTATACTGCTGGGATGTCGTGAATGAGAGTGTCGATGATGTGGGGAGCGGAGATTCGGACAGCAAGGACGGCTGGGCGTGCCGTACAAAGTTTAACGGCGGCGATAACTACTGGTATGCAGTCATGGGTATGGATTATGTCTATAAGGCATTTGAGTATGCGAGAAAGTATGCGGCAGATGGTGTAAAGCTGTTTTACAATGATTACAATGTATTTATGCCGGTAAAAAGAGATAATATTATTACGCTTGTCAAGAAGCTGAAAGAAGATAATTTGATTGATGGTATCGGACTTCAGCCGACGGTCAACCTTTACTATCCGTCGGAATTGAAAGGCGAAAGTGAGGACAGTTTTGAGACCTGTCTGAACGAATATGCCAAGCTTGGGCTGGAAATCCAGATAACAGAGCTGAGTTTTATGATAGATGAGCAGTCCGATGTCCGCAATGAGGACACACTGAAATTGCAGGCAGACCGCTATCAGGAGATGTTTGAGCTTTTGAAAAAAATGGATACAAATGGCGGCGGCCCATGTAATATTACCAGTGTCACAGTATTTGGAATTTGTGATGATTATCCGCTGTATGACGACCTTGTACAGTGTCTGTATTTATGGGATAAGGACTGCAAGGCGAAAGAGGCATTTTACCGGATAAGGGAAGTCGGGGAACGGAAATAGAACCAGTTTAAAATAAATTAAAATTGGAGGTTGTGATGATGGAAGCGAAAATCAGAGCAGACAAAGAAAAGGTAATCAGTAAAATAGACGACCGTCTTTACAGTTCTTTTATCGAACATCTGGGGCGGGCGGTATATAATGGAATCTATGAGCCGGGGCATGAAACAGCGGACGACATGGGATTCCGTCAGGATGTCATGAATCAGATTCGTGAGATGAAGGTGCCAATGGTACGGTATCCGGGGGGAAATTTTGTGTCCGGTTATTGTTGGGAGGATGGCACAGGTGATAAGGAAAAACGCCCAAAGCGGATGGAGCTGGCATGGAGTTCGGTGGAGACAAATGAAGTAGGAATTGACGAATTTCAAGAATGGGCAAAACGTGCCGGCACAGAAATTATGATGGCAGTCAACCTTGGAACAAGAGGGGCGGAGGAAGCAGGAAACCTTGTAGAATACTGCAATTCCGTAACCGATACATATTATGCGGATATGCGCCGCAAAAATGGGTTTGAGAAGCCGTTTGGCATCCATACATGGTGTCTCGGAAATGAGATGGACGGGCCTTGGCAGATTGGGCACAAGACGCCGCTGGAGTATGCGAGAGCGGCGACGGAAGCGGCGAAGATTATGAAATGGACGGATGATTCAATTGAGCTCGTGGCTTGCGGCAGCTCCCATCAGAACATGGAAACTTTTGGGGAATGGGAGGAGACGGTTCTGCGCGAGGCGTATGACCATATTGATTATTTATCTCTGCACGAGTATTTTGGCAATCCGAATAATGATACACCGGGATATCTTGGTTGTTCGCTTGATATGGCGTCCTTTATCAATAAGGTGGTTGCCATCTGCGATAAGATAAAGGCAGAAAAGAAAGCGGACAAGGATATTCATCTTTCCTTTGATGAGTGGAATGTATGGTTTCACTCGCAGGAGCAGGATAAAAAGATTGATAAGTGGCAGGTAGCGCCTCCGCTTCTTGAGGATATTTACAATATGGAAGATGCGCTGGTAGTAGGCTGCCTGTTAAATACACTGATTAACCATTCAGACCGTGTGAAGATTGCCTGTCTGGCACAGCTTGTCAATGTCATTGCGCCGATTATGACGGAAACAGGAGGAAAGATGTGGCTGCAGACTATTTTCTATCCGTATATGTACGCTTCACGTTACGGAAAGGGAGAGGCGCTTGCCCCGGAGGTTATCTGTGATGCCTATGCGGCGGGTGGAAAGGAAGCGATTCCTTATGTGGATGCTTCCGTCGTCTGGAATGAAAAAGAGCGGGAGCTGACGGTTTTTGCAGTGAATCGGAATCTGAAAGACAGTGTCCGGCTAGAACTTGATTTGACAGGCTTTAAGGGATTGAAACCAATTGAGCACAAGGTACTCAATCATGAGGATTTGAAGGCGTCCAACTCTCCGGATGAGCCGGAAAAGATTACGCCGAAGGAGGGAAGCGGTGTTCAGGACAGTGTGGTAACGCTCGAACCTCATTCCTATAATATGCTTCGTTTCTTTGCAGAATAGCCGGATTTGTGTTATACTATACAGAAATAGTATAGTTTAGGAGAGATTAGCATGATTAAAGATTTATTTCACAAAAACAGACCGACGTATTCTCTGGAGGTATTTCCGCCAAAGAAGGATACGGATGTTTCCGTTATATATGATGCATTGGATGAATTTAAAGCCCTGCATCCAAGTTTTATCAGTGTTACCTATGGGGCAGGAGGGAATACAGCGGAAAATACGTTTGCGATTGCCTCTTATATTCAGAACCAGTGTGGCATTGAGGCACTGACACATTTGACCTGTGCGGCCATTCCGGATAAATTATTTCTGACCAATTTTTTGACAAATTTGTACCGGAACGGCATACATAATCTATTGGCTCTGCGAGGTGACCAGCCATTATGGATGAGTGACGAGCAGTTTGCGGCACGTTATTATGAGCATGCTTCGGATTTAGTAAAGGATGTCAGAGAAGCCTATCCGTTCAGTGTGGCAGGCGCCTGCTATCCAGAGATTCATCAGGAGGCGGCAGGTCTGGATGAAGATATCGCTAATCTAAAAATCAAGGTGGAGGAAGGCGTGGATTTTCTGATTACTCAGCTTTTTTATGATAATGAGACCTTTTACCACTTTTTGGATAAGGTGCGTGGGGTGGGAATTGAAGTTCCAGTTCTTCCGGGGCTGATGCCAATTACTTCCTTCGGTCAGGTGAAAAATATTGTCGGTCTGTCAGGCACAAAGATTCCGAAGGAACTGGCAGAGGCGATTGAAAAGTATAAGGATAACCCGGCAGATTTGAAAAAGGCTAGTTTGGCGTACACGAAAAAGCAGATGGAGGATTTGTTAAGCCATGGTGTGGATGGTATTCATCTCTACTCTATGAATAAGGTCGAAATTGCCAAAGCAGTTTATGAGTGATTATAGTTAAAATTATGTTAGAAGGGTGATAGTATGGTGGGATTGAAGGCCAAAGAATATAAAAAATTTGAGGATATTAAACATATCAGAGAAGATAGCTCGGAGTTTTGGAGTGCGAGAGAACTGGCGGATGTATTGGAATATACACAATGGAGAAACTTTAATAAGGTCATTGAAAGAGCCATGCTTGCCTGTGAGAACAGTGGTCATAATGTGTTTGACGATTTTGCTGAGGTCAGCAAAATCGTAGATGCTGGTGTAACGAACAAGCCGATAAAGGATTATGAACTATCAAGGTATGCCTGTTATCTGATTGTTCAAAACGGTGATCCAAGAAAAGAAGTAATTGCTTTAGGACAAACTTATTTTGCTATACAGACATATCGGCAAGAAGTTGCAGACCATTTTAATCAGTTAGATGAAGATAGAAGGCGTCTTGTTGTTCGTGGGGATATCAAACAGTGGAATCAGCTCTTGGCGGAAACGGCGCATGATGCCGGAGTGATTACCAATGAAGAATTTGCAATATTCCAAAATGCCGGATATATGGGACTTTATGGCGGATTAGATGTAGAAGACATTCATGCAAGGAAAGAACTAAAAATTGGGCAGAAGATTCTTGATTATATGGGAAGCACAGAACTTATCGCCAATCTTTTCCGCATTTCACAAACAGAGGAGAAGCTGCGGAAGGACAGAATACAGGGTGCGGATGCGGCGACAAGTGTTCATTATAATGTCGGAAAAGAGGTACGTACGGCAATTGAGAAAATCGGAGGAACAATGCCGGAGGATTTGCCAAAACCGGAGAAAAGTATACAGGAGATTGAGAGAGAGCAGATGGCGAGACTGAAGGCGAAGGCAAAAAAGGGGACGATAATGCTTGATGAATGATGTGGTATCGGGAAGAAATTATAAAAATCACAAAAGATGGATATGAGTCGTTCTTGGTTGTTATATTTGTTAAGCCACGGCGTGGATGGGATTCATCTCTACTCGATGAATAAGGTCGAAATCGCAAAAGCAATTTATGAGTAATTATAGTTAAAATTATGTAGAAATTTATATTTATATGTGGTATACTGCATTTGTAATTATAAAAGCTGTATATATAACAGCGAAAAAATTTAAGAAAGCGGAGGAAATAACAATGAAAAAAGGTATCGCTATGATGCTGACTGTTGTTATGTGTGTCGTTATGATGACGGCATGCGGCAGTGATTCAAAGTATGTTGGTGAATGGCAGATGGTAAGTGGAAGCAGTAACGGTACAGAGGTTCCTATGGAGCAGCTTGAGAAGCTTATGGGTGGAAAGCTGACGATGACACTTGAGAGCGATGGGACTGCAAAGATTTCGACAGGAAGCAAAACTGGAGAAAGCAAGTGGGAAGAAAATGACGAAGGAATTATTATTTATGAGGGTGACAATAAGAGTAATTCCGTTACCTATAAGTTCCAGGATAACCAGCTTGTCTGCAATGTAAGCGGAGTTGAGATGAAGATGGAAAAACAGTAGGTTTTCCATGTGTCATGAGAAAATTTTAAGGCATGTCGGAGGTCTCCGGCATGCCTTTTCTCAGTTTTTCTCAGCCGCACCTTATCTGATGAAAAAAAGTTCTCATGTGCGGAGCGAAGAATTGTCATAGACAATTCTTCCAGAGGTGCGCGCTTATCAGCCGCACCTTATCTGCCGCAGCAATGCTTATATTTTTTACCGCTTCCGCACGGACAAGGATCATTGCGCCCAACTTTACGGTTTTCATTGTGAACCGTACCGGATTTTTTCTGCTCCAGATACAATTCCTTCTGTCGCTCCTTTGTCAGGATATCATCCCACTGGGGAAGGTTGTACAGCCATTCGGCGCCGCAACCAACCATATTATAATATAATTTTTCGGTATCAATTTCAATTTTAACGGTAGTGTCCTTCTCCATAGTATCAATTGGATTTTTTTCTTTCAGACTGTCGTTGATACCGTCCAAAAACCCAACCATCATGGAAAGAGGAACATTATACTTTTCAGCGAGTTCTTCGACCGTGCCTTCTACGGTTTCAGAAGGGGTTGCCAAAAGCTGTTCGTAAATACCTTTTTCTAATTCAAAATAATTTTTCCAGAGTTTTTCTCCCTCTTTGGAGTTCTGCATTTCCTCACTATAAGCGTAATCGCGCCATTCCTGTAATAATGCCATAACAAAAGCCTCCTGTAAATCTTTAGACAAAAGCTTGTCCGTATTCTTTTGACAGTAATGAATATAGCATAGAATAGGGAAAAATGCAAAGATTATTAAAAATTTTAATTTTTTTGAATAAACCCAGATAAAGTGGCAACAATACTATTATCAGCAGTACAGAGCCGATTCCCCCTCTGCTCTGTAAGGCTGTATTCTACCTATGAAAAGGTTGAATACTTATCCTCCCCTTTGAGGCCACGGGAGTGGCCATGCCACATATGTGGCGATTATCCCCTTGCCGGCGGCGATGCCGGCGGGGGGATTTTTTCTTAATAGAATCCAGTGTGTTTTTTCACAACAAAATAGTGACTTTTTACATCATTGTATTGCAGTGAACCTATATTTTCCGATATAATCAATATAGCCTTAAAAATGCTGGTGGTCTTCCCGCCAGCACTTTGTATCAGCGGAGAAAACTTGAATCAAAAATTTGTGACGCTTCGGAATGGAGGAAAAATGAGAATAGCGGTCTGTGATGACGAAAAGGATGTACGGGAACTGCTTGGGAGAAGAATAAAAGAAATCTGTCCGGAAGCAGAAGTTTTGTATTATGGGACGGGAAAGGAGCTGCTGGAGGAGTATGTGTTTCAGTCCTTTGACGTGGGGGCATTTCATTATCTTGTTAAACCTTTTTCCAAAGAGAAATTTTCTTCTGTACTTTTGAGCGCAGTCAGGCAGTATGAGGAGGGCGTTCAGATTCCTCGTGCAGACAAAGAGCAAGACGAGAGAAGAAGTATTTTGATAAAAACGGGTGGGACGAGCACAAAGGTGTGGGTAAAGGACATTATTTATGCAGAAGTTTTTAACCGGAAAGTCCTTTTACATACGACGGATGGGGAAATCGAATATTACGGGAGACTCTCTGCTCTTGAGAAGCAATTGGGAGGAGATTTTTTCAGGACACACAGGGCATATCTGGTTCATTTCAAATACATCGTGAAATACGATTCCTCGACCATTTATCTGGAGAAGGGTTCTGCTATTTTGGCGAAAACCAAATATCCGGATTTTGTGAAACATTATTTGAAATATAATCAGAGAGAAAGGAAAGATTGATGGAAATATATTGGCTCATAGTGTCCCGCATAGTAGCGGTGCTGAACTTAGGGGGAATCGCGTATCTTTTTTCTAAATTGATTCAACCGTTTCTAAAGGAAAACCGGAGAAAGGGCGCCTTTTTTGCCGGTCTGGCTTATTTTGTCGTGATGCTCATTCTGTATTTCATGCCTTTTGAGATAGATAAGATGAAAGCGCATGCAGTTGGAGTATCGGCGGCGCTTATTGTTATCCTGTTTGCAGACCGCCAAAATGCGGAGCAGAAGATTTTTCTTGCAGTCATTATGTATATTTTGGAATGGATTTCCTATAGTATCGCTCTGTTGCCGAGAAGCTGGCTGTTCTGGTTTTCCGATTTATTTTCGATAGGAAATAAGCCGGTTCCTTCGTTTGTTGTTTATGTGATAATAGAGATATGTTATATTTTTGTACGGTTTTTTACTATGAAGCTACTTGTATATATGATAGACCGGGTATATAGCTGCAAGGAAGAAAATATGACGAAAAAGGAGCTGGCGCTGATGCTTGCTCCTCCCCTGTCCGTCCTGGCAGGTTACAATGCTTTTGAATTTTTTTCTGACATCTATTTAAGTGAGACGGACCGGTATATATGGAATGTATATACTGAATACTGGTGGCTGAAGGTAATATATCAGATAATCTCTATGATTACAATAAGTATGTCTATTTTTGCCTATCAGAAAATCAGGAGCAGTCACAGGAAAGAAAAGGAAGACGCCGTTTTATGGGAGCAAATAGAAAATATGAAACATCATATCGCAGAAGTGGAAGCGCATTATCAGGATATACGCAGACTGAGGCATGATATGGGAAACCATGTGATGACGTTAGAAAATCTTTTTATGAAAAATGAACGGCAGGAGGCGGAAGAATATCTGACAGGGCTGAAGGAGGAACTGAGCGGGGCGTCGACGGAGTTAAAAACCGGAAATCCGGTAACGGATGTGATTTTGACGGAGAGTAAAAAGAGAGCAGAGAGTAAGGACATTGCTTTTGCCTGCGATTTTCATTTTCCGGAAGGGCGGGGGATAAATGTATTTGATATCAGTGTGATATTAAATAATGCGATGAATAATGCGTTAGAGGGTGCGGAAAAAGAGAGGGACGCATATATTCACATTGTATCATACCGGGAGAAAAATGCGTTTATGATAGAAATCGAGAATAATTTTACAGGAGATTTGCTTATTGATGAGGAGAACGGGCTGCCGGCAACAGGGAAAGAGGATAGTCAGGCACATGGTTATGGACTTGCCAGCATACGGGCAGTGGCGCAGAAATATTTTGGAGATATAGATATCATTCAGGATGGGAAAAGGTTTGTCCTCAGTGTCCTGCTCATGCTGGAGTAGTGCTTCACAACATAAAAAAGTTGTCTGACGACAAAGTGCTTTATTTTTCTATGGAGATGTCCGAAATAGGAGTTACATAATCGAAAAAACGAAGGGGGAATGATAAAAATGAGGATTAACAGCAATTATAACGGTCAGGAGACGAGTTATGCCGGTGTGGCTGGAAAACCGCAGGATGCATACAGTAAGGGAATCCAAAGCCAGATTGCCAATGTACAGAAGCAATTGCAGTCGCTCTCATCCAGAGAGGGGATGAGTCCCGAGGAAAAAATGAAGAAGCGTCAGGAGCTTCAGAGGCAAATCAATGACTTAAACAATCAGCTCAGGCAGCATGAGATAGAACAGCGGAAGGAAAGGCAGAAACAAAAGACGGAAGGCGGTTCCATGGAGGCAATGATTTCTGCCGATGCCGCTATGAATCAGGCGCAGGTACAAAACAGTGTGGCAACGGATATAGAAGGAAGCGCACGTATTTTAAAATCGGAAATCCGGCAGGATGCTGCCCGTGGCGGGGATACGAGCGATAAGCAGGAGGCTTTGGCTGAGCTTGAAGAAAGAGCGGCAAATGCCACAGCGGCACAGATGGATATATTGGAGAGCGTGGATAAGGAAATGAAAGAGTCAGAAAATGGTGGGACGCAGGAAACGGATAAGGAAAAGGTAGAGAAGACTGCACAGGAGAAAACAGAAAACAGCAGTCAGGATGCCTTTGTTGATGTTCTTGTTTAGTACATTTCTGACTTAAGTGGTAAGATGGGATAGGTTATCCAATATATATATAAAAAATTTACAATTTTTTTAGTTTTTTACACTTTTTCTATAGCATTTTTCACAAAAATGTGTATAATAATACTTATATATAATACCGTATTGCTATATGGGGAAAATTTGGCTAGGAGGAAGGTGTGATAGTATGAACAAAATGAAAAAAAGTGCCATACGTATACTGAGTATCGCTCTGGCATGTTGCTTTCTTTTCTCATCGGTAATATCGCCGGTACAAATGAAAAAGGTAGAAGCAGCAAAGAAATTGAAACTAAATAAGAAAAAAGTTAAAGTGTATGTAGGAAAAAAGGTTAAGCTGAAGGTAAAAAACAAAAAGAAGAAAGACAAAGTGAAATGGAAGGTAAAAAATAAAAAGATAGCTTCCGTTAGTAAAAAAGGTGTAGTTAAGGGAAAAAAGAAGGGAAAGACGAAAGTTACCTGTACGGTAAAAAGAGGACGGAAGAAAATTGTGCTTAAGGCAAAAGTAACTGTTAAAAAGAAAAAGAAGCCTGTGATAACAAAGAAACCGTCATCGGCTAAACCGCCGGTTAAGTCGAAATCTCCAAGCAATACCGATTCGCCGTCGGACGTAACCCCGCCATCGGGGACAGGTACGTCATCCGGCACAAAGCCATCGACAAGCGGAAAGCCGGGGACGGGTACGAATCCGCCGGCACATACGAATCCGGCACCGGGCACAAATACACCGCCGGGTACGACGAATTTACCGTCAAATACAAATCCGGCACCGGGGACAAATAAGCCGTTGGATACCAATACACCATCGAATACAAATAAGCCGTCGAATACGAATCCGGCAGTAACCATAAAACCAACGCCAGCGAGAACAAAGGAGCCGGAGGTCAAGGTAACGAGTGTGAATGCGGCGGCTATGGAACTGGTAAAGGGTGATGGACAGTATGCACCGGGTGCCATTGAGGAACCGTTTGCAGGAGTGGCACTGTATATAAACGGCAACTACTGTACAACAGCGATAGATATTCCGGATACAAATAAAATCTATGAAATCCGTCTGACGGGAGCTTCCAGCAAAGAGGGATCAAAAGCAGGTGTTTCTGTCTATATCAATGAAGAGAAAAAGGGAAGTGTGAGCTTTACTAAAGCGACCGAGGAAGTTCAGAGAGTTCAATTTAAATGGACAGAGGCAGCAGGAAGTCTAAATGTGAAATTGCTTTTAGAGGATGACGACGGAACAAATGATACCTATATAAAAAATCTTGAAGTATGGTGTCTGGGAGCGATTCCGGATCCTCCGGTTCCTGCAAAGGTTGGTGCAGTAGCCAGTGGACAGTACCGCAATCTGTTCTGTGAGTGGGGGAAGACCGAAGAAGAAGTAGAAGAAAAGGTAAACGGAGCATGGCAGAAGCTGTTTTATGGAACGGATGAGGAGAGAATCTATTATCCGGTCGGAGATGATATGGCTTACATATATACGGCGGATACCGATGACGTCCGTTCCGAGGGAATGTCCTACGGCATGATGATTTGTGTACAGATGAATAAGAAGGAAGAATTTGACCGGCTTTGGAAATGGGCAAAGACCTACATGTATCATAAGGATGGAGAGAGAAAAGGATACTTTGCATGGCAGTGTGGAAAAGATGGAAGTAAAAAGGATCAGAACCCTGCTCCTGATGGAGAGGAGTATTTTGCAACTTCCCTGTTCTTTGCTTCTGCCCGCTGGGGTGACGGAGAGGGCATTTATGACTACAGAGCCGAGGCGCAGAAGATTTTGGATGAAGTAATGTCGCGTAGCGACGGTGGCGGCGGAGTAGTAAATATGTTTAATTCCACGCATAAAATGGTAGTATTTGTTCCATATGGAAATTCAGCTACACATACGGATCCATCCTATCATCTCCCGGCATTTTATGAAGTGTGGGCAGAACTGGCAGATAAGAACAACGAATTTTGGAGCGAGGCAGCAGAGGTAAGCCGTGAGTATTTCAAAAAGGCGACAAATGAGACAACAGGGCTTGGCCCGGATTACTCGGAATTTGATGGTACACCGAATAAAACGGGAAATCATGCTGACTTTAGGTTTGACGCATGGCGAATTGCAGCCAATATTGCCTGTGACTATGCTTGGTGGGCAAAAGATAGCTGGGCAACGACACATGCCGATAGAATACAGGCATTTTTAGGCTCGCATGGTGTAAATTCCTACGGAAATCAATGGGAGATTACAGGAAAGCAGTTAGATAAAGACCACTCTCCGGGACTGGTGGCGATGAATGCAACAGCTTCGTTAGCAGCAAGTAAGTCCATTGCATGGGATTTTGTCGAGGACTTCTGGAATATTTCGCCGACTACAGGAAAATATCGCTATTATGATGGATGCCTGTACATGATGGGGCTCTTGCATTGCAGCGGAAAATTCCGCGCATGGCTGCCGGATGGTACACAGGTGGGCAATACCTCCACGATTAGCACGACGACGGCTGAATTTGATAAGGCAGAAGGAAAGCAGAAAGCCGTTACAATGGAAATGACATTAAATGGAAATACACTAACATCTGTCAGTAATGGAAGTACGGTGTTGAGCAAGGGGACGGATTATACTGTGTCGGGAAATACGGTAACGATTCCGGCGGCTTATCTGGCAAAACAGGAGATTGGCACAACGACGCTGACATTTACGTTCAGTGCAGGAAGGAAAGCAAAACTTTCCATAACAATTTCAGATTCTGACACCGGGCAGACCGGAGGAACACCGTCTGCATATGACAAGATTATGGCGGTAAACTGTACGGGCAGTTCAGGAGCGACAATACAGGATGGCAAGATTGTTCTCACAAGCGACTCCGCTTATGTAAAATATACGGTAGACTTTGGAGCAAAAGAGGCGTCACATTTTAAAGTATATGCTAAAGGGAATGGTGGGCAGATAAATCTGTATTATGGTGAGCCGGAAAGCGGAAAGAAATGTGTAGACCTTTATGTGCAGGGAAACAATTCGTGGGGTGAGATAAAAAATACGACATGGCCGAAGGTACCAACAGGTGTTGTAAATATTTATGTCAAAGCGACGAATGCGAATACAGAGATAGAGTGGCTCCAGTTTGAGTAATATCAGGTATCGAATGTTATAGGAAATGTAGATAAAAGGAAGGTAGTAATGCTAGTTTGGCTTTAAAGCTATATCGGGTAGCTACCTTCCTTTTTGCGTATCAAAAGAACTAATTGTAACGATTGACATTCCTATTGTTTATCTGTTTAAATAAAAATGCACCGCTGTTCCGGAGAGCCTTGGAAGCAGGGCAGTCGGTATTGACGGTGATATGCTTTACATATCACAGAAAATAAAGTACAAATCATTATTCCATTACGGGAACAACCATATTCTCGAAAGCATTCCGCATTTTCGGATGACGGATTAGAAAGTGGATAGCAGGAGTTTTGTTTTTGGAAACAATAACCCATTTCCCTTCACGAATATTAATCTGTATATTTCTAAATGCAGGCGAATGATTTTCTACTGCTTTATAATTTTTGTGTTGCTTTGCATATTCCTTTGCCTGTTTCAAATGTTCCCTATAATCATCCCAACTATAAAGAATATCTTTTTTATAAAACATCCCCGAAAGAGGCATAACGATTGGATATTGCTTAAATTCCGTTTCTGTAAGCGAAGGAATTTCTTCCGTAATACTGCTATGCTGTAAAATCTCATTTGCTATTTTCCGTTGCATGGCAACATAATTTTTGATTTCAGCCTGCTCCGTATCGGGGATTTTATTATTCCTTAAAATTTGGGCAATCAAATCATCCGTTGCTGTGTATAACGATAAGGATGAAAGTATAAAATACCTGTGTCCCTCTGCTTGGGAATCGGTCTGTAAAAATGTATTATAGTCCCGCTCACGGTCTTGCCGATAAATTTCCATTAGTGGTGAAGATTTTGATAAAAGGCGTTCCGCACGCTTTTTGTAATAAGCAACTTCCTCTTTGTTTTTTGTCAGATAATATCTTCCCTCACTATGGTATCCGCAGATTGCTTCACCCGTTAATGCAACGCTTCCAGAAACTTTTAAGAAATGGGAAAATATATTGTCCTGTGCATTTTTTAAATAATAGGGAGAAATCTGCCCTGTCATATACATAGGTATCCAGCTTTCCAGACCAAGCATCATATCCTCAAAAGAACGGTCTATATTATGAATCTGATTTAAGTGCAGTCCTTTTTTCAGCATCATAGCCATACCGAACATCCATTTTTTAGGAAATTCTTCATCTTTTGCCATTTCTCCCATTGGCATATCACTGTACATAATGACAGGCTCCATAGACTTGGATAAGACTGTTGCCTTTAAGAAAGACAGCTCACTTTCCATCATCTCTTTCAGACCCAAGTAGCTTTTCGAGGTAGGAAGCTGAAAAGGGGCAGACGGGACTTTTAATTCATCAAAATGGATGGCTCTGATATATTCGTTTAGATTAAACGCATCTAATTTCTCCAAAAAACCTGCCAGATAATTTTTAGAAACTCCAGTCCCATTCATAATCCATTCGGCAAGGAGTGTTTGATATATATCGTGATTTGCCAGTTTGTCTGACTTGCATCCGATTAAATCTGCAATGACTTCCTTTTCTGAATCATTCTGAAAACGCCGAACAATAAAACCAGCGATGCCCCACGCAAATTTCTCTGGATTGGCAGGATGCCGCAGACCGTTTCTTATACGGGAAACATAGGAGGAATCATAATTCAAAAATCTCGAAAGATCGGAAACATTGATAGACAGCATAGTGAGCAATGTATTGAAATTTGTCTGAAACTGTTTCATATCAACCATGCTGCTCTTAACGAATGGGGAAAACGCTTCCGATACAGACTCTACCGTAACATCAGCGATTTTCTTGTTCTGTGCAATACAGACAATCCCTTCTATTAGATTTGTAAGGTTTTCTGTGTTTGCTTCTGGAATACGTTCACCAGAACGGTATCGGCTTATCGTGGCGGCTGAAAGCCCAGAACTTTTACATAAGTCCTTAGCGCTACAGTCTAACAGCTCTATATATTCCGCAAGCTTGTCTTTGAAATCCATGATTTTTACCTCGTTTTGTTTGTAATTTCTCATCTATTATTATATAGCATATTGCCAAGAAAACAACACTTTGTTTCACAAATTGGCATTGACTATTCGGAAAGAACAGATAATTATGGAGCGGGATTTAGTATAATGAGGATAGAAAATTTTGAGTTTTCTGTAGCCTGCAAAATGGGCAGGATAATAATCAATAATTTAAAGGAGGGCATCCATTATGAAAAAATTGAAAAGAAAGACAAAGTGGATGGGGCTATTGCTGTCACTTTGCATGGCACTGTCAATTGTGCCGTTGACAGCGTTTGCGGAAGAAGCGGAAAGTACGGAAGAAGTGGAAATCACGAAACGAGATTCGATGGTTGAGCACATTTTGAATGAAGAAAATAACTGGGATATTTCCGATGAACTGATTATGCCGGGCGAGTCTTTCTGCATTGAGCCGAAATATGAATGTACGACTTCAAAAGTTCAGAGTGGTGTACTTGAGTTTGCGGCTGTCCCTACATTATCTCATGTATCCCTTTTACTGTCTCATCCTGACAGCGACCCTAACAGTGATTTGGACGATGGTAAAGCAAGGTGGTACACGAATAAATTAGTAAGGAGTACGGCAGATACTACAAAAATTGTCCCTTGCAAGACCAATACTTATAATGTAATAAAGACGGCATATGACAAGGGAGATTTGGATAATGCACTGGCACAGAATCCGCAGGATGCAGAGCATCAGGCGGCATTACAGGCGGCATTACAATCAGCTTTGAGTGGAGAAACAACGGTAAATGCAGGATATGTAAACAATACAGGGCTGCCTTTTGTTCTCGAACAGGTGCGTGGCGGCAGTACGCAATTTGAAGGGACGGTAAAAGGCGGTAAGTACGGCGAAACGATTCTTGTTGATGCATATTCCACACACAACTGGGGCTGCACAATACGTTTTTATGAACCTTATTATACATTGTCCTATACGGGCTTGCAGGAAGGAGAAGAGGAAGGGCTTCCTGACCGCTACTATATTCAAAATGAAAAACAGGAGCTTGTCATGGCAGGTTTGATTCGTCCGGGGAAACATCTTGTCCAATGGAAAGGATTGCCGTTCGCTGAACAAAGAAAAGTTGGCGACAATGTGGTTTTGTCTTTTGACTGGGACAATATTTGCCACGCAGGTTATAATTTTGGAGATGAAACCTTGTCCCCTGTTTTCAAGGACGGATTTACAGTTACGTTCAACCCGAATGGCGGAACGATAGCGGATAAGGAATCCGATATTCATGAATTAGATACAACAAGTGAAACTTTTTTTGATATAGGAGCCTATGTTCCAAAACGTGACGGATATACATTTCTCGGTTGGTGCCCATACCCTTCCGCAGATGACGATAGTCTGATTAAAAATACAAAAAATTATGATTGGGTAGATAAATGGGTAGCGGACTGGAACAATAGTTTGGTTGAGAAAAAGTATGATATTCAGCTCTATGCGAAGTGGGAGAAAACAGACCCATGTGCAAATGGTCATAAGACGCAGAAAACGGTGGCGAAGGCGACTGTAAGTAGTGATGGTAAAATCGTCACGAAATGCTCCGTTTGCAATGAAATACTTTCAACAGAGATAATACCGAGGGCATCCAACATCAGCTTGTCTGCTACTTCCTACA
>DEUM01000004.1:16452-49301 GCA_002362575.1 Lachnoclostridium sp. UBA3262 | reverse complement strand
AGCTGGGGGATTAGACCTTTCATTCAGCTTTATCTTAGACTTTTTCTTAGCTTCTGCCATATCCGGTGAAAAGACCAATGACAAAACAAGCACAAGACAAAGCCAAATGGATAATCTCTTTTTCATCAATATGCCTCCTTTGTATCATCTGATTATATAATAAATCAGATTTATTATATAATCATTTTTCACGCCTTGCAATATCTCTGCCCTACTTTATTCAGAAAAATGGCTTAAATTATTATTAAATTTTTTAATAAATTCTATTAAATAATGATTGCGGCAGCAGGCAGGGAAAAAGAACCATAAAAAACGGGTGCCAATAAGCACCCGTTTTTGGCAAAAATTTTATTTTGATAAATCAATTTTCCGAATCGCATCCCGTACTTGCAATATCATAGACGGGGTTACTGACAATTCATCATATCCCATCCGCAAAAACTTCTCTGTCAGCGTCGTATCTGCGCCAAGCTCACCGCATATTCCAACCCAGCAGCCTTCCTTGTGGGCGTTATCTGCAATCATCTTTAGCATCCTGAGAATTGCCTCATGATGGGAATCGTAAATATTATCCAACTTTGGATTCTGCCTGTCAATCGCCAGTGTGTACTGTGTTAAATCATTTGTACCAACACTGAAGAAATCTACCTCCTTTGCCAGTAAATCACTAATCATAGCCGCCGCTGGCGTCTCTATCATGATACCGAGTTCCACCTCTCCATACGGAATTCCCTGTGAATCCAGCTCGTTTTTCACATCTTCCACAATTCCTTTTATCTCTTTCACCTCACTGACAGAAATAATCATCGGAAACATAATGGATATGGTACCATAATGGCTGGCCCTGTAGATGGCCCTGAGCTGCGTTCTGAAAATTTCTTTCCGGTCAAGGCAGATACGGATGGCGCGATATCCCATTGCTGGATTATCCTCTTTATCCAGTTCAAAATAATCTACCTGCTTGTCAGCACCGATATCCAGTGTCCGGATGATAACCTTTTTTCCTGCCATCGTCTCTGCTACCGTCTTGTATGCCTTAAACTGTTCTTCCTCCGCCGGATATGTATCCGACTCCAGATACAGGAACTCACTTCGGAACAGTCCAATTCCACCAGCGTCATTTGACAAAACATTTGCTACGTCTGACACACCGCCAATATTCGCATACAAATTGATTTTCTTTCCATCCAGCGTTACATTTTCCTTGCCCTTCAGCTCAAGAAGAAGTTTTTTCTTCCGTTCTTCTTCTTCCCTGCGCTCCTCAAATTTCTTTAGCGTCTCCTCGTCCGGTTCAATGTATATTTTCCCTTCGAACCCATCGACTACCGCCATTTTTCCATCCATTCCCTGCTCAAAATTTACACCAATCAGTGCCGGGATGTTCATGGTTCTTGCCAGTATCGCCGTATGTGAATTTGTAGAGCCAAGACGAGTCACAAAGGAAAGTACCTTACTCTTATCCAATTGTACCGTCTCACTCGGTGCAAGGTCTTCTGCCACCAGAATAACCGGCTCGTCACTCTGTATGCCATCTGTTTCCTTCCCCTGAAGAATCATAATCACACGATTAGAAATATCCTTCACATCAGCCGCACGTTCCTTCATATAAGCGTCATCCATTGCAGCAAACATCTGGGAAAAGTTGTCGCCTGTCGTCGCTACTGCAAACTCTGCATTGATTTTCTGCGTTTCAATCATGTTCGTAATGGATTCGACATAATCCAAATCATCTAGCATCATCTGATGGACTTCGAAAATCATGGCGTTTGCCTCGCCCACTTCTTTAATTGCCTTATCGTAGAGCTTTTGAAGCTGCTCCTTGGCCTTCTCCTTTGCTGTCGTAAAGCGGTCAATTTCTGCCGGGACATCATCCACTACTTCTCTTTTAACCTGGCTTTCGCCTTTATCAAATATGGATATCCTGCCAATCGCAATGCCTCCATACACGCTCTTTCCATCCAATACAACCATTGTAACCCTCCAATCCGACAGTTTTTTCGCTCCTGCGCTTATAAGTTTTCTTTCAGGAATGTACTCAGCCTTTCCATAGCAGCCTCTTCATCTGCTCCGTCTGTTCTCAGCACGATTTCCTGTCCTTTTTTTACTCCAAGTCCCATAACCCCCAGGATTCTCTTTGCATCTACTTCCTTGCCATCCTTGCTGATGGTAACCTTGCACTCACACGCTGCCGCTTCTTTCACAAAAATACCTGCTGGTCTTGCGTGAATTCCCTGCTCGTCTGTGATTACATAACTAAATTCTTTCATTTCTTTTTCCTCACTTTCTTTTTTGTTGTTTATTTTTTGTTACCTTTACTTACCTTAATAGTAGCAACTGTCATTACCCTCTTACAGTCTCTACTGTGCGGAGGCATCCGCATCTTTCTTGATAAAGCCAAGCATTACTGCCGTTACAGCTGAACCAATCAGCCATGCAATGATATAAAGGAACGGCTGACCAACGGTTGCAAATACAAACACTCCACCGTGCGGCGCCATCAACGTACAGCCAAACAGTGCTGACAAAAATCCTGCCACTCCGGCGCCAACCATTGTACAAGGGATTACATGCAGTGGATCGGACGCCGCAAATGGAATCGCTCCCTCTGTAATAAATGAACATCCCATGACAATATTGGATACTGCTGAACCTCTCTCCGCTTTTGTAAATTTCTTAGGAAACACCTTACAAGCCACAGCGATGCCTACCGGAGGAACCATACCGCCAATCATTATGGACGCCATTGCCATATAGCACGCCTGCACTGCCGGATCGGATGCCTGCGCTCCTGTTGCCATCATCTGTGTTGCCGTCGCCAGCATACCGGTACCAAATACATAGGCTGCCTTGTTAATCGGGCCACCCATATCAATTGCCATCATAGCCCCCAGTATCAATCCTAATACCGTAATCATTCCGGCGTCCGAAATTCCTGTCAGCATATTGCTGAGCCCGGTGTTAATCAATCCAATAAGCGGATTAAATATCATGCACATCAAGACACCGATTACAAAAATCCCGACAAGCGGATAAATCAAAGTCGGTTTGATTCCGTCCAAAGAATCCGGCAGCTTTTCACAGAGCTTTTTCAAGCCCAGCACGATGAATCCTGCCAGAAAACCGGCTACAATTCCACCTAGGAAACCGGAAACCGTGTTACCACCATTTTCACCAACAAAGGCAAAGTCTGAAATAAATTTGGAAAATCCACCTAATTCCTTTCCGTTAAATACATAGTTTGCCAACACGGCATTTCCGTTTGCCGCCAACAAACCACCGGCAAATCCAACCGCAAGTCCCGGTCTGTCCGCAATCGAGTAGGCAATATATCCGGCAAGGACAGGCACCATTAGTCCCATGGAAAAATCACCGATGTACTTAAACAAAGCAGACAGCGGTGTGCATTTTCCGAAATCTCCACCACCGGTTGTGCCGTATCCGCAAATCGTATCAATCAGAAATGCAATTGCTACCATAATACCACCGCCGATTACAAACGGAAGCATATGTGATACGCCACTCATCAGATGCTTATAAGCTGCATGGCCGAAGGATTCCTTTTCACCGGATTTTGTTTCTTCCACATCTCCTGCTCCACCTTCATATACCGGAGCTTTGCCACTCAGGGATTCCTCAATCAACTGCTCTGGTTTATTGATACCGTCTGCCACCTTCGTTACGACAATCCTTTTACCCTTAAATCGATCCATTGGAACCTTCGTATCAGCCGCCACGATAATGCCGTCTGCGCGGTCAATCTCGTCCTCTGTCAGGACATTTTTTGCCCCGCCGGAGCCCCGTGTCTCTACCTTAACCTGATAGCCGAGTTCCTTTGCCTTTTTCTCCAGTGCCTCAGCCGCCATATAGGTGTGGGCAATACCTGTCGGGCAGCCGGTCACTGCAAGTATCAGTTTATCCGAAGTCCTATTTTCTACAGCGGTAGTTTCTGATTCTTCATCTTTATTCTTTTCTGCCGAATCAATTACACTCAAAAACTCCTCTACTGTTTTCGCATTTTTTAGCTGATTCGTAAAGTTCTCGTCCATCAAAAGCATCGACAGCTTACTCAACACATCCAGATGTACATTGTCCTCTGTATTCGGCGCTGCAATAAGGAAAAATAAATTTGCCGGCTGTCCGTCCAAGGAGTCAAACTCTACACCATCCGGAACGACCATCGCCGCCAGCCCCGGTCTGCTTACTGCATCGGATTTACAGTGAGGAATCGCAATACCATCTCCAATTCCGGTCGTACTTTCCTCCTCCCTTGCATAGACACCTTTGCGGTATGTCTCAACATCATTGATTTTTCCACTTGCCGCCATAAGGTCTACCATCTGATCCAAAGCATCTTTTTTGTCTGCTGCCTGACCATTTAGCTGAATACTTTTCGAATCCAATAAATCAATAATTCGCATAAGCTGCTACCTCCTTAATTTAGAAATTAAATTTATGTGTTTTCATAATTGCTTCTACTTCCTGTCTCGTCGCCAGCTCCTCCGAAAAAGCACTGGCACTCCCTGTACACACACCCATCTTGAAAGCTTCACTGTATTTTCCCGTCTGCAAATACCCGGCTAAGAATCCGGCTACCATCGAGTCTCCCGCCCCCACTGAATTTACTACTTTTCCTTTTGGGGCATCACTCTCAAATACACTGCCGTCTTCTCCCACAAATACAGCGCCGTCACCCGCCATTGACACAATGACATTGACTGCTCCCATCTCTCTTAATTTCTTTGCATAGGTAATCACTTCCTGCTTCGTTTTTATCTCCACACCAAAAATTTCTCCCAGCTCGTGATTATTCGGCTTAACAACAAACGGATGATAACGAAGTACATTCATCAGCAAATCTTTTGTCGCATCCACGGCAATTTTCAAATTTTTCTTTTCTAAATATTTCATAATATCCATGTACATGGATTCCGGCATAACGGAAGGAATACTGCCTGCCAGAACAAGTACGTCCCCATCCTGTAATGTATCCAGCTTCTGATACAGCTTCTTAATGTCCCCCTCTGAAATGCGCGGCCCCTGACCGTTAATCTCACTTTCTTCATTCGAGCGCAATTTCATGTTGATGCGTGAAAATCCTTCATTTACTTCAATAAAATCGGATTGAATCCCCTTCTCCTCTGCTAAACGACGAATTTCTGTGCCGGTAAAGCCCGCCAGAAAACCGAGTGCTGTACTGTCAAAACCAAGATTGCTCAGTACAATTGATACATTGATTCCCTTACCACCAGGATAAATAATTTCATCTGTTGTCCGGTTTACAAGCCCCAGTTTAAAATCATCCACACTGACGATATAGTCAAGGGAAGGGTTAAAGGTTACGGTATAAATCACTTATCTCACCTCCAAAATATTATCGCAATGCGCAAATTCCTCTTCTGTTACTTTTGTAGTAATAATGTCAGCATTTGCAAAATCTCCAAATTTTACACAGGATATCTGAGAAAACTTACTGGAATCACATAAAACGTAGCATCTTGCACAATTTAGCATAGCCGCCCGTTTTACCATTGCTTCCTTTACATCCGGTGTGCTGAACCCGGCTGTCAGGCTCACTCCGTTTGTCCCCCAGAAGCCTTTCGTAAAATTGTATTTCTGTAAACTGAGCGTCGCCTCATCGCCTACGATGGCCTCTGTCGTTGCCTTAAACTCTCCTCCCGGAAGGTAGGTTGTATATCCTTTGTCCGAGAGCTTTTTTGCGTGAGTAACTGCATTTGTCACAAATACTACATTTTCTTCTTTCAGATAATCAATCAGAAGCTCCGTCGTCGTTCCTGCATCCAGATATACAAAATCATTTGGCTGTATCAATGACGCTGCATACCGGGCAATCTTCCGCTTCTCATCCTGATGTTTATCCTTTCTGACAGAAACGGCATCGTCCTTTGTGCTGAACTGTTCTTCCTTTATCATCGCTCCGCCGCGCACCCGGATTAAATTTCCCTGCTCATCCAGCATGTTCAAATCCCGTCTCGCCGTAGACTCGGATATTCCCAATTCATCCATCAGCATCTGTGTGGAAACACTTTTGTACTTCTCTACCAACTCAACGATTTTTTGTAACCGTTCCTCTGTAAGCAATCTCTCACCTCCATCCCTGCTGTTTTTTTATGATAGACTTAGTATAACGTCATTTTCAGTCATTGTCAATCATTTTCAGTCAAAATCTTTCACAATTTTGGTATGCTGTTTTTGTACATTATATACAAAAGTTGTTTTGTTTATCCGTTTTTTTTGCTCTTTTTGTTAAGGGACGGAGAATTATTTGACTGTTTTTGACGGATATATAAGGGGCTGGTTCCGTATTTAACAAGAAAATGTCTTTCACATGGAGCACTTCCGTTATACAAGTACGCAAATCTCTTGGCAAAACTTTAGAGGGGACTAGTTCCGTATTTCATGAAAATATTCTCTCGCATAGACACTCTCGTTTGAATAAGAACGCAACAGTAAGGGCACATACAAAACATGTGCCTCTTACCGGCGTTCTTATAACACTATGCTCAATGAAGCATTTCCATGAAATACTGCAATCCTACTCCCCTATATATTTCACAACAAGACCGATGCTTCTTCCCTTGAAAAAAGGCATACCTTCTGTATATTCAAATACCGGTAAAACTTGACGTTGCAAGCACTACCTTTTTACCAGTTTTAGCTGGGAAAGGGCGGCAGTTCCGACGAGGCTCTATTTGTTCGCGCAGCGAACTCTTTTGAGCCGAGTGGTACTGCCGCCCTTTCCTAGAGGTACACTGATAAAAACCTATCCAATCAAAACTTTTTTTCCTTTAAAAGCAAACCCATATTTTCGAATCCGCTCTTTACTTATCCCACTTTCTATCAAGGTCTGCTCATACTGTTTCTCATCAATCTGTCGAAGTGCTGCCTGCACGGTCTCTTTCAACGAAGATTCTTCCTCTGAGTCATGAACTTTAAATTCCAAGATAATTCCGTCATCATCATGATTAAGCGGTCTTAACAGCACATCATATCTACCAAATCCGCTCTCTCTGTTAGAAGTTACCTCATACCGTCCAGCGAGTTCCACTAACAATCCCAGCACAAAGCCATGATAAAACTTTTCTGGCATCGCAGACTCTGATGGATGATTTCCACCATCAAAGGAACTGAACATAGCAAGTGATACCCGATTCATATAAGCATTCATTTCTTTCAGATTGTCGCATAAGAGCGCTCTGATAAATCCATTATAATCACCCGCTTTTTTATCAAACCAATCTAAAACCATATTCTCAAAAGTTTGTTTCACCTCATAATTGGTCAGAGCAAGTCCATACTCATTTCGGCGAGTTTCTACTATTTTCAAATATCCTGACGCCAAAAGAAGACTCCAAATAGCCCGTTCCCCTTCCTTCAACTGGTTAAACGCCATTTCATCATTAATTCGACTCCAGATTGTCTGCCCTGTTAGAAGGGTTTCAAACTGCATTTTTATCTCCCTATCCCCTTCTTGAATTAAATTGCTGATTAATTCATTAGAACTCGTATTCGCCCAATATGCCTTCAGCTTCTTTTCTTTTAAAAAGTTAGTAATCGACCATGGATTATAAATATCCCGCCTATCTCCTATCGTAAACCCATCGTACCATTCTTTTACATCATCTTTATTCGTCATGCCAAACTCATCCATGGCAGCAAACACTTCTTCCTCCGTAAACCCAAAATAAGAAGCATATTGGCTGGAAGTCATTGTCAGCATCCTTAGATTATTCATATCCGAAAACAAAGACTCTTTGCTGACTCTTGTAATTCCCGTCATCAATGCTCGCTCCAAATAAGGATTTGTTTTAAAAGTAGAATTAAACATACCTCTGGTAAAAGAGAGTAGTTCATCCCAGTAACCATTTATATATGCTTCTTGTAGCGGAGTATCATACTCATCCAATAATATAATTACTTTCCTGCCGTAATAATAATACAGATAGCAAGCCAACTGACGCAATGCCACCGAGGTATCGCTATTACTCATATTCGCCCCCACCCGGTCAAAAAATTCTTTGTCTTTTGCCCCCAGTTTTCCGCAAGTCCTAAGAAATTCATTTTTGGCATATAAATCCGTAATAGTCTGACAAATCTGGTCTTTTGCGTCCACAAAATTATCCGCCTTTACATCCGCAAAAGATAGAAAGATGACCGGATAAGCCCCCTGCAGTTCTCGGTATTTCTTTTCCTTCCAAATCGCCAGTCCTTCAAAAACTTCTCCTTTTTCTTCATATTCCATACTGAAAAAACGCTCCAGCATATTCATGTTCAGCGTCTTACCAAAACGCCTTGGACGGGTAATCAAGGTAACAGCATCTTTATTTTCCCACCACTCTTTTATAAACATTGTCTTATCCACATAAAAGCACTCATCCGTAATCAGTTTTTCAAAATCCTGTGTGCCAATTGATACTGTCCTTGCCATCTCTCCCCCCTCCATCCTTTTAAAACCTGTCATTTTCAGTTTAACATGATATTTTTCTCTTTACAACTATTACTTCTTTGGTGATTGCTCTTATCGTTTTTCTGAAAAAACTTCGAGCCTTACACATTTTCCATACTACTCTGTTTCTCCATCTGCTTCATCAACTTCCGATATATTTTTCGATTTTTAGGGTTTCGCAAATCCCCGGCGAAATCAAACTGTTCCTGCTCCCAATAGGGTTGATTGGAGTTCTTCGCGATACACTGTTCTATGACATTTTTATTAAGATCCAACCCCCACCCCACGCTGTTATTAATATAATTTTCTCCCTTCTTCCCTATCGGTTTCCATTTTCCAAGAGGAAATTCCTGATATACCTTTCCCTGACAAAAAATCATTTTATCCGGTTCTAAGGCAGAGATACTTCTTCCATACATAATCGGATAATCTACTTCACCTGTCAATGGCATATTGCCTATAATTTCACATTCTCCATAGTAAAACAGATTATCCATAATAAACTGTGAGGGACAGGCTGGTAGCGCAGCAAGCTCCTGCACAGAAATATCCAAATCCTGCGTCACAATATGATAAATCTGCACTACCAGCACTTTTCCCATCAAAACATCCCAAAAAGGATTCCCCCTTTTCTTCCATGCCTCCACATCAAACAAGATTCTTCCATAACCATAATGGCTACGGTCAAAACGAAAGCGAAAAAAATCTCCCTCCTGATACTTACAATGTCTTCTTGGAGCTGTAGCAAATCTCTGCACCTCCTGCAACCGTTCCTCCGTAGTCTCTGATTCCCATTGTTCCAGCCATGCTTTCAGCTCCTTCCGGCTACAAATAGAAATCCCCTCATACTCAGAATTGTAATAAGTTACCTGCGTGGTATAATTAGCCAAGGTAATGCTCCCTCCATACTTTCCATTCCAAGCAAAATACATTCCATAAGCGGGCCGGTTCAGCACATTGGAATACGTCAATTTTTTCAGTTTTCCACGGCAAGTTTTAGGTACAATCATGCTACGATTCTGTTCTGTTTCAATCTGCACACTACTTTCCCGATACCACTCGTCATTATAGTCAATCTCCTTGCGAATGGTATCCCCATCAAAATAAATCAAACAATCATCAGCTAACTCCACCCTGTCCCAGTTGTCCGGGATTTCCTCCAATCCCATGCAACGACGTTGCTTGTTCGTTAATCCAATCATACTACCCTCTCCAAATCACTGCAAAATTTACTACCCTCTCCACAAAAGCGCTAGATTCAAACAAATGAGCATGGCTTTACTCGTTACATCATTTTATATCATTACCCTCATGATTACAAGTGATAATCTTTCGAAAAGATTACTTAACTTCGTATATTGCAGGGCAACGGGTTCCGTATTTCATGGAAATACTGTAATCCTACTTCCCTATATATTTCACGACAAGACCAGTGCTTTTCTCTTGAAAAAAACATGCCTTCTGCATATTCAGGTATCGGTAAAACTTGGCGCTGCAAGCACTGCCTTTTTATCAGTCTTAGCTGGGAAAGGGCGGCAGTTCCGACAAGGCTCTATTTGTTCGCGCAGCGAACTCTTTTGAGCCGAGTGGTACTGTCGCCCTTTCCTTAGGTTACAATGATAAAAAACCCATCCTGCAACCCAACAGTTTTACCGGTCATCCATATCAAGGTACTCCCTCTCATCCATAATGCTCCGATAAGCGGGACGCATAATTTTATCTACATTGACTAATTCTTCTATCCGGTGGGCGCTCCAGCCCACGATACGTGCCATTGCAAAAATCGGCGTATACAGTTCAAGTGGAATATCCAGCATACTATATACAAATCCACTATAAAAATCCACGTTGGCACTGACGCCTTTATATATCTTTCGTGTTTTTGCAATCACTTCCGGCGCCAGCCGTTCAATCGTTGAGTACAGGGCATAGTCCTTCATTCTGCCTTTCTCTATTGCAAGACTTTCCACAAATCTTTTAAAGATTCTTGCACGAGGATCCGACAACGAATATACCGCATGTCCCATACCATATATCAGACCTTTCTGGTCAAATTCTTTTTTATCGACAAGGCGCTCCAGATAATGGCGAATTTCATCCTCGTCCCCCCAGTCCTTGACTTTTTTACGAATATCATTCATCATTTCTACCACTTTAATATTTGCCCCGCCGTGTTTCGGACCCTTCAGTGAAGACAACGCTGCTGCCATAACCGAATATGTGTCAGAACCTGCCGAGGTCACAACACGGGTTGTAAAGGTAGAGTTATTACCACCACCGTGCTCCATATGCAGAACGAGCGCTGCATCCAGCACCTTTGCCTCCAACGGCGTGTACTGCTTGTCCGGACGCAGCATTAGCAGTATATTTTCTGCTGTAGAAAGTGTTTCGTCCGGCCTATGGATATAAAGGCTGTCATCCCTTTCATAGTGATTGTATGCGTGATAACCATAGACGCCAAGCATCGGCATAACGCTGATTAGGCGCAGACACTGTTCTAAAACATTTTCCAGTGACTGGTCATTTACTTTTTCATCATAGGACGCTAATGTCAGT
Source organism: Lachnoclostridium sp. UBA3262 (assembly GCA_002362575.1). GTDB lineage: Bacteria > Bacillota > Clostridia > Lachnospirales > Lachnospiraceae > Eubacterium_F. Next base: position 38,281 of record DEUM01000004.1, on the reverse strand, counting down.
ACGCTTCGGGTAATAGAATTCATCAAATCACTGCTTGGCGCTTTCATAATGACATCTCTCGTAAAATTCGTAGGAAGGGTACGGCTCTCCGCCAGCATCAGGCAGAAATTCTCCAACTCCTCCCTTGACGGCAGCTTACCAAAGAGAAGAAGATGTGCAACTTCCTCAAAGCCAAAATGCTTATCTTTAAATCCGTTTACTAAATCTATTACATTATAGCCGCGATACCATAACTGCCCATCACAGGGAACCTTTTCTCCATTTTCTACCTGAAAAGCTTCAATCTTTGAAATATGAGTCAGACCGGACAAAACACCATTTCCGTTCTTATCCCTCAGTCCCCGTTTCACTCCGTACTTATCAAATAATTCTGCGTCAATGCAATCCGTCTCCCGGCACAGCGCCGCACAATCTTTTACATACTCTTTAAACGTTTTCTTTTCCTGCCTTACCATATAATCCCTCGCTTTCCGTACCTGCATACTTTTTCTGTATCTCGTCCCGGATATTAGCATCTACCTTTTTTGCAACCCCTGCTAACACCCGCTTTTCTTCCTCGGTAATATTTTTATACAAAACGGACAGCATCCTTTTTCGGATATTCAGAATATCCTGCAAACACTGGTTGCCGGCCTCCGTGATATACAGATGGCTGCATCTTCTATCCTTATCATCTTCTTCTATCCGAATCAGCTGTTTTTTCCGCAGGCTCTCGATTGCCTTTGAGACATGCGCCTTTGATATCCCGCCAAAGGAGGCCAAATCTCTTGATGTGTTCCTCTCGCCGGACAGAGAAAGCAGGTACATTAAATCTATCTCTATCGACTTCAGACCATATTCATCAAAAATCCCCTGATACTCTATTTTGTATAATTTCTTCAACTGTTTTCCTTTTAACAAAAGTTCTACTTCGTCCATATTTTCGTTTTTCCTCCGAATATCAGTTGTGATTTGTTTTGTTGTAAACAGTTTCTTATTGAACTATTACTATAGCAGACTTTCCTGCCTTTGTCAAGAAAGCCCCCTCCCTACCTTAAAATTGCATAGGCTGTATATCCGATATAAATGGCAACCATAACGGCCCCCTCCAAACGGTTAATCTTTTTACCAGAGCAGACAAAAGCATAAGCTATCAGACTTACTCCGAGTAAAATTCCCAAGTCCACAAACGAGGCCATTGTAATGCGGATTGGATGGAGGGAGCTTGACACTCCTAAAATTAAGAGCAGGTTAAAAAGATTCGAGCCAACAACATTTCCAATAGCCATTCCATTTTCTCCCTTAGAGGACGCAACAACAGAAGTCACAAGCTCTGGCAGACTTGTACCAATGGCAACTATCGTCAGTCCAACCAAAGTCTCACTCATTCCCCATGCCAGTGCCAGCACCCTTGCACTGTTTACAACAAGCTGTCCACCTATAATAATCGCGATCAACCCAAACACAATAAACAAGATACTCTTACCGAGCGAAACTGGTTCCGACTCATCCTCCTCTGTCCGGTTTTTCATCGCAACACGAACTGTATAAAGAAGATATAGGATAAAAATAGCAATCAAAATCAAACCATTCCAGCGATACAGCTCTCCGGCAGCCGCATCTACGTTATGGATATCGCTGCATTTCCCCGCCAGCACAAGATTTCCACTGAGAACACCAACCAAAAGGGTAACGACAAGCATAATGGGACAATCCCTTTTCTTGATACCGGAATCTACCGGGAGCGGTTTCATCACAGCGCAGACGCCAAGCACGACAAGCAGATTAAAAATGTTCGAGCCGACGACATTGCTGACCGCAATGGCATTCGAACCGCTCAGCCCCGCCGAAACGCTGACGGCGAGCTCCGGAGCACTGGTTCCCATCGCCACAATGGTGAGCCCGATAATGACACCCGGCACTTTAAAAAATCTGGCAATGGCAGCACTTCCCTCGACAAAATAATCGGCTCCCTTAATCAGGGCTACAAACCCTACAATTAAAATAAAACAATTTGTTACTATCTGCATATTGATACCTCCATTTTCTCTATTTCCTAAGTCAGTAAATTTGACTATTATATTTATGTGTGTCAAAATAAAAAGACTTTCATTGCAACACAAAATAAATCCTATGTTACAATAAAAGTCTTGCTTCTTACAATATGTACCGGAGTCCGTGGACTCGTGCATTGACGATATCATATTACGTCATACTGACGCAAGCTACTCCCCTTTATTTTTAATTCACAATGTATATTTAGCTTCTGAAATGAATCATAACATAACTGCCTGGACAAATCAAGCTTGTTTTTCCTATTTTTCATTATGTTCTATCACCCGATGCCGGAAATCCATAAACTCTGCCGTCCCTCCCTGCGTTTCCGTCGAATAACAAAACAGTCCGGCGCGGACTCCGCAAAAATAATCCAGCTTAAAATACAACTTCATTTCCTCTCCAAGCTTCTGCCAGTCGTCCCCCCGCTTAACAAAAAACTGAGCGGTATCCCTCATGTTCTGAAAGTCTGTCATGACACGGAATACTGCCTGCGGACTAGACAGCGGAACTCTCACAAGCTCCTTCCCAACGGTTTTGTCTGACGGCTTTGCCATCACATTTTCTGCTTCCGACGGCCGCACAATCATGACTGCATAATAGTGTCCCTTTTCTTTTCTAATGCCAACCAGACCATAATCCCCCTGAAGCATACAGAGCCCGGCGACGTCGCCCTCCCTTAAATGCTCTCCATTTACCGTGACCGTAACATCACTTCCCGGAAACATCAGCCGCTGTGTCAGCGTATTTACTGCCTGTGTCACATTGGCGCAAAGCCTTCCGGTCGTCAGCCGCAAGGCGCTCTTTTTCTGGTCAATCGTCCATAAACTCTCATCCGGAATATGATTCCACTCCCAGCGAGGGTGAAGTTGGAACTTCCCTGCCGCATCCGGCTTATATGAAAAATCATCATTTCCATAAATTGGCTCGTATTGATATCCTGGCCGGTTATCACTTACCGACAATTTATCCGGCACCTTTCCAGCCATGCCAAACACAGGAAAATCGTTGTTCCACGTAACGGGAACCAGCACCGGAATCCTTCCCACTGCCCCACTGTCCTGAAACAAAACAGCATACCATTCTCCCTTTGGCGTCTGCACAATTCCTCCCTGCGCCACACCCTGATTACAATACCCTCTGTCATCGTCCAGAACATCTTGTCCTCTATAAGGACCATCTATATGGTCAGAAACAAAACATGCCTCCGTCCGTCTGGCGTTCTCCTCCTTTCCCCAATGAATAAAGAATAAATAATATTTCCCGTTTATTTTATAAAAATGTGTTCCCTCATAGCCAAGGCGAACATCTCCGGTATCTTCCACAACCATTTTATGGAGACCACCCGGTTTCGGTCCGGTCATTTCCTCATTCAGCTCTGTTACATATATCTGCTTATTTCCATAAGCAATATAAATCCGCCCATCATCATCAAACAAGAGTGAACTGTCATGGTAAAAACCTTCTATCGTACTTTTTTCCCATGGTCCCATAATGTCCCTTGAACGGTATAAATATGTCTTGCCTGTATCATTTGCCACAAAACATATATAAAACATTCCACCATGATAACGAAGCGACGCCGCCCACATTCCCTGTCCGTAAGCGCAGGCGTCCCCCATAAGGCTTTCCTTATCGGTCTGCTCCAGCACATCATAAACATGGGTTAAAATTTCCCAGTCTGTAAGATTGTAGGAGCGCAGAAGCACACACCCCGGCATAAAGTGCATTGTCGTGCTAACCATATAGTAGGTATCATCGACACGGATTACATCTGCGTCCGGAAAATCAGACTTCAATAACAAACTGTCTTTCTTCATCACTGCTGCCTCCTTAACTCTTGTCTAGTGTACTGTAAACACCATCGTTTCTATCGTGTGCGCCATACCATCCTCCACATTAGAACGCGTTATGACGTCTGCGGCTTCTTTTATCTCCTGCTCAGCATTTTCCATCGCCACACCAACACCTGCTGCACGAATCATTTCCAAATCATTACCGCTGTCTCCAAATGCCATGATTTCCTCTCTCCGAATATTCAGGATTTTGCCAAGTTTTATTACCGCATCCCCCTTCGAGGCAGATTTCACCGTAACTTCAATATTGTCCAGCCCACCCGACACAAAAATAAATTCTGGGAATTCCTTTAAAATGGCAATGACCTCATCTTTATTCTGAAATGTACCATCCGGATTTTTGGCAAAGAGAATAGAAAGCTTTTCTATATCTGCCCCCTTCTCCCGCAAAAATTCTGTGACGTTTTCAACACAGATTCTTGAATTTACAAGATAATCTTTCATTTCCGCCGACACGTCAATTCTCTCTATCAGACGCTGATTTTTCTTTTTCATATAGCAAAGCCCTTCTACAAAGGCATCCGCCATTATTTCCAGAGGCTCCAGCTTTTCCATAAGCGGAAGTGTCTGAGCCAAAGGCATATTATTTTCATAAATACATTTCCCGGTTTTTATTTCATAAACCGCTGCGCCATTCGACGTCAGAACATAGCGGACGCCCTTTAGGGACGTCACAATCTCTGGCACCCCGCAAAAGGCTCTCCCCGTCGCCGGTACAATCTCGATTCCCTGCTCCACCGCTTTTTCCAATGCGGATTTCGTTCGCGGCGTCATTGTCTTTTTATCATCCAGTGCCGTTCCATCCAAATCAAACGCAATCATTTTTATAGCCACATGCACTGCCTCCTTTACTGCTTTTGCTTATTGTAGCACACAATCCGGTTTTGCAGCTATCTTTTTTCGTAAATGCCGCATAACAAGAAAATATGCCGGTATCAAAAATATATCTGCCAGCACCCATGCGACCGGGCTTGCCAGACATGCCGCAATATAACCAAACTTCGGCACAAATAAATACCCTACCGCACTTCTCGCTATCATCTCACATACGCCGGCAATCATTGCAAGCTTTCCAAATCCAAGTCCCTGAATGGTAAGCCGGAAAATATTGACTAACGATACAAAAAAGTAGAAAAAACTATTCCATTTCAGAAATGTTACCATCATTGCCAGCAGAACACCTTCTACCTCTCTTTCTGCTTCCCCGATAAACAGCATTGCGATATATTTTCCTGCAAATAATAACACAAAACCTATGACAATGGAATATAGCAGCGCCAGTCCACTGCAGATACGAACGCCGCTGCCCACCCGGTCAAGCTTCCTCGCCCCCAGATTCTGCCCGGCGTATGTCGACATAGTCGCTCCCATAGCATCGGACGGACAGACAAAAAACATGCCGATTTTCCCGGCAGACGCCACCGCTGCCACTGCAGTCGAGCCAAGCCCATTTACTGCTGTCTGTAAAATGACACTCCCGATTGCGGTTATCGAAAACTGCAGGCCCATTGGAACCCCCATGCTGCAAAGCCGGGCAATACAATTTTTATCCAGCCGCCACTCCTCCCTCCTTATTTTCAATATCGGAAATCTTTTTGCCATGTAGAGCAGGCACAATACACCGGCAATTCCCTGTGACAGCACGGTTGCCATGGCCGCTCCCGCTACACCCATGTGCAAAACAAGAATCGCCGCTAAGTCAAACGCTATATTTAATAAAGATGAAATAATAAGGAACACCAGAGGAGTTCTGCTATCGCCAAGAGCCCGCATAATACCGGATAACAGATTATACAAAACGGTTACCGGAATCCCAAGGAAAATAACAAATATATACGAGTATGATTGTTCCAGTATGTCGGATGGCGTATTCATCCACACAAGAATGTTCCGGCACAGAAAACATACTGACACTGTCATTATCACAACAAAAACAACTGCCACCCACACGCTGTTCGCAACCATTTTCCGTAATCCTCTCTCATCCTGCGCCCCGAACCGCTGTGCCACCGGAATCGAAAAACCATTGCACACTCCCATACAAAAGCCCAGTATCAGAAAATTCACCGAGCCAGTCGTCCCGACTGCTGCCAACGCATCCGCACCAAGAAACTGCCCGACAATCGCTGTGTCTACCAAATTGTAAAACTGCTGAAATAACATACCCAAAAGAAGCGGGAAAAAGAATCTCATAATGTGTGAGAACGGCCTTCCCTCTGTCATATTCTGCATGGTACTCTTACTGCTCATATTAAATACACCCTTTCTGCAACGGAATTATATCCGATACAGAGGCAGCCGTCAATGGTTTATTTTATATTTTGCATGTCTATTTTTGTAGGGACAAGAAACACGGCAGGTCGCCAAAATGTGCCATTCACGTCGGTTTCAACTTGACATCATCAGGCTAAACAAAGAACATTCCTGCTACTATAGATGCCAAAATCAACAATAACATAATAATAGCAAATAACCGCCGTTTCCAATCATACCTATGCAGTTTTTCTAATTCCTCATCCCCGCTGTCTCCACTATCGGAGATTCCTGTAATACTCTCGATAATTTCCCGTGCCGCTTCAGCGTCCTCCTCAGCAACATAAATATCGGTTCCGGTCACTGACATGCCCCCCGCTATTTTCATGTAGCTGTTTGCACCAACTTCCTTTCCGTGTGCGGCGATATGGTTCTGCTCCAATGCCGCCAGTATCTGGTTGGTCTCAAGCATATTGCCAGAGTTGTAAATTTTTGTCATAGTATTCCTCCTTTTTTATTTTATCTTTTCTATTTATACATTACTCATCTTTACTTGTAACTCCCGCCATTCCTTTATCGTGCAGATATCTTCCTGCTCCTCCTGCATTTCCTCCTGTGGATAGTCAACTGCCCCTATATACCATATTGGCGTCATCCCCACGTGCAACGCACCCTCGATATCGCATTTGTAGTTATCACCAATATATCACACATCTTCTGCCAGAAGTCCCGCCTTTTCTAAAGCAAGGTCAAATATTCTCCGGTTTGGCTTGCGAAAAATGTAATTGCTTGAGGTCATAATGAACTCAAACGAGTTCTCAGGCAGGAGCTTGTGAATCCTCTCGGCGACAACCTCTGGAGCATACGATATATTGCTGATTACGCCTGTCCTTATTCCCTTTTTCTTTAACAAGCCAAGAAAGCTTTCGATGCCCTCTGTCGGAACTCCCGGCGATGCCGCGTCCCAAAAAATCCTGTCAATTTCTTCTGTGCTTAACGGAATCTCAATACCCTGTGATTCGTACAGATATGGTGAGAACATAACATTGGGCACCTCTACCTGCGTGAGATGGCGTTTCGCATGCTCAGAACGCCCCAGTTCCCGATTGATAGCATCTGCCTCCTGCTGAACTTGCTCTGCCGTCAGATTATATTTATTTTTTATTGCATATTTAAGCACTGCTTCCGTTCCTTTAACAGGATTAAACTTCTGTTCGTTTATCAATGTCTGTCCGTAATCAAATAAAACCATCTTTGGTAATTTCACGTTAGATAAATCCATTTTAAAATTTCCCCTCCGCATTTTCTTTTAGCCAAATGGCTACGCCGTCATCCTCGTTACCAGCTATTACCTCTGTCGCCAGAGCCTTTAATTCCTCCACTGCGTTTTCTACTGCATAAGCCTCGTCCGATATCTCAAACATAGGAATATCATTTATAGCGTCGCCAAACGAAATAACCCTGCTGCACCCCATGTTTTCTTTGAGTTTCTTTATCGCATTTGCCTTTGTCGCATTTGCCGGCATAATCTCACACCAAAAATCCGTACTGTATATATCCTGATACAAAATACAGCGGTATCTTTCATCTTTTGAAAAGACATCGTATACCGGTTTGAGTTCCTCCTTTTCCCCGATACAGGAAAAATAAAATATGTTGCCCTTATATAATTCTTTGCCGTCTTTTACCGGGCGCAGCCGCTTATCCCCTTTTCTTTCCTCAGCATACCGCCTAATTCCCTCATTTTCTTTTTCAGTAAACCACGATACCTTTTCAACATGATTGATTAGGGAGTATACCTGAAAACTTACACCATATGATTCAAGCACTGCTTTTATTTTCTCAATCTCAACCTCGTTAAACATCTCCTGTGACAATATTTTACCCGTGGAAGCCTCACAAATAAATGTCCCATTAAATGTAACCACCGGAACGCGGACATTCAAGCCTTCTGTAACTATGGAGGCAGATGCCAGCGACCTTGCTGTCGCATAGGTAAACAGGAGTCCCTTTTCTATTAAAGAATTGATGATTTCTATACTTTGAGGATTGATTCGCTGTTTCCCGTTTAAAAGCGTTCCGTCCAAATCGGTCACAAATAATGTTTTTTCCATATTTCCCTCCTTGTACTGCTCTATTATTGGGGTTACAGATTACACTCTAACTGACAATCATAGGGTTCCTCCTCAACATGCCTTTTATTGTACTCCTCTGCCTCAACACATCCCATCTTTTTATAAAATGCCTGACTCTCAACAGAAGAATGTGCCGATATGTACAACTTGTCCGCCCCTTTTTGTCTTGCCCATCCCTTCGCTTTTTGAAAAAGCACTGCGCCAATACCCTTGTTTCTCATATCTTCGGATATATGTATACTAGATAAATCCAGGTACTTATGTTTACTGCCAAAGAAAACTGGTTCTACGGAAACAAAGCCCTTCAGACTCCCATTATAAAAGGCGGCATACACAAAACCCCCTGTCGTAATTGTATTCTTTAAACAGGAAACCAGCGTCTTATAGTCCGCTTCAGACCAGTCATCAACAAAAGGAGCTTCTTTTACTATCCATTTATCATTTTCCTTTCTCCAGCATTTCGTCACATTCTGGTGACGAATAAAGTCTCTAAATAACTCCCGGCATAATTCATTTGCTTGCAGGCTTCTATATCGAATCATTTACGTTCCTCCACTTTTCTGTGCATATTTGTAAAATGCCTGAAATAGCTTACCACCAATCCCCAAGCGCTGGTATTCTTTTTTTACCCCCATTACATAAATTTCTACCGCATACCTGCTGGTTTCTTTCATTACAATAAATCCTCTTGCATCATTATTCTCTACATCTGCCCAAAAGGGAAACTCCCTACTTCCCTTTGCATAAGAAACTCGACTTTCCGGCATTTCAAACCATTCCGGCAACGCTTCTAAAATCTCGGTACAAATTTTCTCTTTTTCGTCTTTGTTTTCTATTTTTTGAATCATATAGCTCTCCACTTCCTGCTCTTTATCATTTATTCAGACAGAGCTTTCCTCAAATCCGTAATATACTGTCTCTGCTGCTTTTTTAAAAACGCCTTAACAAATGGTTTCATAACAAGCTTTTTAGCAGTAACATCTTCCGTAAACTCTATTTCTGTCTGCTCACCCTTCGAAGTAAACACGCCGCTCCAATGCCCTCTCATGTTGGCATTTTCCATATCAAACTCCCAACGCTCATATTCTTTCCTGACGGTAACAGAGAAAGTAGTCGCATACCCCTCTTTTGTATATTCGATAAACTGCTCCCCAACCCGAATCTCAATCCTGTCTAAATCACTTCGCCACCCATAATTTTCAAGGGAAGTAACCGTTTCCCATACCTTTTTAATATCTCCTTGAAAAGTAGCCTTGATTCTTGAAACTGCCATAAAAATCTCCTTCCAAATTGTCAAAATTCCGGCATCTCCGTAAATACCACCTTTTTACCATCCGCAACTCCGCCATATATCATATTCGTGTTATATCCCTCATTTAAGTAATGTTCTATCACATATTTTGATGTAAAAGGCATTTCCAGAGAAGCTATTTCCGACAAAGGAAACCACTTGCAGATACCTTCATTGGAACAAAACTCTCCGCCTATACCCTCTTTCAAATTTGCAAAAAAATAATAATTCTGTCTTATCTCGCCCTTTGTTCTCCGCAGCGTCACATAACGCAGGCACAGATTTTCTATTTCATCCTCTCTTGATATGTATATCGACGCCATATTTCTTAATTTTCCTTCCATAAAAACCTCCATTCCAGCAACATATTTTTCTAATTCTTCCTAGTTCATATCATCACTGTCCCATCTTATTGAAACTAACAGTCTGTTCCTTCATAGAAATTTTACCGACCTGATAGCCATATGCCATAAGCTCTTTCTTGTATTTTAAAAAGGAATGGTCTATCGGTATTCCGGCAATATCATTTATTTCCTCAAATGTAAGTTTGAAGGATGAGAGTTCCTTTTTCTGTACATATTCCCATAGGGCATTGTATTTGCTCACTGTCTTCCTCCTTTATTCCTGCTCCAAAACCTTGCGAAAAAATGTTAAAAAACCATCTTCCTTCTCTGACTCATCTGAATCTGATTCCGTAAGGTCATAATAATATTTTCCACTTCTAATATCAATTGATAAACTATCTAACGGAAATCCCTTCTTCATCTTAGCATGCGGTTTTTCTGTAATTAAAAAAGGTTCGCTTTCCATAGCAGGCTCCATTGCCTCATAAATATGTGAATCATCCAGTACAAGGCATATTGCATTTTTATATCTGGCAGTTAAATCCCCATACCTTCTGGCAAGATTAGAGTAATAGTCAATCATTTCATTATCCGTTAAACACTTCCCTTTTACCGTGCGAACATGAACCCCAGGCTGAATATCATCCGGGACATTGTCAAAATACAGTCCTGAGTCACAGGAGAAAACCGGAATCTGAAAAGCCTGGTAATACGCTGTCGCTTTCTGCCTCGCATTCTCCAGCGGGGTATTTCCATCCTCCGGAACACTTGGAATTTCTCTATTCAAATCACGCAGTCCTATCAATTCAATATCCAGCCCCTTCAGCTTTTTTTTCATAGAAGCTAATTTCGCAGGATTTCCTGTGCCGTACAATAATTTCATGCTTGCCTCCTCCATTACCGTTTTTATCTTATGCTTTTGCTATACTTTATTTTATCATATACTCCTCATACGGAAAAGCAAATTATATTATTTTTTTACACCAATATAATGTTTCAAATCGGACAATTCAAAAATAATCAGCCACATCTTAATGACATGACTGATTGTAATAGAACTGTGTATTGATTTTGAGGCAACTCCTATTTTTTTCGCCTTTAAAACCCGCCCTTCCATGGCACACCGAGTCTGAATGATTCTCTGGAGGCACGAAAAAAGTATCATACTTGTTTGCTACAGCACTGTCAATCCGTAAGAGAATAAATCACCTTCATAAATTCTTCTTGCGAGACTGCTGTTGCGCTTACCCGGTAACCAATTTTATTATTAAGGAATTCTGCCGTATAAATCGAACTTCCCTCTGCAAAATCAGCGGTAAAGTTTACCTTTTTCCCATTGACTGTGGATTTCTTTATACCACTGTCCTGATATGTGACATCGGATAGCGGTATTCGTCCTTTCTCAAACTCAATCTCTAAATACGGAAGTTTCTGGGTGCTCTCTCCCTCTGCGCTGTACCACAACGTCGAACGGTCACTCGTTACCTTGTCCCCATCATAGTAAAAATCAAATTTATCCTTTGTATTATTCTTTTTTAAATCAGACGGAATATAACAATCCGACATATCATGACCATAGTACCGGTTCACTTCTTCTAGTGACAATTCTTTCTTCTTCCCCTCCGGAAGCGCCAGCTTAGCTGCTCCGGATTCAGAATCGTTTCCTACCTCATTAAAATATATCTCATTTCCTTCTGAACTCCATGAAGATGAATATGTGGCGTCTGCCGGGTTAGAAAAATTCATTATCCAGACGCCGATACCGCCCAGCAGCACGAGCCCTAAAACTACACATAAAATGATTCCTGCTTTTTTAGTCATACTTTTTTTGCACCTCCTTAATTATTTTATGTACCTCCTCATGGTCTTGTTCTTCTCCAGCGGCGTTATTATCCTTATAAAAAATTTTCTCTGAAGTATCCACAGGTACTTTACCTCTATGAACCCCTAATATGTAGTATCGGTCATATTCCGGAGTATATTTCAAAAATAAATAATACTCTTTACCTTTTTCCATTTTACGGTAATCATCAATATGGAATATTGTGTTATTTGCCGGCTCAAATTCTTCATTTTCATGTACATTAATTGTTCTGCCCTGTTTTAAGGCTAGATTTGTTCCATCCTTATAAACCTCTGTAATTTCAATCTGGGCCAGCAGATATTTCGTTTCATTTCCGGAAAGGGAATCGACAAACTTTTCACTTGCCTTTTTTCCCTTGACAACTACATCAGCCTCTCTTTTCATCATTTTATAATCAGAACAATTGTCTGTCTGTACCATTGCCTGTGCTACTTCATGATTCGCCTTCTCATAATTGACTTCCGCATTATTTTCCGTGCGGTTGCTGCCTTCTTGTGCTACCGGGCTATCTGTTTTTTTATTGCCGCATCCCACAAAGACAAACAAGCTCATTATTATAACTATCGCATAACTTACTTTTCTCATAATCCATCCTCCTTATTTTGTTCCATACAGATATCTGATTCCAGCTATATCGTCTGATAACGGATATGCCTTTAAATTAAAGCCTTCCGCACGCATTACTGCCTTACTATTATTTTTTTCCTCCGTATGACTCAGTCCCAACGTATGACCAAACTCGTGAACAACCACTTCTCTTTTATAGGCATCGCCAGTGTCTTCAAAGGTGCTTGTCAATGTAATAGTCTTACTCTCTTTACTAATGTATTTTGTCGCGCCATAATATCCTGGGTATCCCGCCTCAAATCCCAAAAGAATATTATATCCTCCTGATGTCGCTAACTTCAGATTTACAGATGTATACGTATTCCATGCCAGTGCGGAATTTTTAATTAGATTAAGATATGACTTATATTTTATCGAATCCCCCCAACGGAAAACAATATTATTTTTGGAGCGAAACGCATACTTATTTAATTTATATGCCTTCGCATCCTATGATGTCCATAAAATCAAACTAAAAATGGCAAATATACTAACAATTCTTTTAACTCTGTTTTTAATTTTTTGCATGCTAAATACCTCTCTTTCCTAAAGCTTTATTTATATAACATCCTCTCATCACACTTTGCCTATTCTATTCAACCATATAATGAATCCATTCAAAATCAGTACATTCCTTATTTTTCCAAGTCATTAAGTAAAACTCCCTATCCTCCCCAGAGACTTTTACTATGTTTGCGATGCCTAATACCGGAGTGGAAAAATCCTCACAATACTGTATCTGTTCCACCGGAAGCACTTCCCTCCAGTTTTTATCATCTATCTTCCCACCATATATTCCCTTTCTCGTCAGTATATATCCAAAATCATCCTGAATAATTAACAGGCTATTCTGACTTTCCTCTGTTATCGCATCGCACTTTATAACAGCTTCAGGAATTTCATGATACGGCGATTTTTTCATAATCAATTTTTGCCCTGGGGAGACACAATAATAGTTTCCGTTTTTATCAAAATTGGCAGAAATATCATCTATATGCCCCTCTCCCTCTATAAATTCTTCTCTCATAGTATCGTATTCTATTGCACTTCCTTGGATATCCATTTCATCCTGAGAAAAGAAAAAAATCAGCCGATTGTCATTTATAAGGTTAAAAGACAATAATTTCCTGTCTTTCTGTCTCTCGTAAATACCATCTATATCTAATTTTTGTGGTTTCTTTCCCTGCATAATTCGATATAAGCTATACTTTGTTTTCTGCCTATTATAACAAAGAATATAAAAAGTTCCTTTGGAATCGGAAACAATAAAACTGCCCTCATTTTTATGACGTCCTACTATATAATCACTCCACTTTGCTTTTTCTGTATTCCATTTATTTCTACTATCCAGTTTGCAAGTAATATACTGCTCTTTACCCGATATGCACATTCTGAAAATAAAATATGGTAACTCCTGTCCTTGAACGATAAACATCTGCTGCATATCTTTTGATAAAGCATACTCCGGCTTCTGTATTATTTCACAATTCTGATTTTGTTCTTTGCCAGCGTCATGATTATGCGCCGTCGGACTTCTAGCAGCTTCTTCCCCACATGAAACCAACAAGAGACAGCTAATACTAAAGATAAACCTTTTAAGAAATTTCATTATATCCCTCCACATACTCTATTATCTTTTCCAGACTATCTACCATATCCAACAGCTTTTCCCCCTCCTCAAAAGAAATATGAAACTTTTCCTCAATCTCCGTCAGTGCCCCGACAAGCTGAAGGGAGCCAAACTCCAAATCGTCAATCAGACTGATATCCCCGTCTGTTGCAACCTCTTTACCAGCATAGCTTTCTATGATATCCATGACCTGTTCCCGTACAGTCTGCATTATCGCTTCTCCTCTCCTGTAATAAAAATACATCATTCATCTAAATACTTATTCACTGTATCTACCAATTTCTGAATGGTGCAAAAATTATCAACCAACAAATCCTCCTCAGAGAATTCAATTCCAAATTCCATTTCCAGTGCAACAACTAATTCAATTGCATTCAGAGAATCCATTCCATACTCTTTCAAATCTTCCTCGGCAGATAACTGCTCCGGATTCTCAATCTGCATAATTTCCCTCAGCTTTTCCCGTACCAGTTTTTCTATTTCCATATCACTCTTTCGCCTCCTTTAGTAATTTCTCCAATTCAAAACGCAGATTCCATAAACCCTCTCTTTGTTTTGCAACAAATATGACAAAGAGTCTTCCCGTTTTTCCTACAATGTTTCGGTCAATACAGGCATGATTATAACAGAAAATCCCTTCCTTCCTGTCTTTGTCAAATGCCAGTCCCACACGTTTAAGTTTCTCGGTTAACACTGTATAACTCCAATCATCAGACAGCGTAACCCTATAGTACATAGAACAAAAATACCGATTAAGAAACTGTACCGGCATCATAGACAGATATGTAGATAATGTAAACCGTACATTGATTTCAATGACGGGAAACATTTCCCTGTCTGTCATAATGGAGTCAATTCCAACAATTCCCCGAACTCCTTCCCGATACAATTTATTTCCCACTGCCTTCATATACCCCGCATACTGATTCACTCTATCTCCCGGCAAATCGGCAGGAAAAGCAGAGCCTTTGTAAACAGTATCTTCTAGTATCTGTTCCTTGATTGAAAGCATCTCAATCCTTCCGTCATCACATATGTATATCTGCGTATTCAAATCCGTTTTGTCCTCGTACCATCCCTCTACAATCCACTTCTCATTTTCCCCTCCCGACCGTTTCAGTACATGCAGCACCCTATCTAACTGCGTTTCGTTTTCGATTAAATACAGCCCTTGACCAGATGCCCCATATGGTCGTTTCAAAACAATACGTCCGAATCTTTTATGCAGGCAATACCACTCCTTCTGAATCTCATCAAAGCCCACACATATTTTCCCCACTGGTGAAGCGAGAGAAAGCCTCTCCACCAATTGTTTGGCATATAATTTACTATTTGTTCTCTTTGTAACTACAGGAGTAGAACCTATCATTTCCATGCAACACAATTTTGCAAGCTCCACCTCGCTGTCCGTAACACCATAGGGAATCAGACATATGTTTTCCCTATATGCCCTCCCTTTTAATGACTTTAACGCCTTCCCGTCCTCTAAAATTAACTGCGTTATCGTCTTTGTTTCATCCTCTTTGTCAGGACAGATTATCTCCGGTACGGCAAAACCAAGTTCCTGCCATTCTTTAAGAAATCTGGCATCCGGCTCTCTGCGCAGTAATAAAATGTCCTGCTTTCTTGACAACAATAAGAGAATTTCCTCCATATGGTTTACCACCCGGTCCTCCTCTGGGTTTTTCACACGAAACCGGTCGGTGTACCATTCCTTTTCTATTCCAATATTAAAGAGCCAGCAAAATATTTGTCCCTTTTCTCTATTCTGCATTTCTTCCAGAAATGAGAGCATGAAATCCTCCTTCTGCCCGGTATCCAACCTCTGCCGGCAAGGCATGGCTGAGAAACCCATATGGGCTGTAAGTCAAACCATATGCACCTGATTTTTCAATCACAATAATATCTCCCTCTGCTGTATCCTGCGGAAGCTTAACCTTCTGACCAACCAAATCTGTCGGAGTGCAGGAAGGTCCTGTTACATAGAATTCCCTCTCGTTACCACTTTTCCCCAAGACATACATGGGAAAATTACTTCTCACAAACCGCCCTAAAAAAGCAGATGCAGCATGAAAGTTCGCTCCTCCGTCACACACGAGATAACAGTTCCCTTTTGATTCCTTGCGATACAACACACGGATAAGAAACGCGCCGCACTCTGCCAGCAAATACCTTCCGCTTTCAAAATATACTTTTGTCTCTGTCAGCCGACTCTTATATGTATCTTCCAGCCGTTTCATTCCCCTGCCAAGTTCCTCTATATCCAGCTCATACTCACCGGGAAAATACGGAATATCAAAACCGCCACCAACATTCAGATAAGTAAACTCAAAAGAATATGTATTTGCCAGCCGCAGGCCAAGCTCTATTACATACTCAGTATTTTTATATATCTCCTCTGCTTTTAGAATAGAAGTACCCATATACACATGGATTCCACAAAGCTTAGTATTGGGCATAGAAAATATTTCTTCAAATAAAGCTTCCGTTAAATCTATTTCCTCAATTCCAAACTGTGAGGCGACACCACTCATCCGAACCTTCCCCGTTCCCTTCCTATCCATAGGATTTATCCGCAGGGCTATGGGCACTACCTTTCCTGCTTTTCTGCAATACTCTGAATCTTTCGTATCTCCTGAATCGATTCTGCATTTATCATAAAAATTTCAGCCTCTATCGCTGCTTCTAATTCTTTTTCTGTCTTTCCCGGTCCGGTAAAAACAATATACTCTGGAGGAACTCCTGCACCCAGCGCTATAGCCAGTTCCCCGGCGGAAGCAATTTCTACACCGCATCCTGCCCGATATGCAATCTGGCACAACTCCATTAACGGATTCGCTTTTACTGAGAAATATAACCCGCTTCCGGCAAACAGCTTGTCTCGCAATTTAATGATATTAGAATCAAAATAATCTAAATCATATAGGTAAAGCGGTGTTTTATACTGCTCTACCGCTTCTCGGATAATCCCATCTTTGTCTTTTAATGGTATATTTCCCATAACCTGTCCTCACTAAGGAAATTCAAAGGAAACGGATATACACAGGTGTTTTGATAACGATACATCTTATCACCAGAATCCGTCTGATAACGATTCCAATCTACAACTTTATATCCTACCGCCATATATACCCATGTTCCCCCATCTTCCATTGTTGTTTTAGCAAATGGAATACAGCATAGTATTAGAACAATGCTGAGTATTATAATTACTATTCTTTTCTTTGGTTTTCTTACCGTTTCTTTTCTTACCATTTGTGTGCGCCCGATTCCTCTCTATAGGAAAATGATTCCATACCAGCTTCCTACAAACAATACAACAAAATCAAATAGGATACCTCCCAAAATCATAAGATATACAAACTCTATACGGATTCGCTTCCGTAATAAAATTCCACCTATTGAAATAGCTATGCCTAATAAAAGAATTACAAATACACATAATATATAAATATTTTCGCTCATATTTGATTCCTTTGTTTCATTACCACAGCCAGTCAGTAAAAGACCACACATCATTAAAAAAATTACAGCTCTTTTTAAACTCATATTAACCTCATTTCCTACATCAGTTTCTGAAGCACCTCTCTCTCCCTTGCAACCACCTCCTCCAGCCTTTCATAAACTCTGGCAAAATTTTCCTTGGACTTCAATATCCCACATTTCAACAACAACATACACCACTTAGACCATTCCTGAATGACGTCCTCATAATCTTCACGCAAAGGATTTTCCTGTTCTATCAATTTTTCCAGAAGAAAATTTTTCATCCCCAAAAAGCCGTCTACACGAAGCCGAAAATTGGCATCATGCGCCAGCATATTAAAATCGCCTTTTTTTACATACTTCCCTAGCTGTTTTGCCATGCAGAGAATTGCCTGCTCCCCCGTTGCCTCTTTCCAAAAGGGATTTACTTTTCCGGTCAGATACATTTCTATCCCCTGCTTTACATTCTGATTTGCTTTATCACGCACTTTTCTGCACAAATCCGTCATTACAGAACCATTCGAAATATCCATCTGCAAAAGTTCACCCTGCTTAATTCTCCACCCGGCCAATATATCCGCCTCATCTATCCAACCTGAAAAACAACCTGTCTTCGCTGACGGAACGTCCCCATCCACAATAAAGAACTGACCTCTCGCCTTGTCATATGCCAAAATATTTACAAAATGAGAAGCTCCCGATGTCTGCGAAAACACCCTCCGAAGATATACGAGTCAGACTGCCTTTTCGATAGGTAATTGGGTATCCTGCACCCGCAAAATAGATATCACTTCCGCTTACATTTACCCCTGCTTGTCTCATATGATTTACGATACAAGCATTCATACACTCATAGCTTGCAATAGCCTTTGTATCTTGCATCTGGCACTTCTCCTCTCCACCTTTTAGTCCCTGATTTTTTACATATTACAGGCTATTTCCTGTTATCTATTTTAAACATCTTATTATTTAAAATTTTATTAAATAGTTTTATGTATATTTTATCTTATTTCGCCCGATTCGTCAATTCTTTTTCGTCAATTTTCGCCTGATTTGTCAATACTCTCTGCGTTATCATATACCACACTCTCTATTATAAATTTCATTCTTGCAGCAAAAAAATAAACGCAAAAAAACCGCCATACCGTCTGGCAGTTTTACCTGCTAAACGATACAGCGGTCTGATCATTCTTTGGCAAGTTTCATATGCTAGCAGACCTTCTTCCGTCCACCTTACTTAGCATAATCCACTACTCTGGATTCCCGAATTACATTTACCTTAATCTGACCTGGATATTGTAATTCTGCCTCGATTTGTTTCGACAAATCGCGGGCAAGCAGTACCATATTATCATCATCAATCTGTTCTGGTACTACCATCACTCGAACCTCTCTACCTGCCTGAATGGCAAAAGACTTATCAACTCCCTTAAAGCTGTTAGAGATATCCTCCAACTGTTTCAAACGATTCGTATAAGTTTCCAGTGTTTCTCTGCGGGCACCCGGACGAGCTGCAGAAATTGCATCTGCCGCCTGTACCAGACAGGCAATCAGGCTTTCCGGCTCGACGTCGCCGTGATGTGCCTCTACCGCATTGATAACCAGAGCCGACTCCTTAAACTTACGGCACAGGTCAGCGCCCAACTGAATATGGGAGCCTTCCATATCGTGGTCAACCGATTTACCAATATCGTGCAATAATCCGGCACGCTTCGCCATACGGACGTCCACACCCGTTTCCCCGGCGAGAAGACCGGATAAATGAGCGACCTCGATAGAGTGTTTTAACGCATTCTGCCCATAACTGGTTCTGAATTTCATTTTACCAAGAAGGCGAATCAACTCTGGATGAATACCATGTACTCCTACCTCAAGGGCTGCTGCTTCCCCTTCCTCACGAATCATTGTTTCTACTTCTTTTTTCGCTTTTTCAACCATTTCTTCGATTCTGGCCGGATGAATTCTACCGTCCACAATCAATTTTTCCAACGCTATTCTGGCTACTTCCCTACGAATCGGATCAAATCCCGACAAGATAACGGCTTCCGGCGTGTCATCGATAATTAAATCAATACCCGTAAGATTTTCCAATGTACGAATATTACGCCCCTCTCGTCCGATAATTCTTCCCTTCATTTCGTCATTTGGCAGTGGAACAACAGAAATTGTCGTTTCCGATACATGGTCGGCAGCACATTTCTGAATGGCTGTCACCACATAATCTTTCGCCTTTTTATCTGCTTCATCCTTCGCCTGACGTTCCAATTCCTTTACTAAAACTGCAGTCTCATGCTTCACATCTTCTTCTACAGTCTTCAACAAGTACTCTTTTGCCTGATCAGAGGTGAGACCGGAAATCTTCTCAAGTTCACGCAAATGGCTCTGACGGAGTTCTTCAACCTTTTCCTTTTCCTTTTCAAAGCTGGCTTCCTTTGCGGTTAATTTGGATTCCCGTTTCTCGAGTGCGTCCAGTTTTTTATCCAAAGTTTCTTCTTTACCCAACACGCGTTTTTCATAGCGCTGAATTTCAGCTCTACGCTCTTTCGTCTCTTTGTCGAGGTCATTTTTCGCTTTTAAATTTTCCTCTTTCGCCTCGAGCAGAGCTTCGCGTTTTTTCGTCTCAGCTGTCTTTAACGCATCGTCAATAATTTCTCTTGCTTTCTCCTCTGCGCTTCCAACCTTAGCTTCTCCAACCTTTATATGATAGGAAATTGCACTTTTCCATGCAACTAAAGCAGTAATCGCCAACAAAACAATTACGACAATAACAGCCACGATTGTAAACATCAACCCTGGCACTGGGAGCACCTCCTTTATCATTTTTGTTGCACGCACGTACAACATATAATATTTTACACTTTTTTAATAAAATTGTCAAGAAGTTTACATGGACGCCCCCCTTACACACATCCAGACAGATTGTTTACACAAAAGCAATCTTCAAAAAGAAATTCCTCTGCCAGAAAGCCAAGATTTTCCTCCGAATGTTCCACTTCTTTCGCATATATTCTCGCCATCATAATCCGGTCTTCTCTCCTGCAGTTCTCCCCCTTTTCCAAATACCAAACCGCATCCATATCCCGTATCATCAAAAAACTAACAACCGCCAGCTTTGCCTTCCCGATAAAATCGTAGTCGTCCACACAACGAGCGAGACACATAAAGACATAATAGACCATCAAATGCTCATATTCAAATTCTCTTCCTTGTGCAGAAAGATACTCCTGCCATTTTGCCTGCGCACTCTCGTACCGCTCCCTCCCCTGCTCCGGCGTTATAAAGTAATTTTGAAGAAGCAAAAGCATATTCTGCCACTCCGCATTGATGCTTTCCATTTCAGTGAAAGTCAGCATACGCTGCAAAAATAATTCATATCTTTTTTCTGCCGTCATACGTTCACTGATATCGCTGTCAAACTTATCCGGTTCATGAAAAAAATCCTCCACCACAATTTCTGAAATCTTCGAAACAACATTCTGATTCAGACACTCCTGTACCTCCTGCGCATACGACAAAAACAGACGAATCCGTTGATATACTGACAACTCTCTGTTTTGCAAAATACGGATTGCCTCATCCCGCGCTATACGGATATAGCAGGCAAACTCCTTCTCCTCCTCCGTTTCCTCAACGTCCAGTATGTCCTCAATCTCTTTTTCTACAAAAGTAGTAATACCTTTTTCCCCGTAAATCAGCCTTCCTGCCTCTGCACAGCTTGCACTGATTGCCAGCTCACGTTCTCCCCCGTACTCCAGTATATTTCTTGGCGTATTTCTGCAAACATCACACAATGCCGCTTCCCCCAGCGCAGTATATATATCACACAAATTTTCTTCATTCAAAAAAGGACAACGGCGGTTTTCCTGTAGGACAAACCCATGGCTTTCATACACATCCTCATCCTCCGGTGCATATTCCCGGATATTCTCTCGAAGGCGTTCTCCAAATTCTCCCTCTACACTCATATAATACTGGTAGCTGTCATCATCAATATCAATTTCCCAGCCGGCACAGCAGGTATCCTCACACCGCCCGGCAATGCAATGAAACTTATCATAATAAGACGGATATCGTAAAACCATTGCTCTCCTCCTTGCAAAATGTAACACCATATATTTCTTTCGTTAACCTAGGCTGACGGTGTCAAGTCAAACCCATGACATTCGCTTAATCCTTTATGCTGTTAAAGTGGCGAGTATCCTATGGTTTCTTGCCGTTATATCACTCCCCGAAAAATATTGTTTCCCTTGTTTGCAAATACGCCGCCCAAGCATTGTCTGAGATGTCCTGCTGTCGCTTTCCTGCTTTTTGGCAGTGCGTTCTCACTAAA
>DEUM01000004.1:0-16148 GCA_002362575.1 Lachnoclostridium sp. UBA3262 | reverse complement strand
AAAGAAGGATGTCAAAAATAAATATATTTGTTTTTTTCATCCTTCTTTCATGTATGTGCACCTTAGGTGCTGCCCGCAGCAATCGGTAACGGAGGTGGTGCATAAGGACCGGCGGGCGGCAACGCTGCCAAAAGGCAGGAAAAAGCGCCAAGGCAGACAACGAGTTTTGCGAAGGGCGGCGGAATGTTTTTGCAAACGAAGGAAACAATTTATTTTTCGCTGGGAGTGATGTCCCGGCAAGCAACGGTAGGATATCCGCCGCATAACCGCAAAGGACCATGCAATTGCCCTGTGTCGAAACGAGTTCGACTTGATAACGTTAGGCTAACGGTATCAGGCTATTCTACAGTATACCAGAAAAAAAGAAAAACCGCAAAAGTACAGTAGAAAGACTGGCGTTCTGCCATTTTAACGTGTATAATAAACAAAAAAGAAGCTATACAATTCTGACATAAAAAGGGGGGTTATGTATGGGTTCAGAAAAAGAACGGTTTATTACCGAGCAATATGTACCGACAGGAGAACCTTTATCCCAAAATGACCATACCATTGTGTACAAAGTTAAATGTATGGCACAGCCGGGTAAACCGGACGGTATTATGAAAATGTATCGGAAGAAAAACTTAGCCTCCCTGTACACAAGGCTCAAACAGCTAAACTACAGTGAATGGCCGCACATTTATGATGTAAAATATTTTGACGAAAACACCCTGATAGTTGAAGAATACCTGTCCGGTCATACCCTTGCCGAGCTAATGAACCACAACAAGGCAAAGGGCGTTACCTTTTCAGAGGAAGAAGCCTACGATATCATGGACAAACTCTGTGAGGCGATAGAACAACTGTCAAAACTACAGCCTCCCATCATACATCACAACTTAAAACCGAGCAACATTTTTATAACCAGTACTGGAACAGTTAAACTACTGGACTTTATCCCCGCATATTCTAAGAAAAAGAAACCATTTGGCAGCCTGCTGAATCTCCTCGGTGCTATTTTTCATGAAATGCTGACAGGCAATTCTCCCAAAAACGGAAAATGCACCTATAAAGGCCGGTACGAACCAGTCATTCATAAGTGCATAGAAAAAAACCCAGACAGGCAATATGCCAGTATGCAGCAGTTGCATGAGGACCTTGATTATGCCAAAACTCACAAACCGGAGGCAGCTCCCCTTCAGACGGTAGGAATTCCTTACTTTCTGACCTACCCGTTTCAGGGCACTATACTGGCATTTGAATGGATCCTGCTTTCCTTCTTTTACACGAAAGACGACTGGAATACCATGTGTCTGTTTGTCGTAATTTTTCTCTTTCATAGTGTGATATTTGCCCTAAGACGTCACGCATTTATGAAGGAAAATAAAGTCTGGCTCAGTACCGCCCGCAAAGCATTTCCGGTACTGTTACTAGCTGCCTTACTGGCAGGCCTGTTCTGGGTTATTTCTTTTTTCTTTATATAAAAGCAGAAACGCTTTTATATCAGCTTACTTGTTTTTAGCGCAATCACACGGTCGACCGGATACTTGCACCCACTGTAATGAGTAGAAGAAAATACGGCGTATGTGTAAGAACCATAAACAGCCAGCCCTTCTACTAACGGCGGCATTGTTGTGATTGCAAGGGCACTGTTTTTCAATACCTTTCCACTAGTCCCAGCGTTCCCATAAGACGGTAGATAGCTTCGTATCTGAGAGATATACCCGCTCTTTGATTTCTTTGTCCGGTAGCTTCTTGATAAAATCATTGTCCCGTCTGAATTAAAGGTAATTCCCTGCGTTTTACTCGGTACTGTCATCGTATATGTCTGACTCAAAGACGGCGCTGTCGTTTTGTTTGCAATACCATAACCATACATCTTTGCACTGCTCTGACTAAATGGTCCAACCCACAAAGTTCCATTATAGTACCCCATAAAAGAAGCCGTTGTATTTACCTTACAAACACTCCGGTAGCTGCTCAGCGTCTTATAGGCATAACCACTATTGACTGCCTCCGTAATAAACGAATATGGGAAACAGGCTACAGAACTTCCTTTCGAAATCCAAATATTTGTTCCGTCATATGCCATTCCACCTACTTTTGCTTTACTTGGCAGGACGATTGCGGTAATAAAAGACTTCGACGCCTTGCTGACAACAAAAACGACCGAGTAGTCTACTCCCGTAGAATCATAGGCTGATATCAAAAGATAGCTCCCCGCATGACACATCGCCTGCGGTACCATTGTCTTACAGGAAAAACCGGATACATTTGTGATTTTCATTCCCGGTATCGCAAAGCTTTTGCTGTAATTCATCTTTGTCCGCATCTTTTTGTACGTCTTGTATGCCGGCGACTTTGTAAATAACGACTTCGTCTTATACTTTTTAGCTGCCTTTGAAGTCCCTGCCACCGATGCCGTTTTTGCCGATACACTGGAGGATAAATTTCCTTCTACAACTGTATCATTTACCTTTTGGTAAGCGCATACACGAAAATAATACGTCATATTCTGATTCAATGACTTCTTAACATATTCCACTTTACTTCCATCGGATATCGTTGCTGCCTTTTCATAAGCGGCGGAGGTAGAAGGCCGATAGTAAATATAATACCCGTCTGCCCCACTTACCTTACTCCATGTAATACGCACGCGCTTTGAGCCCCCTCGTGCTCCCGTCGTCGGTGCCGGCAATGGAATTACCGGAACTGCCGGAGTCGGAGATAACGTCGGTGCCGGTGATGCCGTCGGTGTCGCTGTCGGCTCTGAAGTAGGCTCTACTGAAGGTTCTGCAGTAGGTGTTGCTGACTCCGAAGGCGCTTCTGTTGTTTCTGCTGCCTTTGCAACACTTCCGTCCGCCCAAGTCCCCTTTCCATCTGCAAATCCTGCCATGATTCCTGCAAACATTGATAACGTAAGGCAGACAGCCATTCCTTTCATCCATTTTCTTCCCATCATATTACATTTTCCTTCCTTTCCTCATTGTTTGCTGTCAGTGTAACAACTTTATTTGTCACGGAAATGAAAAAATATTGTCAGAAAAAAGACATTTCCATTTTTTTGAAATACAAAAAAGAACTGTCACACTAGCTGTTTTTCCTATACCGTGTGACAGTTCCCTATATTTCATCCCGTTTTTATTTTAATATTGAATGATTCCAAACTGTGCAAGCGTGTAGAACACTAAAATAATAACAAGAAATACTGGAGCAATGTACTTAATCATAACCCTGTATATTGAACGGCGTCCAAACTTTTCGCCATTTCGTGTCATTTCCTCCTCGATCGGCTTCGTTCCGATTCTCCATCCGACAAGGATACAGGTAAGCAATGCCACAAGAGGCATAAGAACACTATTGCTGAGATAATCAAAGAAGGTAAGAAAATCCATTCCCAGCAGCTTAATATTTGCCCAGATTCCATTTCCCAGTGAGGAAGGTACGCCCAGTATAACACTCGAGATTAAAATCATAATAACAGCCTTTTGCCTTGAAAAATGAAACTTATCTATCAGCGCCGACACCAACGCCTCCATCACCGAAATAGCACTAGTCAGAGCAGCCAGAAGCACTAATATAAAAAACAGACTGGCTACGATTTTCCCCGCAGGCATGGATGCGAATACTTTCGGCAATGTCTGGAACATCAGCCCCGCTCCACTGCTGGCAAGGCCTTCTTCTCCGCTGAATACATACACTGCCGGTACTACCATTAAACCAGCAAGAAGTGCAACCACTGTATCAAAAATCTCAATCTGGTTGACGGATTTATTTAAGTCAATTTCCTTTTTCGTGTAAGAGCCATAAGTAACCATAATTCCCATTGCCAGACTCATGGAGAAAAACATCTGTCCCATGGCGGCGCAAACTGTCTTAATGGAAAATTTCGAGAAGTCAGGAAGCAGATAATATTTTACTCCCTCCATTGCCCCCGGAATCGTCATTGTATAAATAGCAACTCCAATTGTCAATATGAGAAGCAACGGCATCAAAAACTTGCTGACACGCTCAATCCCTTTCTGTACTCCGCCTAAAATGACACCGGCAGTCGCCAGTAAAAATATCAGGAAGAAAACAAGAGGTGCATATGTGCTGCCGATAAAGCTTCCAAAATAATTGTCTCCTGCCGCCGCCATAAAGTCACTGCCGATAGAAGCCGTCATATACTTCAATACCCAGCCTCCTATCACACAGTAATAAGGCAATATAATAAACGGAACAAAAATTGACAAATAGCCGAGTCCTGCAAACTTTTCATTCAGAACCGCATATGCGCGAACCGGACTGAGTCCGGTTTTCCGCCCGATGGCAACCTCTGTTGTCATCAATGCAAAACCAAATGTCAGCGCTAGAATAATATAGACCAAGATAAAAATACCGCCGCCATACTGCGCCGCCAAATATGGAAACCGCCATAAATTTCCTAACCCAACTGCACTTCCGGCTGCCGCCAGCACAAAGCCGATTCCACCGGAAAAACTGCCTCTTTTTTGTTTCATAATCTTCCTCCATTCCAGATTATCTGTTTCTTTTCTTAATTTTATATTCCCTCTGCAGGACTACAATAACGGTCCCACATAGCAATTCCCCGTTCAAACTGTAAACAGAGCCAGTAGGTATCTATCTCCTCCTCATCCTCCTCGCGGGGAATATCAATACCAAACTCATAAGCATATCCCTCTTTTACCTCATCTGCTACAGTAGTAAATATTTTCCCTTTTGCACACCGTTTGAATATTTCCTGCTGCCCAATCTCCGGCACATCCTCGTCCGGCACCTCCCGCAACAGCCTTCCATCTGCATCATAATACTTCATACCCTCTTTTATAACACGCAGGATTTCAGTATTCTCTAACTGTAGAACAATCTCTCCGCAATACATATCCTGATATCTTTTATTTTGTGTATTGTCTGCCTTTACCATAGCGCCGCTCAGGGTAAAACAAATCTGATGATTCCCAACTGTCAACTCTTTTATTTCGGAATCCTCAAAAGAAAACTGTTCCAGTTCATTTATTGACTTAAATTTCATAAGCGTCAAAAACCTCCTGATAATATTTCCAGTATTCTCCTAATAACGCCGGCTCCTTCTCATGAAAATACTGCGAAAAAATCAATCCCATTTCGCCATAGTACCATGCATGCATATCCTTGTTTTTCTGATTAAATTTGCTCCACAGCCGTTCCCCCACGCGAAGGTATTCAAACATCATGGAGTACAGATTTGCCAGCTTGTCCGCAAATGCAATCCGCATCGCCGCCAAATCATTTTCATTATCCAGCCGTCCTTTCAGACGCCCGATCGTCTCCTGCTTGCGAATCTGCCACGTCTCCCCTGCCGGCTTTTCTTCTCTCTTATACTCACTTTCTCCAACAACAAGTGAGGTTATCCCGTCGCCAAATTCCCTCCTCAGCTCCTGCTCGGTAACCTTTGTATCTTCCAGCACATCATGCAAAAGAGCTGCTGCCTGCTCCATACGGTTTTCCGTCATCTGATTGACATACCCCCATGTACGGACTAAATGTATCAGATATGGGATATCCGTCCCTTTCCGATACTGCCCCTGATGCGCACAATCGGCAAAGCGAAACGCCTTATATATTAGTTTTTCTTTCTCCATCCTCCCATGCAAAGATGGACAGATTGAGCACACTTCCTCCTCCTGCCCATCTCTCACTGCTCCTAACAGGCGACAGTGATAACTGGTAGTTTTATTTATTGTTTCCGGACATTCCCGAAACATCTTCATTCCTGCACGCTCCTGACAATCACTATCTCTGCACACGCCCGGAAGCATCTCCACCGGCAAGCTTTAACACTTCATCCATAGACACCATGTTATAATCGCCTTCAATGGAATGTTTCAGACAAGAAGCCGCCACAGCAAACTCAATCGTCTCCTGAGAACCATATCCATTCAATACTGCGCATATCAGTCCGCCCCCAAAGCTGTCCCCGCCTCCTACACGGTCCACAATGTGCATTTTATATTTCTTGCTGAAATAAAAATCATTGCCGTCATACAGCATGGCCGACCAGTTGTTATCATTTGCTGAAATAGATTCCCTGAGAGTAATGGCAACTTTGCTAAACCCAAAACGTTCTGCCAGCTGTTTTGCCACATCTTTATATCCTTCATGGTTCACTGTACCAGCCGTAACATCAGTTCCGGCGGAACGGATGCCAAATATATCTGCCGCGTCCTCCTCATTTGCGATGCAGACGTCCACATACTGGCAAAGCTCTCCCATAACTTTTCCTGCTTTTTCCTTTGACCAAAGCTTATTTCTATAATTCAAATCACAGGAAATCGTAACTCCTGCTTCCTTAGCCGCCTTACATGCCTCCAGACAGATATCTGCCACTTCGTCATTTAATGCCGGAGTAATTCCGGTAAAATGAAACCAGCTTACATCCTCAAAAATCTTTTTCCAGTCAAAGTCTGCCTTCGTTGCTGTTGCAATCGCAGAACCGGCACGGTCGTAGATTACCTTAGAAGGTCTTTGAGACGCTCCCTTTTCCAGATAGTAAATACCGACACGGTCCCCTCCGCGTACAATGTCTGTCGTATCTACACCATATCTCCTTAAAGAATTTACTGCGGCCTGACCAATCTCATGTGCCGGCAGCTTCGTCACAAACTTCGCATCCAGTCCATAATTTGCCAGGGATACCGCTACATTAGCCTCTCCTCCGCCGTATGTGGCTCCAAAGGTGTCCGCCTGAACAAAGCGGGTATAGCCCTCCGGCGCCAGTCTCAACATCAATTCTCCAAATGTAACTACTTTCTTTGCCATTTTCTATTTCTCTCCTATCTCAATTGTTCCTTATTTTTTTCACTAGCTCTGCTGCTGCCCTCGTCATATTTTCAATCTCATCAAACTTCCCGGCAGCAATCAAATCTCCCTTGACCATCCAGCTTCCGCCACAGGCGAGAATACGATCATACTTCAAATATTCTTCTACATTGCCTAGATTGATTCCACCAGTCGGCATAAACTTAAGTCCGGTATACGGGGCTGCCACTGCTTTAATCATCTTCAGACCTCCGGCAGGCTCAGCCGGGAAAAATTTTACTACATCAAGACCCATCTCAATTGCCTGTTCCATCTCGCTCGGCGTCTGGGTTCCCGGAGTTACCGGTATATTTTTATCAATACAATACTGCACAACTTTCGGATTCAGCCCCGGGCTGACAATAAAACGTGCGCCCGCCGCTACCGCACAGTCCACCTGCTCTATCGTCAGAACCGTTCCGGCTCCGACAAGCATCTCCGGATATTTTTCAGAGATAATCCGGATTGCCTCCTCCGCCGCCGCGGTTCGGAATGTTACCTCTGCACATGGCAGACCTCCATTACACAAGGCTCTTGCAAGTGGCTCTGCAGCCTTTGCATCCTCTAAAACTACGACTGGTACAATACCAATCTTTTCAAACTTCTCTAATACTGCGTTCATGGTTTCCCTCATTTCTGCGCTGTAATTTGCGCTTTTTGTCCTTTTCTGTACAGATAAATCTCTGTACGAATTCAATTATGCGAATACCTTATCTCTTCTTTAATCCAAACACAAACAGCAGGCTTTCAACTGCCAAAAGTGTATCCAAAAGCGTCTGGGAAAAATAATATCCCGTAAAATCATAATAGCTGATGGAAACAAAATATCGAATGGCTTCCTCCAACTCCAGCACCGTACAGGCAACAAGCAAAATTCCTGCACACAACGCCATCGCCCGGTTTCCTAAATCCTGATAATACAAAAAGAAGATAATAAAGCATACTAATTCAATTCCGCCTAACAGATAAAAACTGACCGAATCCCCTTCATGATGAATGGAAACATAGATAAGATTATCTACCGCGGCCAATACCAGCATAGCATATCCCAGTATTATCTGCCGGCTGGCCTTTTCACCACCAGCCATCCTATGTATCGAATAGGCAAAAAACAAGGCTGCTGCAAATGCAAACGGCGTGACAAGCAGAAAAATCACAACGACAAGCATTGATAAATCCTGTCTCTCATAATCCTGTATCAACACAAGCACACTCTGCACGAATGAATAGGCAGCGACAAAAAATGTAATCAGGCTAAGCACCCTGAGTGGCATCTTCCATGTTTTACCGCTGATTGATAACGTATTGTCTTCCATTAAAATCCTCCTACTTCAGTCACTATTTTCCGGTTGCAATAAACGGACTAATGGCACCCGCCATCTGGTTAATCGGCATAGACTGCAGATAAATTTTTCCCGGTCCTGTTACTACCGTATTGAAAAATCCTTCGCCACCTAAAAATTTATTCTTTAATCCTTTTACCGATGCGATATCCATTTTACATGTGATATCCATGGCAGCCAGATATCCGGTATCAATAACCATCGTCTCACCGTCTGCAAGGTCATACTCTTTTACATATCCATCAATCTCGACAAAAGCAATTCCGTTACCGGACAGTCTCTGCATAATAAATCCTTCGCCCCCAAAGAAACCGCCTCCTAATTTCTTCTGAAAGGCAACAGACAGTGTAACGCCTGCTTCCGAAGCTAAAAAGGCACTCTTTTGTGCAATAATTTCTTTTCCAGCGCCAATCTCGAATGCCAGAATCGAACCTGGAAAACTGGACGCATATGCAATCTGTCCCGGGCCGCCCTCTGCCGTGTAACGGTTCTGGAACATCGCTTCACCGCTGAACATACGCCCGACCATCTTACCAACGCCGCCGCCCGTTGTCTCCATCTTCATGTTCGGCGTCATCCATGACATAGCACCTTTCTCTGTAATCATAGTCTCGCCCGGCTCCAAATCACAAATGACAACCGGCAATGGTGCTCCTTCAATCGAATATTTCATAACGCAATACCCCTTTCATAAACTTTTTCTACTATTCTATCATAAACTGCTAAAAATGAAAATGAGTTTTTTTACATATTCTACTTCTTTTTGGAAATACTGAAAAAAAAGAAAAGGAGAATTTCGTATGAAGTTATCAGAAAAAGAAGCAACCGTAATCAAGGATTTGCAGGCACAGGAGAAAACCTGTGTAGAAAAGTACCGTTTTTATGAGAATTCCGCCAAAGATCCGGAATTAAAGGATTTATTCCACAAAATCGGAGATGAGGAGCAGGAGCACTTCGATGCGCTCGGCCAACTGCTCAAGGGAGATGTTCCGAGTGTAAGTGCAACCTCCTCTGTCAGCGGCTACTCACCATCTGCCACCTACACATCCATGGATAATTCCGAAAACAAAAAACATGACCAGTTCCTCTGTACCGATTCCATCGCAACAGAAAAGCTGGTCTCCTCCACCTATAATACGGATTTATTCCAGTTTGCAGCAAGCAATATCCGCAAACTGCTGAACCACATCCAGACGGAGGAGCAGAACCATGCAGAAGTAATCTACAAATACAAAACGGCAAACGGCATGGTATAATCTACACGAGTAGAACCACACTTTTGCAAAAGATTCATGAGTTTGGGGCAGGCTGTAAAGGTCTGCCTCATTTATATTTTTCTTTTTTATCGTCATACTTTGTTCCTCTCACGCATACAATTTTATATACGTGGGGGTTTTGCATATCAAAACTTTCCGTTTATAAACCGAAAGAGGTGCATGACAATGAAAAAATACATCCTTTACTGTATCACAATCCTGATATTCTTATGTGGGTGTGGCAGTGGGGCAAACTCCCTGCCTGCCGGCTCTGACTCTGGCTCCGTCACTGACTCTGGTTCAGAAAACAGTCACGCCAATAAACAGCCTCTCTCAGAGAACATTTCCCTAAAGGGCCATAAGGCCATAGCCTTCGCCTACAATCCGGTTTCAAACTCTCTGACTCTGTTTGAGAAAAATAAAAACACCTATACCGCCTATAGCCTGCAGCCGGGCAACACATGGGCAGAGATGCCGGAGCAGTGGACGGTCAAAAAGAGTCAGTTCCTTGATAACTTTACTTATGGTTCTTCCGGTCTTTTATATGCCTGCCGGAAATACTATGACAAAAAAGGTCATCTCCGCGCACAGTCTTTCGTTCAGCTTACCAATAAAGGTAAAATAAAAACCATCCCTTTAAAAAAGCTGAACCAGACTCCAAAATCCGCTTCCGGCACAAATGCAAAAAAAATCCGTGTTAAAAATCACGAGGTCGAAAATTACAGCGTGCAGGATATTCGTTTCTGCGGCACAGCACTGGCAATTACCTATGCCGACCATACCGTTAAATTTTACAATATCGCAGAGGGACAGGCACTTGGCTGTGATGGCATAACCGGAGAATCCGGCCGGAATTCTTTTTATGACTATCATTATATATCTGCCGTCCCGGATAGCAGTACAAGAAAATTTCTATTAAAGGATTATGATATACGCTCCGGCGAACTGACTCATACCATCTCTCTTTTCACAGAAAAAAATACCACTGCCCCATACTATATGGCGAACTATCGGGAACGGTTATACCTTCTCTCAGCCGATGGGATTTTTTATGGAAATAATACAGAAAATTCCCTAACAAAAAAAATAGATTTTTCTTTGCTCGGCATAGACGCTTCAGATAAAATCAGATATTTTGAAGCCGCCAGGGATGATGTGCTGTATATCGTTTATGAAAATAAAGAAGCGGCTCTAAGTCTGAGCCGCCTACCCATCCGGTAGTCATAACTACGCCATGCCGTGTGGCGTCTTTTTTCCTTCATCATCTATGGTAACAAAAACCGCACTGCCATAGAAATATCTGGTTCCAGACAACATATCTTTCCCCTCTACAAATATTTCTACGCTTGTAGTCCCATATCGTTTCGTTTCATAGCAAAGCTCTACAATACTTCCGCTGTACACACTCTGCACCACAGTCAATTCTTTCAGGGCGGCCAGTACAACATGGTCCGTGCGCCCAAGCACCTGCGTAATGCCAATCATTGCCGCCTCCGTCACCCATTCTGAAATATATCCGGCATACATACTCTGATGATGATTCATAAACTCCGGTCTGACAAACCGTCTTGTCGCTACTTCCATTATTTTTTACTCTCCTTCCTTTTATAACCTGACTTCCCATCCTTTTTTATCTATTCGCCATTTTATCATAGGAAAATATTATTTTCCAGCAGGATTTTTCTTCTACCAACTGACCGACAACCGGTCGCAAACTTGACAACACTTTTTTATAATGGTAAAATCTATGAAAAATTTAATACAATTGTTTTCCGGTGTTGTTATCACTATGACATTTAAGGGGAAGTTCGGTGTAAATCCGTCGCAACCACCATTACCGTAATCGGAATTTTTGTTTCCACAAAAATTCAGTAAGTCGGAATACCTGCCGGAAGACAAGGTTATTTAGGGTTATAACCTGTAAAACACTTTTGGGTAAGGAAGAGTGCAGCCGTTTGATGTAAGTACCACTGGAATCGCTAAATTGCTACATTCTTCTGGTTTTTTTGACTTGCAAAAAGCTTTGTTGCACATTTTTACAAAATAAGTAGAAATGTGCTTTTTTGTTTTTATATGCGGATTGGAGATTAAAAAAATGATGAAAGACAAACTCACCAGAGAGGATTACATACAGTTGATACAACAAAAAGCGGAGGAGCTTGGACGCTTCCCGAAAAAATCTGATTTTGACGTTCAGACCATCAGCATGATTAAATCCCTGTTCGGCCCATGGCCAAGGGCTCTGGAGGCAGCAGGCGTCAAACTGCCGAATCATGAACGGTTGCAGAAAAAACGCGAAAAGCGCCGACGAGCCAGACAAAATCAAAAGAAATACAGGAGAGAGCACCCGCGAAATAATTCAAATCAAAACTGAGGAGGTAATTAATGTGAAAATGAAAAAGAAACTACTGTCCCTGCTGCTCACGGCAGCCATGGTAATATCCATGTGTCCCACAACTCTAGCGCACGCTGAGATACAGACGGACAAAACATGGGACGGCACATCCCTGTCTGAACCGACACTCGAAAACAATATTTATCAAATCGGCAGTGGAGCAGAGCTCGCATGGTTCGCCAATCATGTCAATGAATTAAGCAATGCGGACAGTGGTCTTGTGTCACTCGACGCTGTCCTGACCGATGACATTCACTTGGGCAGCCACGCATGGACGCCAATCGGGCAAAACGCTTCCGGTTACATAACAGATGCTTACGCTGGCACCTTCGACGGTCAAAACCATACCGTTTCGGGTTTAAAAATTGATACTACTGAGTCAAACTACGGTTTATTCAGTCTGGTCAACACTGGAACAGTGAAGAACTTAAAGGTAGAGGGCAATGTAAATTCCACCGGAGTTGTCGGAGGAATTATCGGCAAACTCCAGACTGGTACAGTCGAAAACTGTTCTATGAGCGGCTCTGTCAGCACTACCGGAAAAACAACAAAGGGTTATGCCGGCGGTATCATTGGCACGATTACCGGAACCAGCGCCACCATCAAAGGATGCTGTAACACAGCTTCTGTAACAGGAGCGTATGCAGGCGGTATACTCGGCTGCAGCAACCAGAACAAATATATGGGCACTACCGTTTCCTGCTACAATACTGGAACGATTACCAGCACGAATACCAGCAGCCCCCGCAGCGGCGGCATTGCCGGACAGCAGAGCAAGGGAACCCTCCTCAGTTGTTACAGCATTGGCGAAAGCACAAACGGTATATGCGGTTTCAGTAACGCCACAATAACAAACTGCTACTATCTGGAGGAAAAAACTTCCGACAAGACGACTGCTCCCGGCGGCACACCTGTGGGAAATCCGGAACCAATATCCGATGCGGAATCTCTATTGACTGCCTTAAACAGCGGTACAGATGAGCTGTTTGCCGCCGATACGGCACATATAAACAACGGCTACCCTGTTCTTGCATGGCAGCTTTCTTCTGCCGTACATTCTGTCCCGGTAACAACTGTACGGTTCTCAGGAGAAGCCGTAACTGGCCGGACATTAACGGCACTGGCACTAGGCGACGGAGACGAAAGCGCAACAAACACACAATATCAGTGGGCCATTTCAGAAGACGGCAAAACGTTTTCCGATATCGATTCTGCAGTCAGCAATTGCTTTGACATTCCAGACAACGCTGAATACGCCGGAAAATATCTGCGCGTTACTGTCTCAGGCGAAGAAGAATCAACGGCTTACGCCATTTCTTCTCCTATCGCTAAATCCAGCACTCTGGTTCGTAAAGAAAATGAAGAAAGTGTAAAAAAAGCACTATCTTCTCTCTCGCTGGACACCAACATAATAAAAGCTGCCGGTACATTGAAACTTCCGGCTACGCACATGGATTGTCAGGTACGCTGGGCAAGCAGCAATCCTTCTATTATCAGTGATAA
Source organism: Lachnoclostridium sp. UBA3262 (assembly GCA_002362575.1). Lineage (GTDB taxonomy): Bacteria > Bacillota > Clostridia > Lachnospirales > Lachnospiraceae > Eubacterium_F. The sequence continues at coordinate 2,832 of DEUM01000004.1, read as the reverse complement.
TGGTGTTGTCACCCTGCCTGATAAAAATATTGTCAGTGTAACGCTGACAGCGACCGTTACATGCGGCACAGCAACGGATAATAAGAAATTCACGATAGATGTATGGTCTGCCAATGTTGACGCAGAAGTTTATCTGCAAAAGGCACTCGACAGCATGAAATGGGACTTCAAACTTTTACAGCCTGCTTTTGGAACAGATACAAATATACTGGCTAAATTCAAGAGTCTTTTAAAGGACAGAGGTCTCGATGGCATTTCTGTTACTATCAAATCCACGGCAGATGAAAATCTGGTTTCCCAAAACGGTAAGATTTTTTATCCTGCCATTCCAGAAGGTGGAAGCTTTGCCGACGGTAAGCAGGTACAGGTATTTTTCCAGCTCTCCTTAGATGGCAAATCGGTTACATACCCTGAATCAGACATATATTCTCTGCTTATCCCATGGGATACTGCTGATGTGAAAGCATCTCTGGAGAACTCTGCAAATACAGCTTTAGCTGCTCCTATCCTGCTTGGTGATAACGACAGCCTTTCTTCTGTCGTATCGGATTTGACACTACCGTCCTGCATAGATGGCGACCGGTATTCCTTTGCCCAGATTACATGGAATTCTTCCGATGAGTCTCACCTCGCCATCAGTAACGAAAAAAGACAAAGTGGTGCGGATTCCCTTTATCAGCCATATATCGGAAAGATTTATCAGGATAACACGGAACATGAAGTAACCTTAACTGCCACAGTCAAAAATCCGTCCACGGATATCAAGCTCACAAAGACATTTACCGTTTTCATTTCGCCTCTTTCAGACGAGCAGATAACTACAACGCTAAAAACTATGGAGAAAATCCTTGCCTGCTACACCGCAGAAAAGCTGACCGACTATGTAACAAAGGAAACGCTTGATACGACAGCGGTAGAAAACGATATCCAACTCGTTACCCCGAAACAGGTTGTCTCAACCAATGAACTTGCAGATATGAATTACGGCAAGTATTGGGACTACTGGAACTACAAGTTTACAGTCTCCAGCTCCGATACAAACGTCATTGATATTAACAGTTTCCGCGCTTACGTGTACCGGCCACTCGGCGAGGACAGCTCAGCAGACAAACCAGTCAGACTGACTGTAAAAATGACAAGCAAAAGCAATCCAAACCTCTCTGTCACTAAGACGATTCCGGTTACTGTAAAACATTTGACGCGGGCAGAAATCAACCGCACTCTGGATTTTATGGATCGTGCAAAGACGGGCTATGTGAAGGGACTGCTCGGTACGAATACGGACGCTTACAGTGTCATTGATAACCTGACTCCATACAAAGAAATTGTATGGAACACCGACTCCTCTGATATCGGCTTCATTTACCGCCATGACGATATGAGACATAACGGAATTGCCGTGGATGAGCTTCCGGGCTGGGAAGCACAGGAGGACTGGCGCTTATTCCGTACCAGCGACAAAGACTTACTTTCCAATGAAACTCTGATACTGAACAGAACTCCTGCAAAAAATATCTTTGTTAAAATTAACAGTGTCCTGACCGATGAAATTCTTGGCAAATATTATACAAAATTCCGGGAGGACAGCAGTTATGACGCCGAGGCATTAGAAAAGTTCCGACAGCTCTATAAACAGCCAGTCAGCGCATATGTAATGGCAGTGGGCGCAGGTAATTACACAGAATCTTTTACCGCTATGGCAGAAGAAGAAAAAGCCTCCATCTATAAAGATGCCCTAAACACTTACAAAAAAGAGACGGATAAACCCATCCATGTAACTTTTACCCTGCTTGGACTTAACGGCTCTGAACTCATTGCAAAAACAGAGGAAACCTCCTTTACAAAAGGCGCCACTGTCTTTGATGTTTTTCAGAAGATACTTGACGAGCATAATATTCCTTATACGGCACAAGGGAGTTATGTCTCCCAGATAAACGGATTATCTGAGTTTACCCACGGAGATAACTCCGGCTGGATGTACACAGTCGGAGATGTATATGTCAACTCTTATATGAATGCACAGGAGCTTTCCGGCGGCGAGGATATCGTAGTCCGTTACGTGACCGACTACACCAAGGCTAATAATAAAGGTGAAAATCCGGGTGGCGATAACATAACCCCTACCACAAAACCTACTTCAAAGCCGGGTATAACTCCTACTAAGAAGCCGAATATTGCTCCGACTCCTAAGGCCAGCCCAACCCCGACAATAAGACCAAAAAAGAAAAAAATCAAAATACTTAAACTTACCAAATATAAAAAGGGAACAAAAAGGATTATTGGTAAAACAATAAAAAAATCAAAGATAGTTGTAAAGATTGGCAAAAAGAAATATACTGTAAAATCAAATAAAAAAGGGCGTTTTATAGTAAAGCTGAAGAAAAAGCTGAAAAAGAGAAATAAGATTACCGTTACTGTGTATAAGAAGGGGTACAAACAGAAACGCAAAATTTTCAAGGTAAAATAAACATTTAAAATTAGAATGATATTTTTTGTGATTTGTGATATGATATAATCGCTGTCGACTCTTTCCAGCAGGAAGGAGGTGTACTCTCATGGAATACATAATTGCTTTTCTTACCTCCGCAATGGCGTCTGTAGCTGGCTACTACATATGCAAATGGTTGGACGAAGATAACTAGACAGCACCGGCCAAGAAAAAGCTCCAGAGCTGGCACTCTGGAGCTTTTATTTTGTACTCTTATGTACATAATTGCTTTTTAGCTAAATGTATTATAGCATACGTGAAAATTGATTGCAATACTCAAAGCCAAAAGTTTACACCGTCTTATAGTAAGTACCCACAATTTTCTTTGAGTTTCCCCATTTTTT
>DEUM01000020.1 GCA_002362575.1 Lachnoclostridium sp. UBA3262 | reverse complement strand
TTTCGGGGAATGATATAAAGGCAAGAAACCATAGGATACTCACCGCCTTAACAGCATAAAAGATTAAGCAATCCTCATGGGTTCGACTTGATACCGTCAGGCTAGGTTTCTACCCGTCACGAACCTGCCGACTGGTAATGCCTCACTCCGATTCTCCACAGAAGATAACTTGGCAGCAAGAAAAGGCACGCCGCCAATGGCAGAAACATGTACCAGACATTATCCACCCGCCCCAGTATATACAATGCCGGGTAATATTGCACCAGTGCATACGGAATGACAAAGGTACAAAACTGCAGCATACGCTTCCCATAAATCCCAACGGGATACTGTCCAAACTCTTTTGCCCCATCGGTAAAAATATTCATAAACTCCAAGCCCTCCAGTGTAAAAAAGCAAAGTGCTGCATAAATCATAAACAGACCGGAGAACAATGCCACTCCGCCAACAAGCATAAAGACAACGGTAATTATTTTGTAAATCGTCCATTCCACCTCTGCCGCTGTGACGGCATAGATAAAAATCACTGCTCCCTGAATAATACGTCCCAGATTCGTCAGCTTAAATTTGCTTCCAAGCACCTGAAGCACATTGCTTCTCGGACGTACCAGAACCCGGTCAAATTCCCCTGTCCTTACCATGGACGAGAACGAGTCAAACCCTCTGACTGCCATTTCTGCTATCGAAAACTCCATCATTATAACTCCAAAACAAAACACCACTTCCTGATAGGTAAACCCCTCTACTGACGAAAAGCGGTAAAACATAAAATAGATCCCCAAAAACGAGCTGAACGAGACTGCAAACTGCCCAATAATAGACAGAACAAGCGAAGCTTTATACTGCATTGCACTTTTTAAGTGAATCAGGACATAATGTCTATATAAACGCAATCCTTCCATCTTTTCCTCCTATCCTTTCAACCGCCCTGCACACGGACTTTCCTCAGTGCAATCCGGCACAAAATTTCTCCCAGTGCAGTAAGCACCAATAACCATATCAGCTGAACTACCATTGCCCGAAACATCTCCCTTCCCGCCAAATCGCCGCTGTACACCCGCAACGGAACATTTTGCAGAGAGCCAAATGGTAAAATTTCCAGCACTCTTTTCATATTATCCGGGAAAAAGGGAATCGGAATGATTCCACCGGAACAAAAGTCAATCACCGACACGCAAATCGCCTGTAATCCCTGTGGCGACAGAAGGAACAACTGCATTACATAGATTAGTGTTGACAGGGAAACCATCACTAGGAATCCAAGCATCAGCGTGAGCAGAAAAAAAAGAAAGGTCCCTCCCCCTGCCGGCACTGCTATCCCGTAAGGTACAGGTAAAATATAACCTACCAGCAAAATCGGCATACAGCGGAGTATTGCCCTTGACAAACGGTTCGCCATTTCCTTGCCAAACCACATTTTGTACACACTGATTGGGCGGCACAGTTCATAAGCAATATCCCCATTTCGTATTGTCTCTATTATTTCATTCTCAGTCAACCACGGCATAAACATAGCCAGAAATGCCTGCTGCATCCAGATATAGGAAACGGTTGCCTGCATTGTCATCGGAAAAGCGGCTGCATCCGTCTGGTAAAAGGCGTGATAAATCATAATTAACATAAACCCCCACATAAACTGGGTTGCGATTCCTGCCAGCGCCGCCGCGCGGTACTGAATCCCCATAAGAAATCGAATCCGAAAAAGGGAAATATACTTTTTCATTCCGTACACCCCCTATTCAATATCGTAGGAGCGGTAAAGCTCTGCCACCGTCTCATCAATGTCTGCGCCGCCCCTGTGCAGGACATCCAGTCCGCCATCCATAAGGATCCGGCCTTTTCCAATGAGAATGACTCTCTTTGCCAATGCTTCAATATCCTGCATATCATGAGTTGTCAAAATTACTGTCGTTTTGTGAAGCCGATTTCTCTCCAGAATAAACTCCCGCACAGCCAGCTTTGATACGGCATCCAGCCCAATCGTAGGCTCGTCCAGAAATAGAATTCGTGGGTTATGTAACAGAGATGCCGCAATTTCACATCGCATCCGTTGCCCGAGTGATAACTGCCTCGCCGGGGTTTTCAGCAATTCGCTCAGATTCAAAAGGGCAACCAACTCCTCCAAACTTTTATTATACTGGGAAAGTGGAATATTGTAGATATCCTTCAAAAGTTCAAACGTATCAATAACCGGTACATCCCACCAAAGCTGGGAGCGCTGTCCGAATACAACACCGATTTCCTTTACATGGCAAATCCGGTCCTTCCACGGAGTCCTGCCATCTACAGAACACTCTCCACTATCCGGGGTTAAAATACCGCTGAGAATCTTAATCGTAGAACTTTTACCCGCACCATTTGGACCAATATAGCCTACCATCTCCCCGTCCGGTATGGTAAAACTGATGTCCCTCAGTGCATGAATCGTCTCGTACTCTTTGCAGAACAGGCTTTTGCAGGCCGCACGAAAACCTGCATCCCTTTTCGCTACCTTGTAGCTCTTACAGATGTTTTTTACTTCAATCATTTTTCTTTTTCTACCAGAGCCACTTTGCTGTCTCTGGTGTGCGTGGTTTCCCACAGCACGTTTCCTCCTGGTAGTTATATTTGCGGTGTCCATCAACACCATATCTTGCCAAGTCGGTAATATTCCCTTGGATTTTGCCAAAGAAATGCGGCTTATAAAACCCCGCTTCAGAATGAAACGGGGTTTTAATATAGCACTTATAGTTGTAAATGTCAAGAAAAAATTTAATTATTATGCATCAAAACAAATTCTTAAAAAATTCAGCAATCCTGGCAAACAGCTCCGCAAAGAAATCACAAATCTTTTCCCATATTCCCTCTGCCTGGCTCAAGTCAATATCGAGATTTTTCAACTTATCATAAATCCCTTTTGCCTGACTCTGAATCGTATCAACGCTTAAATCCAAATCACTGATTTTTTTCATCAGCGAGCTCATCTTTGTTTTCTGCTCTTTCGACAGCGTAATATCAAGCTCTTTGGCGGCATCGTCAATCGCCTCAAGGATATCCTCCTCCGATGACAATCCCTCGCTGACTACCTTGTCCTTTACCAGTGCAACAAGCTGGGACGCCTTATCTTTTCCGATACTCTCGCCGAGTTCTCCCGTATACACAAGCTCATTCGTCGCCGCATCCGCATTGTCGCTGTCTACATCCTGTCCGGTCATCGTCCCATAGGCTTTCATCGCCCCGACTAATGCCGCCGTACCGGAAATATTGAACGGAGCCGCAACCGTCACGTTAGCGTCACTGATTCCCGCAGTGACAAGTGCGTTTGTATACATTTCTTCCGTACAAAAAGTGATATTGTGTGCTTCCACATGAATACCAATTCCTGCATCCGCCTCCTCTATCTTAACCGAAGATAACGCTCTCGTCCCGATGACAGCGGCATCCAGATAAGAATCCAGATACTTGTGTTCGTCACCGTTCGTCACCTCGATAACCTCATAGTCTGCCAGTTCTTCGCTTGTCACCTCTAACTGCTTCATGACAGTCTTTTTCTGACTACTGTTCAAGTCCGCCCCAAATGCAATGTAAGGCTTTACTTCCACCGAATCCGCCTTAGAAACGGCACCCGGAAAAATACATACAGCAAGTGTCAGAACACCTGCGATAATTGACATAACTGTTCTTTTCAAATACTCACCCTGCCTTTCTGCTCCACATTACAGATTCTTGATTCGATCCAGTGCCTTCACTGTATTCTCAGCAGAACCAAATGCGGTCAGGCGAAAATACCCTTCCCCACTCGGCCCGAATCCTGAACCCGGAGTACCTACTACATTCGCTTCTTCTAACAACAAATCAAAGAACTCCCATGATTTCATCCCCTCCGGCGTCTGCAGCCAGATGTAAGGGGCATTTACTCCGCCAAATACTGTGTATCCCATATCCGCTAGTCCCTCACGGATGTTCTTTGCATTTTTCATATAATAGGAAATCTGTTCTCTCGTCTGCGTCTTTCCGGCATCGCTGTAGACTGCCTCACCGGCTCTCTGAATAATGTAAGGCGCACCGTTGAATTTTGTACCGTGCCGTCTTGCCCATAAACTGTTTACAGAGACATCCCCACATTTCAGCTCTTTCGGAATCACAGTAAAACCGAGACGCGTTCCTGTAAATCCTGCGTTCTTAGAAAAACTTCTCATCTCGATGGCACAGGTCTTTGCACCATCGCACTCAAAAATACTGTGCGGCACATCCGGTTCCGAAATATATGCCTCATAGGCAGCGTCATAAATAATGACTGCCTTCTTTTCATTTGCATAATCTACCCATTTCTGTAATGCTTCTTTGTTCAGCGTCGTGCCAGTCGGGTTATTCGGGCAGCAGATATAAATAATATCCGGAGTCTTATCTGGAATATCCGGAATAAAATTATTCTCTGCTACACACGGCATATAAATGACGTTTGACCAACACTCCTTATCTTTCAGGTATTCTCCCGTCTTGCCTGACATAGCATTGCTGTCTACATAAACCGGATAGACCGGATCCGTCACAGCGATGGTATTATCCTGTGAAAAAATGTCAACAATATTCCCGGAGTCACTTTTAGCACCGTCACTGATAAAGATTTCATCCAGCGCAATATCAACGCCTCGCGCTTTATAATCATTGTCCACAATCGCCTTTCGTAAAAACTCATATCCAAGGTCCGGTGCATAGCCGTGAAAGGTCTCTGCATTTGCCATCTCATCTACCGCACTGTGCATTGCCGAAATGATAGCCGGCGCCAGCGGAAGTGTCACATCGCCAATGCCAAGGCTGATTACATCTCTGTCTGGATTTGCTTCCTTATATGCAGCGACCTTCTTCCCTATCGTAGAAAAGAGATAGCTGCCTGGTAATTTTAAATAATTATCGTTAATTTTATACATATTTTCCTCCAATCTTCGCACACCTTACTGCCCATTTTACATGAAAAAAACAAATTATGCAAGCCTTCATTTACAAACGTACGTTCCTGTGCTAAACTGTAAATGTAAGCGCACTGGCAATACCGCCAGCCTGCCGGAAAGGAGTCTGCTATGGAATCTATTATTTTTCATATTGATGTAAATAATGCGTTTCTAAGCTGGGAGGCACTTTACCGCCTACAGGAGCTGGGCGAGACATTAGACCTGAGAACGATTCCATCTGCTATCGGCGGAAACAAAGAAAGCAGACACGGAATTATTCTCGCTAAATCCATGCCGGCCCGTGCTTATGGCGTCAAAACTGCCGAGACATTGGGTGATGCGAAAAAGAAATGCCCGGACCTTCTCATTGTCCCTCCACATATGGACATTTACAAAGAATTTTCCCGGAAGCTGATAACTCTTTTATATGAATACTCCCCTATCGTTGAGCAGTATAGCATAGATGAGGCATTTGTGGATATGACCGGAACCGGGGACGAAATACAGAGTCATCCGGTAGTAGTTGCCGAAAAGCTCCGGCAGACAATATATGACTCCCTCGGCTTCACTGTGAATATTGGCGTCTCCTCCAATAAACTGCTCGCTAAAATGGCATCTGATTTTGAGAAACCGAATAAAGTACACAGCCTGTTTCCCAATGAGATTCAAGAGAAAATGTGGCCTCTTCCCGTAGGCGAACTCTTTTTTGTCGGGCATGCAACCAAGACGAAATTATACAATCTTGGGATACGCACAATCGGTGAGCTTGCCGCCTCCTCCCGGAGTATCATTGAGTCCCACCTTGGCAAACATGGAGCGCTGATTCACGACTACGCCAACGGCATTGACTATTCACCGGTAGCGGCAGAGGCAGCAGATAATAAAGGCTATGGCAACTCTACAACCATTTCCCATGATGTTACAGATGCTGCAGAGGCAAAAAAATACCTGCTCTCTCTCTGTGAATCGGTCGGCAGCCGCCTGCGTAAAGACCACGTGATGGCGGGTGTTGTTGCCGTATCAATTAAATCCTTTGATTTTTCCCGCGGAAGCCATCAATGTACACTGGATTCCCCCACCAATGTGACCGGCGAGCTTTTTGACAATGCCTGCCGTCTCTTTGATGAATACTGGGACGGTTCTCCCATTCGTTTAATCGGAGTATCAACGTCTAAAATCACAAAGGAGTCCATGCGCCAGCTAAACCTCTTAGAACAGGATAAATATATCCGGCAGGGAAAATTAGAATCTGCAATAGATGATATCCGCCAAAAGTTTGGAAATGATGCCATCATGCGCGCCAGCTTTCTTGACAATCAAAAAAAATCTCCCTAACAGGCAGAAACAGACTTACCTTTTTCAAGGTAACTGTCTGTATCTGTTGCTAGAAAGATTACACCTTATCGACCGTAACTTTTAAAATATAAATTCCATTACAGTTCTACCGCACCAATGGAAGCATTTTTTAAACCTTCATTGATAACATAGTATGCTTTGTTATCCTCTGGTTTTACATATAACTTAACCCGCTTAATCGCAGAAACCTTCTTACCTTCTGCTTCCCATGCTGCATTTACTTTTTCCATTACATTGCTGATTGAGGATTCTTCACCCCCATACTGAATAAATACTTCAGTCTTCGTATCTGCTGCCTTCCTCGTTGCCGTTTTACGAGTAGTTGTTTTCTTAGCCGCACTCTTGCGAGTTGTCGTCTTTCTGGCTGTTGTTTTTTTAGCTGCCGGTTTCTTTGCTGCCGGTTCCTTCTTCACTTCAGCCGCAGTTTCATTTTTAACTACTGGTTTTTTTTCAACGGAATCCTTTGCTGCGTCCACTTTCAATGTTGTCTGTGTTGCTTTTTGTGCCGGTTCTTTTGCTGTTGTAGTTGTTTTAACTGCCATAACAAACCCTCCATCTAACTAAACATAAGTTATTTATTTTCTTAAATTATACACCAATTAGAAAAATTTTACAATCAAAAAAGTAACTAAAAAATTAACAAAAAATAAACAAATCTGCTAATATTCTCAACACATTTACCAAAACCTCTTTACATTTCCATTATTATCCCGTAAAATAAGAATAAAAATTAACGTAAGGGATATACTATACCTACGGAAAGAAAGGACGGACAGAACATGAAAAAATTTTTTAAATTTCTTCTTGGTGTGACAGCGGTTGCTGCTGCGGTCGGAGGAGTTTTATATTTCCTGAAAAACGTATTGATGAAAGACTATTTGGACGATTACGATGATGACGATTTTGACAACGATCTCTATGACGAGAGCGATGACGAAAGAGACTATGTAACCATCACACCAGACGGTGATTCTTCCGAAGAAGAGACAGAGGAAGAACCGGACGAACTGGTTCCTGATGATGAAGCTGATTAAAACTGCACTATAAAGAAACATCCCCTTATAATCATTCGAACCAAAGTAATTCGCTACGCGAATTGAACAGGTTCTCATCGATTATAAGGGGATGTTTCTCGTTGTAGACCAGTTTTGTATTCCCCCCGTAGAGCTACCAGCGATGCGGCAACTTTATGGGAAACAGTATGGCAGAAAAAATGCTTCATCAAGCATGGTTTTATAAGAACGCCGGTAAGAGGCACATGTTTTATATGTGCCCTTACCGCTGCGTTCTTATCCAAACGAAAGTGTCCATGCGAGAGAACATTTTTCCTGCCATACGAATCCCAAAAAACTGCCGCCTATCTTGACAGCCTCCTCGTCATACTATACAAATGCTCATCAATATCCTTTGTCATAGCCAGAGCCTCATCAATATCAAAATCACAGAACTCACCATCACGGTAAGCGACAACACGATTTGTCTTTCCTGCAATCAGAAGGTCAACTGCCAGCGCTCCCATTGCCGAAGCATACACACGATCACGGCAGGTTGGGTTTCCACCACGCTGGATATGACCGATTACCGTGGCACGGGTTTCAATCCCCGTTGCCGCCTCGATTCTCTGTGCCAGCCCCTGTGAATCCCCAATTCCCTCTGCATTGACAATAATGTGGTGTTTTTTACCAATTCTTCTCTTTGAGAGAATTTTATCAATAATCTTCTGCTCATCGTTATCGTAATGCTCTGGAATCAATACATACTCCGAGCCGTTTGAAATACCACACCACAGAGCAATATGTCCGGCCGTTCGCCCCATGACCTCAATAATGCTGCAGCGCTCGTGGGAAGCCGATGTATCACGAACCTTGTCAATCGCTTCCATTGCCGTATTGCAGGCAGTGTCGAAACCAATCGTGTATTCCGTGCAGGCAATATCCAAATCAATCGTTCCCGGAACACCGATTGTGTTAATCCCATTTTCTGATAATTTCTGCGCCCCGCGGAACGAGCCGTCACCACCGATAACAACCACACCATCAATATTATGCTTGCGGCAAATATCTGCTGCCTTCTTCTGCCCCTCCGGCGTACGCATCTCCGCACAACGGGAGGTAAATAAAATCGTACCGCCACGCTGAACAATATCCGTAACACTCATGGTATCCATGTCAAAAATGTCTTCTGCCAGAAGTCCTGCATATCCTCTACTGATTCCCTTTACCTTTAAGCCACTTGAAAGCGCCGCACGAACCACTGCGCGAATCGCCGCATTCATCCCCGGTGCATCGCCACCGCTTGTCAATACTCCAATTGTCTTAACTTCTTTCGCCATATGTTCCTCCATATCTATTCCATGTATTATGAAAATTCAACTTATAAATTTGTTTGCGTACAGTGCTTAT
>DEUM01000070.1 GCA_002362575.1 Lachnoclostridium sp. UBA3262 | reverse complement strand
GGAATCGTCGGACTCCCGAACGTAGGAAAAAGTACATTATTTAATTCATTGACAAAAGCGGGGGCAGAATCCGCAAACTACCCATTCTGTACGATAGATCCAAATGTCGGGGTAGTGCCAGTCCCGGATGAGCGGCTGGATGTATTAAGTAAAATGCACGAGTCAAAGAAGGTCGTGCCAGCGGTCATTGAATTTGTTGACATAGCAGGTCTGGTAAAAGGCGCATCCAAAGGGGAAGGGCTGGGAAACCAGTTTTTGTCAAATATCCGTGAGGTAGATGCGATTGTGCATGTTGTGCGTTGCTTTGAAGATTCTAATATCGTGCATGTAGACGGAAGTATTGATCCGCTCCGTGACATTGAGACGATAAATCTGGAGCTGATTTTTTCCGATGTAGAGATATTAGAGAGAAGAATTGCGAAAGCTTCCAGGGGGGCGAAAAACGATAAAAAGCTTGCCAAAGAGGTTGCTTTTGTAGAAAGGCTGAAGGCATATCTGGAAGAAGGTCATTTGGCAAAGAATTTTGAGCGGGAAGATGAGGACGAAGATGGATGGTTTGCCGGATATAACTTACTGACAGCGAAGCCGGTTATTTATGCTGCCAATGTATCGGAGGATGATTTGGCAGAGGACGGTGCTTCCAATGAGCAGGTGGCGAAGGTAAGGGAGTTCGCGGCAGGGGAAAACTCGGAGGTGTTTGTCATCTGTGCACAGATTGAGCAGGAAATCGCTGAGTTGGATGATGACGAGAAGAAAATGTTCTTAGAGGATTTGGGCTTACAGGAGTCCGGACTGGAGAAGCTGATACGTGCCAGCTATCATATTCTTGGACTGATTAGCTATCTGACTACTGGTCCGGATGAAACCCGCGCGTGGACGATTACCGAGGGGACAAAGGCGCCGCAGGCAGCGGGTAAAATACACACGGATTTCGAGAGGGGCTTTATTCGCGCTGAGGTAGTCAGCTATGACAATCTTGTAAAATATGACGGCTATAACGGAGCAAGAGAAAAAGGACTGGTTCGCTCAGAGGGAAAAGACTATGTCGTGCAGGACGGAGATGTCGTTTTGTTCCGCTTTAATGTGTAAGCTTAGAATAAAAAGCAATAGGAGGTAGATATGGAAGGTGCAGATATTGCGTTTCCCCATTTAGGAATTTATATTCCGTCTCTGCCAAAGGGAATTTCGATTGGCAGCTTTACGATTGCGTATTATGGAATCATCATTGCCTGTGGCATGGTCGGGGGGCTGCTCCTTGCCAGATGGCAGGCAAAAAGAACTGGACAGGACCCAAATCTCTATATGGATTTTGCCCTGTATGGCATTATTTTTTCCATTATCGGTGCGAGAATTTATTATGTCGCGTTCAGCTGGGACAGCTACAAGGATAATCTTCTGGAGATATTTAATATACGCGGCGGTGGAATGGCGATTTACGGCAGTGTGATTGCCGCAGTGATTACGGCAATTGTTTACTGTCGGTTGAAAAAATATAAGTTTTCCCTGTTTGCGGACACAGCGGTGGTCGGTCTGATTCTTGGGCAGGTTATCGGGCGTTACGGAAATTTTGTAAACAAAGAAGCGTTTGGAGAATATACAGATTCTCTTTTTGCCATGCGGTTAAAAATGGAGCAGGTAACACCATCGAATATAACAGAAGCAATGACGAAAAATGCTACGATTGTGGACGGTGTTAGTTATATACAGGTTCATCCGACCTTTTTATATGAGTCGCTGTGGAACCTGATTATACTAATCTTAATGCTATTATATACGAAGAAGAAAAAATTTGACGGAGAAATCTTTTTGATGTATCTCGTCGGTTATGGAATTGGCAGGGCGTGGATTGAAGGGCTGCGCACAGACCAGCTTCAGATTGGCAGTACAGGGATTGCCGTGTCGCAGGTGCTGTCAGCAGTGCTGGCGGTTGGTGGGATTGCCTATTGGGTTTACCGTATTTTCTTCTATGAAAAAAGAAAGAAGAAGGAAGTATAACATTATAAGAAATGGAGGGGCTTATGGCTAAAAACAATCTGGTTATCAAAAAGAAATTTCAGGACATCGAATTGTCGGCGCTTGGTATGGGAGCAATGAGACTGCCGGTAGTAGATGGAGACGATTCAAAAATTGATGAGGAGAAAACTGCCCAGATGGTTGACTATGCAATGGAGCAGGGAATCAATTACTATGATACGGCATGGGGGTATCATGGTGGAAATTCGGAGATAGCAATGGGAAAGGCGCTCGGATGTCATCCGCGTGATACCTTCTATCTGGCAGATAAGTTTCCGGGCTATGATTTGGCAAATATGCCTCATGTAGAGGAAATATTTGAAAAGCAGTTAGAAAAGTGCGGTGTAGAATATTTTGATTTTTATTTATTCCACAATGTATGTGAAATGAACATTGACGCTTATCTTGATGAGAAATATAGAATTTTTGAATATCTGATGAAACAGAAGGAAAATGGCCGTATCCGTCATCTTGGGTTTTCGGCGCACGGCGACTATAATGTGATGAAGCGCTTTTTGGATGCCTATGGAGACCATATGGAATTTTGCCAGATTCAGCTGAACTATGTGGACTGGACGTTTCAGGAGGCAAAAGGAAAGGTGGATTTGCTGAAGGAATATCAAATCCCAATCTGGGTTATGGAGCCGGTGCGCGGTGGAAAGCTGGCTAAGCTGCCGGAGGACGCCGAGAAAAAGCTAAAAGAAATCAGACCAGAGGAGACCATACCAGCTTGGGCGTTCCGTTTTTTGCAGACCATACCAGAGGTCGTTGTGACCTTATCGGGGATGTCGAATTTTGAACAGTTGAAAGATAATATACAGACCTTCAAAGAGGAAAAACCGTTATCCAAACAGGAATGGGAGGAGCTTCTTGCTGTGGCAGATGGTATGCTGAGCAGGCGGCTGCCTTGTACGGCATGCCGTTATTGTGTCAGCCATTGTCCGCAGGAGCTGGATATTCCAAGGCTGGTAGAACTGTATAACGAGCATCGCTTTACCGGAGGCGGGTTTATTGCACCGATGGCATTGATGGCAGTGCCAAAGGAAAAGCATCCGGATGCGTGTATTGGCTGTCGGAGCTGCGAGGCAGTCTGTCCTCAGCAGATAAAGATATCGGAGATGATGACGGACTTTGCCGCTAACCTGCAATAGATTGTAAATTTCATATTGATTTATTTTAAGAAGTAACAGAAACCGTTTTATGTCTCTGTTACTTCTTTTTTTGTAAGTTTTAAACGAATTTTTGACATAACTTTTTCATTTTTCCCTTGCTATTTCCCAAAAAGTGGTGTATGATTGTATTAAAAGTGGTGGAAAGTGGTAGAAAGTGTCACGAAGTGGTAGAAAAAAGTGGTATCAAATCCCCAACACCATGTTACGAAAGTTGGTGAAGCAATATGTTTATGGGCACATACGAGCATGGTCTGGACGCGAAGGGGCGTGTGATTGTTCCGGCAAAGTACCGTGAAAACCTCGGCGAGTCATTTGTCGTAACACTCGGTCTGGACGGCTGCCTGTTTGCATACCCGATGGAAGAATGGGAAGGCTTCATCGACAAGCTGAAAGAGCTTCCGGGAACGAAGGAAGCAAGGAAGTTACAACGGCATTTTATGGCAAATGCGGCGCCGTGCGATGTGGACAAGCAGGGACGTGCACTGATACCGGCAAAGCTTCGCGAGAGTGCCGGTCTGACAAAGGATATTGTCTTTGTGGGAGTGTTATCAAAGATAGAAATCTGGAGTAAGGACCGCTGGGAAGAAAATGATGACTATGGCAACATTGATGACATAGCAGAGCACATGTCGGAATTCGGACTTAGCTTTTAATTAGGAGGTAGTGGATGGAGTTTAAGCATGTTTCTGTTCTTTTGGAAGAAACAGTGGAGCACCTGAACATAAAAGCGGATGGCATCTATGTGGATGGCACGCTCGGCGGGGCGGGACATGCTTATCAGATTTGCAAAAGGCTTGGTGCTGGTGGTAAATTTATCGGTATTGACCAGGACGGCGAGGCAATCCGTACCTCAACAGAGCGTCTGAAGGAATTTGGAGATAAAGTAGCGATTGTAAAAAGTAACTATGTACATATGAAACAGATTTTACGGGATATAGGTGTGGAGAAGGTAGACGGCATTGTGCTGGATTTGGGAGTTTCATCCTATCAGCTTGACAATGCCGAACGAGGCTTTTCCTACATGGAGGAGGCTCCGCTCGATATGAGGATGGACAGAGAGCAGGGCATTTCAGCAAAGGAGATAGTAAATACCTATCCGGAATCCGAGCTGTTTCGCATCATAAAAGAATACGGTGAAGAACGGTTTGCAAAGAACATTGCAAGAAATATTGTAAAAGCAAGAAGCGATAAGGAAATTGAAACTACGTTAGAACTTGTTGATATTATCCGCAGAAGCATGCCGGCGAAAGCCAGAAATGGAAAGGGACATCCGGCGAAACGGACATTTCAGGCAATTCGGATTGAGTGCAATCGCGAATTAGAGGTGTTACGGGAGACGCTGGATGATATGGTTGATTTATTGAGCGACCGTGGAAGAATATGTATTATTACCTTCCATTCTTTAGAGGACCGAATGGTAAAGAGCAACTTCAGGAAAAATGAAAATCCATGTACATGTCCGCCGGATTTCCCGGTATGCGTGTGCGGAAACATATCAAAAGGGAAAGTAATTACACGAAAACCGATTCTTCCGTCTGAGGAAGAACGGGAGGGGAATCCGCGCTCAAAGAGTGCGAAATTAAGAGTATTTGAAAGACGGGAAAGTTAGGGGGAATTGTTCATGACAAGACAGACAGCGGCATACATTTATGGGAGCTCGGCAAGAGCGTTAGAGACCACGCCGCTAAAAAGACGGGAAGAAGAAATAAGGAGACGGCAGAGACAGAGACAGAAGCCGAAGACACAGCCAAAACCAAGAATTGATAAGGTTGCTGTATTTTTGACGGTTCTCACCTTCACGGCTGTTATGGTAGTTGGAATCTCTTATTTGCATTTGCAATTTCAGTCTACCTATTTGAGTAAAAATGTGATAAACTTACAGAGTGAAGTTGTAGAGTTGGAAAAGGAAAATGCCACGGCAGCGATGAATCTGGAAAATTCACTGGATTTGAATGAGATTTATAAGACGGCGACGAAAAAGCTCGGCATGAAGACGCCGAAGGAAAATCAGGTGTATACATATGAGAGTAATAAAAGCACGCAGATTCGTCAGCACGGCAGTATTCCTACCGAGTAAATATTGAGCAGGTGAGACGTACATGAGTTCATACAGCCGCAGGGGTTATGCCAGAAGAAGGCGTAGGAGAAAGGCAAAAACAAAGCGTTTTACAAGAGGGATGCGTATTACCCTCTTTGCTTTTTTTGTTATTTTTTTATTTGCATTTATCGGATTGGTATACCGGATATACCGAATTAACAAAAATGATGGCGACCGCTATAAGAAGGCGGCGCTGTCCCAGCAGTCGTACACAAATACGGTGCTGAATTATCAGAGGGGGGCGATAAAGGACCGGAACAGCACGACGCTGGCAGTGAGCGTGCGAAAATATAATCTGGTGCTTGAGCCAAGAACTCTTTTGACGAACGCGGCAGAGAAGGTGGCTACCGTAGACGCTATTTCAGAATATTTTTCAATTGAAAAACAGCAGTTGGAGGAAGCGATTGAAAAAAATCCAAAATCCATGTATGTAAGGCTGGATAATCTGAAAGAGCTGGCGTCAGACCGAGTAGAAGGTTTTCAGAAAAAAATGAAAGAGAATAAATTGATTCATGGCGTATGGTTCGAGGAAACCTACACAAGAAATTATCCGCTGAAAACAGTGGCGTGCAACCTGATAGGTTTTTTGTCCTCGGAAAACAAGGGAACTTATGGTGTAGAGGAGAGCTATAACGATGAATTGTGTGGGACGACCGGACGGGAATACGGATATTTTGACTCCAACATGAATCTGCAGAGGACGATTAAGGAGGCAAAGGACGGCAATTCTGTTGTACTTACGATTGATGCGAATGTACAGCAGATTATCGAGAGGCAAATTGCGGACTTCCAGAAAAATGGAACCGGTGCGAAAAGGGTTGCCGTCATGATGATGAATCCGAAGAACGGCGAAATTCTTGCTATGGCTTCGGACTCCACCTTTGATTTGAATCAGCCGAGAGATTTAAGCAGCATGTATACGGAGGCACAGATTCAGGCAATGAGTGATAAGGAAAAAAATACAAACCTTATGGCGATGTGGTCGAATTTCTGTATCGGTTCGGCCTATGAGCCGGGTTCTACCTACAAGCCATTTACCTTTGCGGCGGCGTTGGATGAGAATCTGGTCTCGGCAAACTCTACTTTTAATTGTAAGGGTGTGCGCAAGGTCGCAGACAGGGAAATCCACTGCAGTAACCGTTCGGGACACGGCGTATTGGATTTGCGCCACAGCCTGATGGAGTCCTGTAACAGCGCGTTAATGGAAATTGGGTTAAAACTGGGACGTGGAAAGTTTAGTAAATATAATAAACTGTATGGATTTGGACAGCGCACCGGAGTGGATTTGCCGGGGGAAACTTCCGGGTTGATTCACACGAAGGAGGAGCTGAATCCGGTAGAGCTTGCTACGAGCAGCTTTGGTCAGACGCAGACAGTGACAATGGTGCAGATGCTGAGTGGTTTTTGTTCACTGGTAAATGGTGGGAATTACTATCAGCCACACATTGTCAAAGAAATACAGAACAGCAAGGGTGATGTGGTGGAAACGGTAGACTCTGTTGTTGTCAAGAAAACGACCTCGGAGGATACGAGTAAGAGCCTGCGAAGTTACCTCAAATCAACCGTGGAGGATGGGACGGCAAAGCCGGCAAAGGTAAAGGGGTATTCGATTGGCGGAAAAACAGGAACGGCAGAAAAGCGTCCGGTGTCAAAGAAAAAATATCTTGTATCCTTTATCGGATGTACGCCGGCGGAGGATCCGGAGGTCGCGATTTATGTAATTGTAGATGAACCGCACGTGAAAGACCAGGCACACAGTACCTATGCGACTGAGTTTGCAAATCAGATTTTGAAAAAAGTATTGCCATTTTTAGGTCAGTATGCGTCAAAATAATCATATTATGATAGAGAAACCAATAGACTGTAACGATGATTTTTTCTGAGGCGGCCTATGTGGAACAGACACAAAACTTACCAAAGACAAAATATGTTTTTGGTATTTTTTGTTTTTGCCCTAATGTTGGTGTGCATGTTTACCAGACTGGGATATCTGATGGTATTTTGCACCGACTATTACGGCGTGCAGGCAAAGGAACTGCATGAGAGGGAGCGGAAGATAAAGGCAGAAAGGGGAAAGATTTTAGACAGGAACGGCAAACTTCTGGCGGGGAACCGTTCCGTTTCAACGATATCGGTTATCCATAGCCAGATAAAAGAACCGGAGAAAATAATTTCAATATTATCCAAAGAACTGGATATGTCAGAGGAGGCCATCCGAAAAAAAGTGGAAAAGGTTTCTTCCCGTGAGAAAGTCAAATCAAATGTTGATAAGGAGACTTCAGATAAAATACGGAATTATAAGTTGGCGGGAGTGACCGTCGATGAAGATTATAAACGGGAATACCAGTATGATTCACTGGCTTCCAAGGTGCTTGGATTTACTGGAAGCGATAATCAGGGGATTATCGGTCTCGAAGTTACCTATGAGAAATATTTGAAAGGGACAGATGGTTCGATTCTTACGATGACAACAGCCCACGGAACCGAAATTGAAAATGGAGCAGAGGACCGTATTGAACCGATAGCAGGCTGGACTTTAAACACCAGTCTGGATCTGACTATTATGGAGTACGCAGATCAGGTGGCACATACGCTCCTCAAAAAAAAGAAAGCAAAGAGTGTTGAAATCATCGTGATGAATCCGAATAATGGCGAGATATATGCCATGGCAGGAGTCCCGGAATTTAACTTAAATGATCCCTATACCCTTCCAGAGTCGGAAGGAGAGCTGTCAGAGAAGGAAAAGAATAAAAGGCTCAATGCGATGTGGAGGAATGGCTGTGTGTCGGACACGTATGAGCCGGGTTCTACCTTTAAAATTCTGACGACGGCAGCGGCACTGGAAAAGGGTGTTGTGAAGATGTCGGACCGCTTTCAGTGTCCGGGATATAAAATGGTTGAAGATAGAAGAATCCGTTGCCATAAGACAACGGGACATGGAAGTGAAACCTTTTTACAGGGGATAATGAATTCCTGTAATCCGGTGTTTATTGAGGTTGGTGCCAGAGTCGGTGTGAAGGACTTTTTTAAAGAAATCACGGCATTTGGCGCCCTTCAGAAAACGGGAATTGATGTGCCGGGAGAGGCAAAGACGATTATGCACAAGGAGAAAAATGTGGGGGCGGTGGAGCTTGCCACCATGTCCTTTGGGCAGTCCTTCCAGATGTCTCCGATTCGCCTTCTGACCTGTGCGGCTTCCATGATAAACGGGGGAAAGAGCATTACCCCGCATTTTGGAGTCAGTGCAGTGGGAGCGGAGGGCAGTAAAATAAAAAAATTTGTTTATCCGGGCGGCGACCAGATTGTATCTAAGAAAACATCCGACCTTGTCAGGGAGGCGCTCGGCAAGGTCGTATCGGAGGGGACAGGGAAAAACGCTGCGGTAGAGGGCTTTACGGTAGGAGCAAAAACAGGTACCAGCCAGAAGCTTCCGCGCGGCAATGGAAAATACATTGCGTCCACGATTGGCTTTGCGCCCGTTGAAAATCCTCAGGTAATTGCACTTGTCCGCATCGACGAGCCGCAGGGACTCTATTATGGGGGAACGATAGCGGCTCCGGCGATTTCTACCTTGTATACGAATGTGCTTCCTTACCTTACTAAAAAATAAAGGGTGTCGGGTATTCAACGGTTTCCTGTCATTATATCACTCCCGAAAAATATGGTTTCCTCTGCTTACAAATACGCCGCCCGAGCACTGTCTGAGATGTCCGCAGAAATCAGTAACTAAGGTGGTGCATAAGGACCGGCGGGCGGCGACACTGCCAAAAGGCAGGAAAAAATGACAGCGGACATCGAGTTTGGCGAAGGGCGGCGAGAGCCTTTTGTAAACAGAGGAAACAATCTATTTTTCGCTGGGAGTGATATCCCGGGCAGGAAACCGTTAAATACCCGATTCCCCTGAAAATGCAAATGATTAAGTAATTGCCTTGTCCGCATGAGATTAGTGCTTGCGGTAAAGCCCGTAATGGTATAAAATAAACTAGTGCGTTGACGTACGGAGTAAGATAAGAGAGGTGCAGGATATGGAGTTGAATCTAAGTGTATTGATGCCGGTTATTATAGCTTTTTTGATAAGCGTAGTGCTTTGTCCGGTTATCATCCCATTTTTGAGAAAATTGAAATTTGGTCAGACGGAAAGAGAGGATGGTCCGGAGTCGCATCTGAAAAAGAATGGTACGCCGACAATGGGGGGACTTGTCATTCTTGCCAGCATATTGATTACATCCTTGATTTATGTGGGGAGATACAAAGACATTATCCCTGTCCTTTTTATGACGCTGGGATTTGGACTGATAGGTTTTCTGGATGATTATATAAAGGTTGTCATGAAGCGTTCGCTGGGGCTGACGCCTCTGCAGAAGATGGCACTTCAGTTTATTGTTACTGCAGTCTTCATCTATTACTACTTCAATGTGGCGGATATGGAGCCTACGATACTGATTCCTTTTGCGGGCGGCAACAGTTTTACCATGCCGTCATGGCTGTACATCATTTTTGTATTTATCGTTGTTCTCGGCACGGTAAACGGTGTGAATTTTACCGATGGGTTGGATGGATTAGCCTCCGGTGTAACGGCGATTGTAGCGACCTTCTTTACGATTGCAGCATATGTGCTCCATGCTTCCCTGACTCCGATTACCGGGGCAGTGGTGGGAAGTCTTTTGGGATTTTTGCTGTTTAACACATATCCGGCAAGGGTTTTTATGGGAGATACCGGCTCGCTGGCGCTTGGCGGTTTTGTATCCTCGATTGCTCTTATGCTTCATATGCCGTTATTCATTGTGATAGTCGGGCTGATTTATCTGGTGGAGGTTATCTCCGTCATGATGCAGGTTGGATATTTCAAACTGACTCACGGAAAACGAATTTTTAAGATGGCGCCGATTCATCATCATTTTGAATTGTGCGGATATTCAGAGACGCAGGTGGTTGCCGCATTCAGTGTAATTACAGCATTATTGTGCTTAGTTGGTATGATGGCGCTATAATATAAACGGAATCTATGTATGGAAGAAAGAGTGGATGACAATGACATTGAGAGAGAAAAAAGCAGTTGTCGTGGGACTTGGAAAAAGCGGTCTTGCTGCTTATGAGCTGTTAAAAAAAATGGGCGCGCGGGTGTGCCTGTATGACGGAAAAGAGGATTTGGACGTGAGCGCCTATGACGCCCCGGTGTATCTGGGGGATTTTCCGGAGGAGGTGTTTGCCGGGCTTGACTGTGCAGTGTTCAGTCCGGGTGTACCGCTGGATATTCCTCCTGCACATTTTCTCAGAGAAAAGAATGTCCCGATTATCGGGGAAATCGAGCTCGCATTTATGATGGAAAAAGGGACGGTAGCAGGTATCACGGGAACCAATGGAAAGACGACGACGACAACCCTTGTCGGGGAAATCATGAAAGCATATAACGAACAGACCTTTGTCGTTGGGAATATTGGAAATCCGTATACGAAGGAAGTCTTAAAAAGCACAGAAAACTCCTTTACGGTGGCAGAAATCAGCAGTTTTCAGTTAGAGACAATAGATACCTTCCGTCCGAAGGTCAGTGCGATATTGAATATCACGCCGGACCATCTGAACCGTCACAAGACAATGGAATGTTATATCGATACAAAGTTTGCGATTGCAAAAAATCAGACAAAAGAAGATCTGTGTATATTAAATTACGAAGATGAAGTGCTGAGAAACCGTGCGGGGGAGCTTTCCTGCCTTGTAAAATTTTTCAGCAGTAAACAGAAGCTGACAGATGGACTGTATCAGGATGACATGCACAATATTGTCGACGGAGAGACCGGAGAAGTCCTGATGAACATGAAGGAATGTCATCTGCCGGGCGACCATAACTGTGAAAATATTATGGCGGCCATTCTCATGACTAGAGAGCTCGGTGTGCCGATGGAGCAGATTATCCATGTAGTGAAAGAATTTCAGGCGGTTGAACATAGGGTTGAATTTGTGAAGACGGTATGCGGCGTAGACTATTACAATGACTCGAAGGGAACGAATCCGGATGCGGCAATCAAGGGGATTTCTTCTATGGACCGTCCTACGGTACTGATTGGCGGCGGTTATGACAAGGGCGGTGAGTTTGATGAATGGATTCGTGCCTTTGACGGGAAGGTAAAAAAGCTTTTTCTGCTGGGGGAGACGAAAGAAAAGATTGCAGAGGCAGCAAAGCGGCAGGGATTTTCGGATTATGAATTTGTGGATAATCTGGAAGAAGCAGTAAAAAAGGCGGCACAGACTGCGGTGGAGGGAGATGCCGTTCTTCTTTCCCCGGCGTGTGCAAGCTGGGATATGTTTGATTCCTATGAACAGAGGGGGACTATGTTTAAAGACTATGTCCGTAGTTTATGATGGTTGGGAGGAAGGCTTGTGGAAACCGGAAATGACAAAACAAAAAATCGTGTACAAAGCTCATTTGACTACAGCTTGCTGTTGATTACGCTCTGTCTCGTTGGTTTTGGTATGCTGATGATTTATAGCTCAAGTTCGTATACCTCACAGGTAAAATACGGAGATTCCGCTTATTTTCTGAAAAAGCAGGCAATCGGTGTAGTGGCTGGAATTGCTGCCATGTTTTTAGTAAGCCGGTTCCATTACAAATTATATCTCAAGCAGCTTCCGCTGATTCGAATCCGTTTTATCAGTGCCTTGTACTGGCTGGCGGTGGCGCTGCAGACTCTGGTTCTGTTTATCGGGGCAGAGGTAAACGGCGCAAAGAGATGGCTTTATTTCGGACCTTTATCCATACAGCCCTCTGAGCTGACAAAGATTGTCGTAATTCTGATAGCGGCCTATTTTATACAGAAACGTCCGGCAGATATGAGCCGGCTTGCCGGAATTGCCCGCGTTTTTATTCCGGTCGGGCTGCTGATTGTCCTTGTGGCAATGGAAAACTTAAGTACGGCGATTGTCGTCTTTGTTATTACCTTTGGTATGTGCTTTGTGGCGGCAAAGAAAAAACGGTTATACATACTTCTTGGCATAGTCGGCGTGGCGGCGGTTGCTCTCTATGTTATTTTTGGAGCAGGCTTCCGCTCAGACCGTTTTGATATATGGCTGAATGTGGAAAGCAATCCGAGAGGATATCAGGTTTTGCAGGGATTATATGCCATTGCTTCCGGCGGTATTTTTGGAAGCGGACTTGGAGAGAGTATGCAGAAACTCGGTTTTATCCCGGAATCTCATAACGATATGATTTTTTCCATTATTTGCGAGGAGCTCGGTATGGTGGGGGCAGGTATTGTTATCATTATGTTTATTCTGCTGCTCTGGCGTGTTTTGAACACGGCGATGAATTCTCCGGATTTGTTTTCGGCGCTGATTTGTACAGGAGTATTGATACATATAGCGGCGCAAGTAGTAATCAACATTGCCGTTGTAACAAATTCCATGCCGTCAACCGGTATTCCGCTTCCGTTTATCAGTTATGGTGGAACTTCTATCATGATTTTGATGGCGGAGATGGGACTTGTGCTGGGGATTTCTTCAAAATGTAAAAGCACCTAAAAAGATTTCTTTCATACAATATGAATGAGAATATATTGTATGGTGAGAGAATGTCAATCGAGGTCTGCGGAGGGAACAGAGTAGAAGGGAGCCTGAAAATACAGGGCTCTAAAAATGCGGTGCTGCCAATTATGGCGGCTGCTATTTTATGTGATGGAATAACGGTAATCGAAAACTGCCCGGATATTTCCGATGTACACGCAATGGCTGAAGTAATACGCGGTGCAGGGGGAGAAGCCGAATACAGAAATCACTGCCTGACAATCAATCCCGCAGGAATCCAGAACACTGCGATTGAGGAAGAAAAAGCACACGAAATAAGAGCCTCTGTCCTATTGTCAGGAAGTATGCTGGCGCGTTTTGGAAAGATAACGATTGACTATCCGGGAGGATGTTCGATTGGCAGCCGACCGATTGACTATCATTTGAAATCGTTCCGGCAGATGGGAGTGCAGATTACAGAGAAGGAGACTTATATCTGTTGTGAAGTCCAGGGGCATCTGCGGGGGGCAAATATCAGGCTTTCCTTTCCCAGTGTAGGGGCAACAGAAAACATTATTTTGGCGGCAGTCCTTGCAGAGGGTACAACAGAGATAGAAAATGCGGCCCGCGAGCCGGAAATTGTTGAACTCTGTTCCTTTTTAACGGCGATGGGAGCCGTGATAGAAGGAGCAGGTACAGAATGGATTCGGATTCGGGGGGTATCGAAGCTGCATGCCGTAAAATGGCTGCTGGGAAGCGACCGGATTGCCCTTCTTACCTATGCGATGATGGTTGCGGGATGTGGCGGAAAGGCTTTTTTTGAGACAGAACGTTCCTTTTCAAAGATAGAGTATAAAATCTTGTCCCGTCTGGGCTGTCGGATTGATAGAGAGGAAAGCGGAATTCGTGTGATTCAGGATAAAAGGCCGGAGCCAGTCTATTATCTGCGCACCGAGCCTTATCCCGGTTTTCCGACAGATGGACAGTCGCTTCTTATGGCAGTACTCTGCAAAAGCGGGGGCGTCAGTATGATTGAGGAGGGCGTGTTTGAAAACCGGTTCCGTATGATACGGCAGTTGAGGAAAATGGGAGCTAACATTGATTATGTAAGCAACCGCGCCAGTATAACCGGAGTTACCCGCCTGCATGGCGCCATTGTTGAGGCAGATGACCTCCGAAGCGGCGCCGGCCTATTAATTGCGGCAGGAATGGCAGATGGAGTCACCTGTGTAACGAATGAACATTTTATCCACCGGGGGTATGAGGATATTGTAGGGCAGATGAGGGCGCTCGGACTGGATGCAGAATACAAGGGAAAACAAAAGGAAGAAGGAATCTGAATGGAAGGAAAATTGAGAAAGAACAGAAAATGGCTGATTCTGGCGGGAGTGATTCTCATTATCTTATTCTGCGCCTTTCTTTTCCGGGTAAAAAAGGTAACGGTAGAGGGAAATACCTTTTACAAAGAAACGGAAATGGCAGAGATGTTCCAGTCCAATATACTGGAGCGCAATGTTTTGAGTTTCTGGCTGCTGGACAAGCTTTCCCTGACGCCGGAGCTCGCGTTTGTCAGGGAATATGAGGTCACTTACCCATCGATGAATGAGGTACATATCAAACTGTATGAAAAAACAATTGTCGCAGGAATTGCCTATACGAACCAATACATTTATTTTGATAAGGACGGTATGGTGCTTCAGAGTACAGAAAAACCAATAAAGGGGATTCCCCTGTTTGAGACAAAAAATCTGACTACCTTTACCCTGTATTCCAAAGTTCAGATGGAGGACGATGAATTGCTGAGCCAGATTCTGAATCTGGCAAATTTGTTCCAGCATTATGGGATTACGTGGGACAAGGTTCAGTTCAACGAAAAAAACGAAGCATTTCTTTACAGTGGCAACATAAAGGTAAATCTTGGAAAGAGGGAGAACTATGATGAGCAGATGTCTGCTTTGTCCAGTGTGCTGAAACAGGCTTTACAGAAAAAGATGGCGGGAGAGATTGATTTAGCGGACTATATGGTAAAAGGAACAGTCATCCTGCAAAGACCACAGGGGAATCAAAAGTAAAATAGTTGGGTAAAATGTAAATTTATACTTGATTATTTATGGAAAAAAAAGTATTATATAATATATGTGACTATGTATAATGATTTCTATTTATCATAGAAGGAGGAACTGTAGTGTTAGAAATTATGACCAGTGAGGCAGAAAATGCGGCTGCTAACTTACTTGTAGTTGGTGTAGGGGGAGCCGGAAACAATGCTGTCAATCGGATGATAGATGAGGGGATAAAAGGTGTTGAATTTATTTGTGTCAACACCGATAAACAGGTATTGCAGCGTTGTAAAGCACCAGTATGTATGCAGATTGGCGAAAAGCTGACAAAGGGATTAGGAGCAGGTGCTAAGCCTGAAATTGGTGAGAAGGCGGCAGAGGAAAGCCGGGAAGAACTGGCAGAGGCGGTAAAGGATGCAGATATGGTGTTTGTTACCTGCGGCATGGGTGGCGGAACCGGAACCGGAGCTGCGCCAGTTGTAGCCCAGATTGCGAAAGATATGGGCAAGCTGACAGTTGGTATTGTGACGAAGCCGTTTAGTTTTGAAGGAAAAAACCGCATGAAAAATGCGATTGGCGGTATAGACAAGCTGAAAGATTGTGTAGATACTCTGATTGTTATTCCAAATGATAAACTTCTTGCAATTTGCGATAGAAGAACGACGATGCCGGAAGCACTGCGCAAGGCAGACGAGGTATTGCAGCAGGGTGTTCAGGGTATTACCGACTTAATCAATACACCGGCGCTTATTAACCTTGATTTTGCTGATGTTGTTACAGTCATGAAGGATAAGGGTATTGCCCATATTGGTATTGGTGTTGGAAAGGGAGATGACAAGTGCGTAGAGGCTGTGAAACAGGCGATTACCAGTCCGCTTCTGGAAACGACGATTGACGGCGCTACTCATGTTATCATAAATGTATCCGGTGAGGTCAGCCTGATTGAGGCAAACGAGGCGGCTTCTTATGTTCAGGAGCTGGCAGGAGAGGAAGCAACCATTATCTTCGGTGCGATGTATGATGAATCGAGTTCTGATTCTGTTACGATTACGGTCATTGCAACCGGCTTGGAAGGCGACAGGAAGGCAGGCATGTCAGGTGGCTTTACTTCTTCTTTTGGAGCGGGTAAACCAAGTTTTTTGAATAGCAATGCGGCAGCTACCTCACAGAAAAGTGGATTAAGCTTTTTAGACGGCTTTAACAGCCAGAAAAAAAGTCCGGTCTCCAGTGTGCAGGCGGCAAATCCGATTGGCGGGAACAGCCCGTCAATGGAGGAGGATATGCCTGTGATTTCACACCGCAGTGCGGCAAGACCTGCGACAAACGAAAAACAAGGGATGGAAGGAATAAAAATTCCGACTTTCATTCAGAATAAAAAACAGGAGGGCTAAGTAGTATGACAACTACCGTATTAAAGACAATTGTTACAATCGCATATATCATTATTTGTATTTCACTTGTTATTGTGGTATTGATGCAGGAAGGAAAGACTTCGGGGCTTGGCGCCATGAGCGGCGCAGCTGATTCTTATTGGACGAAGAACAAGGGACGTTCCTCAGAAGGAATGTTAGTTAAGATTACAAGAGTTCTGGCAATTTTATTTGTTGTTCTTTCTGTTGTTCTTTGTACGAACTGGTTAGGTTGATATCGTCAGGCTAAGGTTGATGATGAACATATAACTTGATTTTACCGGACACTTCTTACTAACAATGAGGAGTGTCTGTTTTGTTGTAATTGGAGGGAAAAATGCAGGAAGAACATTTCTATGACAGAAAAAGAGAGAGGGAGGACAAAATACTTGAGCTGGTGACAGGCCCATCCTATCATCCTATGAAAAGAAAGGAGCTGGCAGGTCTGTTTTGTGTTCCGAAAAAGGATAAGGAGGAATTTCATGAGATACTGGATTCCCTTATCGTAAAGGGGAAAATCGTAATAGACGAGAGAGGAAGGATACAGCTTCCAAAGGAAGACGTTCTGACGGGAGAATTTATGGCAACCCAGCGTGGGTTCGGATTTGTCCGGGTAGGAGAGGACAGAGATATTTTCATTCCGGAGGAAGGGTGCAAAAATGCCTTTCATGGCGATATTGTGCAGGTTCGCCTGACAAGACCTGAGGAAAGTGCCGGAAGGCGCAGAGAGGGCGTTATCCTTCGCATAGTGGAGAGAGGCGTACACAGGATAGTAGGTACATTTACAAGAAACAACAAGGTTACTTTTGTCATTCCAGACAATGAAAAATTCACGAAGGATTTTTATATTCCGAAGGGAAAGACAATGGATGCCGCTGAGGGACATAAAGTCGTTGTAGAGATACTGGATTATGGAGATGAGGAGAGAAGCCCGGAGGGACAGGTAATACAGATTTTGGGGCACATCAACGATCCGGGCGTCGATATTCTGTCTATCATCAAGGGGCTGGGGCTGCCGGAGGAGTTCCCGGAGGATGTTATGCGCCAGGTGTCGGAGATACCTTCTTATGTCGAATCGGCAGAATTTGCCGGAAGGATGGATTTGCGCGGTGTGGATACGGTTACGATTGACGGGGAAGACGCCAAAGATTTGGATGATGCGATTACAATAACAAAGGACGAAGATGGGACCTATGAGCTTGGCGTCCATATTGCGGATGTCTCGCATTATGTGACAGAAAATTCCCCGCTCGACAAGGAGGCAGTACGCAGGGGGACGAGTGTATATCTTGTTGACCGGGTGATTCCAATGCTTCCACATAAGCTGTCAAATGGCATCTGTTCTCTCAATGCGGGGGAAGACCGGCTGGCGCTGAGCTGTATTATGAAAATTGATGAAAAGGGCAGGGTAATCAGCCACAGGATTGTGGAATCTCTGCTGAATGTTACGGAGAGGATGAATTATTCGGATGTCAACGATATTCTGACCTATCATAAACCGGAAACCTGCGAGCGATACAAAAAACTGGTTCCAATGTTTGAGACGATGAAGGAACTGGCGGCTATTCTGAGGAAGAACCGCAAAAAGCAGGGCTCCATTGATTTTGATTTTCCTGAATGTAAGATTAAGCTGGATAAGGAAGGACATCCGATTGATATTATGCCTTACGACAGGAATGTTGCCACAAAAATCATTGAGGAGTTTATGCTGGCGGCGAACAAAGCGGTAGCGGAGGAATATTTCTGGTTGGAGATTCCGTTTGTGTACCGGATTCATGAATATCCGGATTTGGAAAAAATACAGGAGCTGGCAGGAATGACGGCAGGCTTTGGCTATCATATGAAGATTGGCAGGGAGGAAGTGCATCCGAGGGAGATACAGAAGCTGATTGAACAGATAGAAGGGACGGAGGAGGAGGCTTTTTTGAGCCGTCTGACACTCCGTGCGATGAAACGTGCAAAATATTCCGTGGTAAACGAGGGGCATTTTGGGCTTGCGACACAGTATTATTGTCATTTTACCTCGCCAATCCGGCGTTATCCGGATTTACAGATTCACCGCATCATCAAGGAGAATATCCGGCACGGTATACAAGGAAAGCGCTATGCGCATTATGAGGAAATCCTGCCGGAGATCGCGATGGAATCCAGCTCAAGGGAGAGGCGTGCAGACGAGGCGGAGAGAGAAGTTGACAAGATGAAAAAAGCGGAGTATATGCAGGACCATATCGGAGAGGTGTTCGAAGGGGTAATAAGCGGTGTTACTTCATGGGGCATTTATGTGGAACTGCCAAATACGGTGGAGGGCATGGTGCGCCTTGCAGACATGAGTGATGACCAGTACCATTTTGAGGAGGAGAAATATCTTGTTCAGGGACACTACAGCGGACGGGAGTTCCGTATGGGGCAGAAGGTTAAGGTTGAAGTGATTGGAGCAGATAAGGGAATGGGAACGATTGATTTTGCAATGCTTATTGATGAGTAGAAAGTATAATGAGCAGCAGAGAGTGAGGATAGGATTATGGGCAAGGAGACAAGAAAACTGATAGCCAATAACAAAAAGGCTTGGCATGATTACTTTATTGAGGAGAAGTATGAGGCTGGCATTGAGTTGGTCGGGACGGAGGTAAAGTCAATCCGGCAGGGGCATTGCAGTATTAAGGAGGCTTTTATCCGCGTTGATAAAAACGGAGAAGTCCAGATTTACGGCATGCATGTCAGTCCGTACGAAAAGGGAAATATTTTTAATAAAGATCCCCTGCGCGTCAGAAAGCTTTTACTGCACAAATATGAAATAAAAAAGCTGATTGGCAAGATGGAGCAGAAGGGTTATACGCTTGTTCCGCTCAGTGTCTATTTTAAGGGAAGTTATATTAAGGTGGAGATTGCGCTGGCAAAGGGTAAAAAGTTATATGACAAACGGCAGGATATCGCAAAGAGAGACCAGCGAAGGTCGGCGGAGCGAGAGTTTAAGATTAAGAATCTGTAGGTTTGTTATATATATCGTGGCTTCTACCTCAATTTCTGTGACACGCTCCCGCTTCCGATGCCACGCAGCGGTGCGAAACGGCGGGCATCAAATGTCACAGAAGCTTGAGGTAGAACCACGATTTGCTTTTAGTGCTCCGCTTTGGGGGCAGAGGCAATGGCGTTAGTTGAGCATTTTCAGATTATACGAGGAGGTATAAAGAGTGAATATTACAGTTATAAACGGAACAGAAAAGCAAGGTGTTACCTACCGCTTGAAAGAGATATTTTTAGCAGCGTTTAGGGATAAAGCGAATATTACAGAATATTTTTTCCCCAAGGATTGTCCGAGCTTCTGCATGGGTTGCTTGAGTTGTACATTAAAGGGTGAAAGTACTTGCAAAGACGCAGAATATATTGAGAGAATTGATAAATCACTTTTGGAAGCAGACTTGATTGTAATGACATCCCCTGTCTATGTGTTTCACGCTACGGGAGCAATGAAAGCATTTTTTGACCATTTTGCTTATCATTGGATGCCACACCGCCCTGCTCTTGAAATGTTTGGAAAGCGTGCAGTCATCATAACGCAATGTTTAGGCAGCGGAGCAAAATCTGCGGCGAAAGATATTAAGCATAGTTTATCTTGGTGGGGAATTTCTAAAATTGGGATATTTACTGGTGCTTTAATGGGCGATATTGTTTGGGAAAACCTTTCCCAAAAGAAACAAGCCGAGCTTACGGGAAGGGTTCAAAAACTATCCTGTAAATTTGCGCATATAGATTATACTAAACCTGCACACACAAATTTGATTACGAAATTCAAGTTTTTTATCTGCCGTATGATGCAGAAATCTATACATAAATCAGACTCTGAATACCTTGACGGAAAGTATTGGGCAG
Organism: Lachnoclostridium sp. UBA3262; assembly: GCA_002362575.1. Lineage (GTDB taxonomy): Bacteria > Bacillota > Clostridia > Lachnospirales > Lachnospiraceae > Eubacterium_F. The sequence goes on along the minus strand of DEUM01000070.1, from coordinate 8,895 downwards.
AACAGGGGTGGCTTGGGAAAAACAGACCGTGGAGAACTCAGAAAATGTAATCTCTCTTTTTTGTGCAGAGATTGAGAGGAAAAAAACGGAATCGTAATATATACTAAATACTGGCAGGAGGATTTTTGTTATGGAATGGATTGAAAGATTAAATGATGCAATTGGTTATATCGAGGAACATTTGACAGATGAAATGGATTACGAACAGCTTGGGCAGATTGCCTGTTGTTCTTCTTATCATTTTCAGAGAATGTTTACCTATATGGCAGGGATTTCTTTATCTGAATATATCCGTAGGAGGGAAATGTCACTTGCCGCTGTAGACTTACAGGGTAAAAGCATGAAAATCATTGATGTGGCAGGAAAATATGGATATAATTCCCCTACTGCATTTAATAGAGCATTTCAGTCTGTTCACGGAATCGCCCCATCTGCTGTTAAAAATGAGGGGGTATCCGTAAAATCCTTCCCACCTATCTTATTTAAAATTACAGTCAAAGGAGTGGAAGAAATGAATTATCGAATTGAAACAAAAGATGCATTCCGTATTGTAGGCGTATCTGTACCGCTTCATAAGGATATTGAAAAAAATTTTACAGTCATACCTCCAAAGTGGCAGGAAATCTCTATGAACGGAACATTGCAGAGATTAATCGGTATGATGAATACGCCGCCTATGGGAGTGCTTGGCATCAGCACCTGTAATGATTCGGAACCATGGAAGTATTATATTGCGGTATCAACTTCACAAGCAAAGGATGACCTTGAAGAATACATTGTGCCAGCGGCTACATGGGCAATATTTTCTGGAGAGGGTACGAATCAGTCTATTCAAGAATTAGAACGACGTATCGTAACAGAATGGCTGCCGACATCGGGATACGAATATGGTAATGCTCCCGATGTCGAGGTTTACCTAAATCCAGATCCGCAAAATGCACAATATGAAGTATGGATACCTGTAGTAAAAAAATAGTTATGGATACCAAGACTGAATGGATACACTGTCCCATTTGAATGTATTGAAAACGAAACGCTTTTATCAGGCATTGGCACGGGAGCGATTTGTGCAAGATTGGGAAACTCAAGCATTTAATTACTTGACACAACAAAAACATTTTGCTATTATCAAGACAGAAGTAGTAAAACAGTACGGGCTTGTACTGGTTTCGACAGGCCGGCTGAAGACGGTGAAGCTATCCGTGGACTGTGACCACGTAAAAACGCAGATTTAAAAATAAACGCTGATAATAGTAAATTAGCTTACGCTGCCTAAGAACTTTAGTTCTTTTGGCGCTGCTGTTCTTAAGTGTCCTGCAGCTTAAGTTCAGTATCATCCTTTGCAGGGAACCTTAACCGTTAAGCTTTGCGCGGTTAAGAGAAACGATGAAGCTACTGAGTTTCGGAGGGTGTCAGTTCCCTCCGTGATGAGGGAATGGCTTTCCTTTTGGAAAGCAGAACAACTGACTATGATAGTAGAAGAACGTGGGATTCCGGTTTGGACGCGGGTTCGATTCCCGCCAGGTCCATATTTGCACCATTCCGGGTTAAGGAAGGTGTTAAGATGTGTTTCGGACAAAGAGGATAGACGATGGATTTACATCCGTGCGTGTATTCTCTTTCTTCAATATGGGGAGATTTTACGGAATTCCGGAGGGATTATATGCAGATAACAGATTCCGTCAGGACGGTAAAGGGCATTGGCGAAAAAGCAGAACAGTGTCTGAACAGGATGAATATTTATACGGTAGGAGATTTGCTGGAGCACTACCCAAGAGATTATGACGAATTTAAGCCGATACGTCCGATAGAAAGTTTAACGGAGGGTGAGCTGGTGGCAGTGGAAGGCTCACTTCTTGCCAGACCGCAGATGAAGACAGCAGGAAGACTGAAAATACTGACGATTACGTTACAGGATGAGACAGGCTGCATTTTAGTGACATGGTTCAATATGCCTTTTTTGAGAAACCAGTTAAAAATGGGTACACGTTATATTTTACGTGGCAAGATTGCGAAAAAAAATGGCAGACTTGTATTGGAGCAGCCGAAGATGTATACGAAGGAGGAGTTTTACCGTCAGGTTGGAAAACTCCGTCCCATCTACCCTTTGACAGCGGGGATAACGAATCATGCCATTACAAAGGCGCTGGAGAGGTGCTTGAAGGAAACAGAAAATCTACGGGAGTTTCTGCCCCCGGAAATCCGCAGGCGCCAGAAGCTTGTCGAATACAAGAAGGCGTTGCGTCAGCTTCATTTTCCGGCAGATAAAAAGGAAATGAGGGAGGGAAGAACACGTCTCGTTTTTGATGAATTATTTTTGTATGCGCTGGCATTGACGTACATAAAGAAAAATGGCGCTGTTCCGAGTACCTATGTGATAGAGGATAAAAGAGAGGTGTCGGAGTTTATGGAAAAGCTGCCCTATTCGCTGACAGGGGCGCAGACAAAAGTGTATCGGGAAATTATGGAGGATATGACAGGCGGTTTTGTGATGAACCGGTTGGTTCAGGGAGATGTTGGTTCGGGAAAGACAATCGTTGCCGTACTTGCCTTGTATCAGATTGTATTAAATGGCGGGCAGGGGGCATTCATGGTTCCGACCGAAGTCCTAGCCAGACAGCATTATCGGAGTCTGTGTGATATGCTGGCAGAGAGGGGCGTGAGGATTGGACTGCTGACGGGTTCGCTGACGGCAAAACAGAAAAGGGAAGGGCAGGAAAAGACTGCCTCGGGCGAGTGGGATATCATTGTTGGTACCCATGCGATGATTCAGGACAAGGTGGAGTTTTCGAACCTTGCGCTGGTCATTACGGATGAGCAGCATCGGTTCGGGGTAAAGCAGAGGGAAACCTTGTTTAAAAAGGGAAAGGAACCTCATGTACTGGCAATGAGTGCCACGCCGATTCCAAGAACACTGGCGCTTATTTTGTATGGGGATATGGATTTGTCCGTTATTGATGAGCGTCCGGCGAACCGTCCGCCAATTAAAAATTGTGTCGTCAATACGGATTATCGTCCCAATGCATATAAATTTATGAAACAGCAGATAGACATGGGGAGACAGGTTTATATTATTTGTCCGATGGTGGAGGAAGGCGAAGAATCCGAGCTGGAAAACGTAGTGATTTATACAGAAGAACTGAGGGGGATTTTTCCTGCGTCCGTGCGGATTGACAGCCTGCACGGGAAAATGAGACCGCAGGAGAAGGAAGAAATTATGGAGCGGTTTTCGCATGGCGAAACAGATATACTTGTATCTACAACCGTTATTGAAGTGGGAATTGATGTGCCGAATGCGACGGTCATGATGATTGAAAATGCAGAGCGTTTCGGGCTTGCCCAGCTGCATCAGCTTCGCGGCAGAGTTGGAAGGGGACAGGAACAGTCCTATTGTATTCTGATGACCGGACATGAGACGAAGGAGAGCAGAGAGCGGTTGTCTGTACTTGCCGGCTCAAACGACGGTTTTTATATAGCGAGGGAGGATTTAAAAATTCGCGGACAGGGAGATTTATTTGGCATACGGCAGAGTGGGGAACAGGTATTCCAGCTTGCTGATATTTTTGAGGATGCAGCGATTTTAAAGAGAGCGGGGGAGGAGGCAGAACAATTTACGGAGAATGAAATTGCGTTATTGTATAAAAAGAATGAGAGGCTGAAGGAACGGATACGCAGCTATCTTGGACAGGTTACACTGTGACAGAAAAGAAGTCCTTGAAAAATAGTGCCATATCATATACAATGATGTTGGTGCTAAAAATTATTAGTTTATTAAAAGGCGGGTTGAACATGAGAGTGATTGCGGGGAAGGCAAGGCGGATACCGCTTGTCACACCCACCGGAAAAGATACCAGGCCAACGACGGACCGGATTAAAGAAACACTGTTTAATATCATTCAGAATGATGTTCCGGGCAGCCGCTTTTTAGATTTATTCAGTGGCAGTGGTGGAATCGGGATAGAGGCGCTCAGCCGTGGGGCAGAGCAGGCTGTTTTTGTAGAATTTGGGCGGGAGGCTCTTAGCTGTATTAAGGCGAATCTGACTAAGACCAGACTCAGCGACAGTGCGGTCGTACTGCCAGTGGAAGTGACATATGGTATTTCCAAGCTGGAAAAAATGGGACAGGTTTTTGATATTATTTATGCGGATCCGCCGTATAAAAAGGAATTTGAACCGAAGATACTGAAGTTACTGTCCGACTCCGGTATTGTTACATCCGGTACGCTTGTTATTTTAGAGTCTTCACTGGATACAAAGCCTGATTATGTGGATGAAAATAAATATGAAATAATTAAGATAAAAGAATATAAGACAAACCAGCATTTGTTCCTGAGGGTGCGATGAGCCACAGGTTACTGTAATGCAGAAAAGAGGGAAAAATGAATCCATCAAGAATTGAACAGGCCATTGATGACATTTACAATTATGTGGAGAACTGTAAGCCGTCAAAGCTGTATCCAAACAAGGTTGTAGTAGACAGAGGCGAATTATATGATTTGCTGGATGAACTGCGGCTTTGTGCGCCGGAGGAAATCAAGCGTTATCAGAAGATTATTACAAACCGTGATGGTATTCTTAACGATGCCCAGCAGAGGGCAGAGGATATGCTTGTTCAGGCACAGCAGCAGACTGCCCAGATACTTGACCAGAATGAGATTGTACAGACGGCTTATCAGAGGGCAGAAGAGATTATGAAGCAGGCGACAGAGGAGGCGCAGAGACTTATTAATGCTGCGCAGGCGGAGAGTGAGCAGATGCGTAAGGCTTCCTTGATGTATACTAACGATTTGCTCAACGAGGCACAGACGCATGTCGAGGAATCTCTGCGGGAGACAGACAATAAATACCGTATGCTGACGAGCGCGTTGAAAAACAGTATTCAGATCATGCGGAGCAATAAAGAAGAACTGATGTCACAGCTTGAGCCGGAAAAGTATGCAAAGAAGTTACAGAAAGAGAAAGCGGAAAAAGAGCAAGAGGAGAAGGAAAAGAAGGAGGCACAGGCTGCCAGTGAGATGGCAGGGGCAGAGGAGGACGCTTTTGAAGTGCCGGAGGATGCTTTTCTAAGAAATGCCAATCAGGAATAAGGAGAAAAGGACAGCAAGCAGGCTGTTAATCCCCTTGTTTATTATATAAGGAAATATAGAAAGTTCTGATTTTGTAAGAATACTGCCTGTCTGGGCGGCGGCAGAAAGACCGCCAAAGGTAAGTATCGCTATTGTCAGGACTTTTTTTATTTCAGCCCCCAAAAGTGCTGTTTTGACATAGGACACGCCGCTTGTGATTTCCAGAGAGCCGGATAAAAGAATGGAAAAAACAGAATGAGGTGGAAGAAGATGGTTGATAAACTGGCCAAAGATGGAGAACAGTATGACATAGCCTCCAATTTTAACGAGGACAACGAAGCTGTCTAAGATAATTGTGTCGAGCTGCTCGGAAAAAGAGTGTGACACCGTTTTTGGCAGGCTTGTGGCGACAGGGAGTGGTTCTTCCGAATGTCGGGAAACCAGCATTTTTTTGTCCGGACGCAGCCGACTGGTCATTGTCTGTATTCCAAAAAAGAGGAGACTGCCAAGAAGGGAGGAGAAGACAACTATGAAAAAAAGGATAAAGGACTGGGAGGAGGAGAGCCCCAGTATGGTATTGCCGCAAAAGACAAGGATGAACATAGGGCTTGGGTTATTGACAAAGCCGAGGAAAAAGTAGGCCTGTCTTTGAGATATAAGCCCTTTTTCGTATTGGCTCATAACGAGGGCGGCGCCCGCCGGATATCCGCACAAAAGACCTGTCAGCAGAAAGAGGCGTTTTTCTGCGACGCGGGGCAGACACATATCAAACAGCCGGATAGCGATGAAGAACGGCAGGAGGGTGGGAAGCAGCTGGGAGAGCCAGAGAGCAGCCCCATATTTGCTTCCGGCAACAGCTATTTCCGGAAAGAAAAGAAGCATACACAAAAAGAGGACGGCACAGAGTATCATAAAGAACCTCACTACTTTTCTTAAATCTTATGCGGCAATAGGGGGGAAATAGAATAAATCCTTGTATTTTAATTATAACAGGCGTATAATTATATGCGGTAAAAATCTTGGAATGGAGGATAACAATGAAAGTATTAGTAATTAACTGTGGTAGTTCTTCTTTAAAATATCAGCTTATTGATTCTGAGACAGAAAAAGCAATGGCAGTAGGACTCTGTGAGAGAATTGGAATTGACGGGCGACTGAACCATACTCCGGCAGGGGGAGAAAAGGTAGTGTTGGATAAGGCTATGCCGGACCATGAGGTGGCAATCCGTATGGTGTTAGATGCCCTTGTAGATGAAAAGTATGGCGTGATTCAGGACTTAAAAGAGATTGATGCGGCAGGACATCGCCTTGTTCATGGCGGGGAGAAATTTTCTTCCTCCGTCATTATTGATGACGAGGTAATCAAGGCAGTGGAGGAGTGCAATCCGCTGGCGCCGCTTCACAATCCGGCGAACTTGATCGGCGTGCGTGCCTGCGAGGCGATTATGCCGGGCGTACCAAACATTGGTGTATTTGACACGGCATTTCATCAGACAATGGAGCCGGTTGCTTATATGTATGGGCTTCCGTATGAGTATTATGAAAAATATCAAGTGCGTCGCTATGGTTTTCATGGGACGAGTCACAGCTTTGTATCAAGCCGGGCGATTGAATTATTAAATTTAGATCCGGACAATTCTAAGATTATTGTCTGCCACCTTGGAAACGGTTCGAGTATTTCTGCCGTTAAAAATGGTAAAGTGGTTGATACAAGCATGGGAATGACGCCATTGGAGGGACTTGTGATGGGAACCCGCTGTGGCGATATGGATCCGACGATTGTGGAGTATCTGGCTCACAGGCTGGACAAGTCGCTGGAGGAGGTTATGGTAATACTGAATAAGCAGTCGGGCGTGTATGGACTGTCTGGAGGAGTTTCCAGTGATTTCCGTGATTTGGACGCTGCATCGAAAGAAGGAAATGAGAAAGCAAAGTTAGCAGTGGAGGTATTCAGTTACCGCACGGCAAAATATATTGGTTCATATATTGCAGCAATGAACGGTGTAGACGCGATTGTCTTTACGGCAGGAGTCGGTGAAAATAATACTATCGTCCGAGGGCAGATTATGGATTACTTCGGATATATGGGAATTACGTTAGACAAGGAAGCAAATCAGGTCCGTGGCGAGGAGAAGGTAATTTCTACTCTGGATTCAAAGGTTACCGTGGTTGTGATTCCTACGAATGAGGAGCTGGCAATCGCAAGGGAAACCGTTGCTCTTTTAAAGTAGATTTCTAGACAAATGAAAAAAGTGGTTGACAATCTGTCTGCCAGCCTATATAATTGTAAAAGTGTTTGAGTATTTCAGAGGAGGTGTAATCGACATGAGTATCTGTCCTAAGAATAAATCTTCTAAGGCAAGGAGAGACAAACGTAGAGCAAATTGGAAAATGACTGCTCCTACCTTAGTAAAATGCAGTAAGTGTGGTGCTTTGATGGTTCCTCACAGAGTGTGTAAGAACTGTGGAAGCTACAATAAAAAAGAGATTATCTCGACAACTGCTGAATAATTTGAATGAAAAATATGTGGACTTCACTTTTGAGTGAGGTCCCTTTTTTTAAATTTGCGAGTATGAATATTTTCGTTCAGACTGGAAACTCTCAATAGAAGAAGATTAAAAGGGAGGCTGGTCGGATGGATTACCAGATTCTGGTAGATAGCTGCGGTGATTTTTCTGAAAAAATGAAGCTGAGCGATAATATCGTTCCCATTGCGTTGAAAATCCAAATTGATGGGGAAGAGTTAACGGATGATGAGACATTGGATATCTCAGTATTTATGGAAAAACTGGAACATTCTGTAAATTGTCCCCATTCGTCCTGTCCCTCGCCCGCACAATATATAGAAGGATATGATAAAGCTGCCGAAAGGATATATATCGTTACCGGTTCGTCTTCCCTGACCGGCTCTTATAACAGTGCATGCTTGGCGAGAGATATGCTGAAGGAAGAAAATCCAAAGGCGCAAATATGCGTCGTGGACAGTAAGACCGCATCAGCCGGTCAGGCGCTTCTGACGATGAAGATTATCGAGTGGGAGGAGAGCAGGCTGGATTTTTTGGGAATCCGGCAGAAAATTACAGAATATAGAAAACAGATAAAAACAAGGTTTGTTCTAGAAAATCTAAAAATGCTGGAAAAGAGCGGACGACTGAGCGGACTGAAAGCAAAGGTGGCACAGGCTCTCCATATACTTCCTGTGCTCGAGGCGACACCGGAGGGAACGATTGGGCAGAGCGGACAGGCGAGAGGAATGAAGAAAGCATTGTCTGTCCTTAAGAGGCAGATTGTGGAGGACTGTGGGAACAGGATGCCAGACCGCCTTGTGATATCGCAGTGCGGATGCCCCGAGAGGGCATTGGATTTGAAAAATAAGATTCAGGAAAAATATCCGGATTTGGAAATCCTTATTTTACCGACAAAGGGGATTTCCAGCATGTATGCCGGAAGCGGTGGGATTGTCGTAGCATATTAGCGTTAGCCTGACGGTATCCATCCGAATCTATGATGGCACAGGGCAATTGCCTGGTCGTTTGCGGTTATGCGGCGGATATCTTACTGTTTCTTGCCAGGGCATCACTCCCAGCGAAAAATAAATTGTCCCCTTTGTTTAGAAAAACATTCCACCGCCCTTCACAAAACTCACTGTCTGCATTGTCGCTTTTACCTGCCTTTTGGCAGCGTTGTCGCCCGCCGGTCCTTATGCACCACCTCAGTTACCGATTACTGCGGGCAGCACCTAGGGTGCACATACATGAAAGAAGGATGAAAAACAAATACATTTATTTTTGACATCCTTCTTTCATGTATGGATGCTTCGCATCTGCC
>DEUM01000022.1 GCA_002362575.1 Lachnoclostridium sp. UBA3262 | reverse complement strand
GAAAAAGAAATGAGGGAATTAAAATGAAAGCATGGAAACATTTTGTGACGATAACGAAGCACCGGCACATTGTTATCCGTCATTGTTATAAGGCAGGGATATTCTGGCAGGGGCTGCGTCACGATTTATCCAAGTACAGCCCGACAGAGTTCATACCCAGCGTGAAATGCTATATGGGGGACCGAAGCCCGAATGTTAAGGAGCGGGAACTTTTTGGTTTTTCTCGGGCGTGGCTGCATCATCAGGGAAGGAATAAACACCACTTTGAATATTGGGTTGACTATAATACAGCGTCAGGCTGCAAGGAGCCGATTCGGATGCCGACCAGATATCTGATTGAAATGTTTTGCGACAGGGTAGCGGCGAGTAAAATTTATTATGGCAAAGAGTACACGCAGTCGAAGCCGCTTGAGTATTTTGAAAAGGGGAGAAGCAAACGCTGGATGCACCCGGAGACCTCCGCCCAGTTGGAGGAACTGCTTGTTATGCTGAAGGATAAAGGAGAAGATGAAACATTTTCGTATATTAAAAATGTTGTCCGGGAGCAGGGAAGAAAGGATAAGAAACATTGGAAGTAACGGATTTTGCAAAAGGGAGCATAAAGAGAAATATTGTGAGGCTGGCTGTGCCGATGACACTGGCACAGCTAATTAACGTGCTTTATAATATAGTAGACCGTATTTATATCGGGCATATGGAGACAATCGGAGGAATTGAGAATGGCTCTTCCCTCGCCCTGACGGGAGTAGGAGTATGTCTTCCAGTGATTACAATGATAATTGCTTTTGCAAATCTGATTGGTATGGGGGGAGCTCCCCTTTTTTCGATTGAGAGAGGAAAAGGGAATGAAAAAGAGGCGGAATATATTCTTGGAAACTGCTTCGTCCTGCTTATCCTGTTTGGTATTCTGCTGACGGCAGTTGGTCTGCCGTTAAAAGAGCCTGTGCTCTATCTACTGGGAGCCAGCGACGCTACCTTTCCCTATGCGGATGCGTATCTGACGATATATCTGTGGGGGAATATTTTTGTGCTGCTCAGTCTCGGGCTGAACAATTTTATCAATGCACAGGGATTTGGCAGGACGGGTATGTTTACGGTGGCGATTGGTGCGGGAATCAATATTGTGCTGGATCCGCTGTTTATCTTTGTGTTTGGGCTGGGTGTACGCGGAGCGGCAGTTGCGACTGTAATATCCCAGTGCATGGCGATGATATGGACGCTTCGGTTTCTCTTAGGGAAACGGGCGGTGGTGCGGTTGAAGCGGAACCGGTTACGGCTCTCAAAAAAGCGGGTACTGCGCATCATGGGACTGGGGGTGTCCGGTTTTACGATGTCGGTCACAAATTCGATTGTGCAGATGGTATGCAACGCCAGCTTGAAAACCTATGGCGGAGATATTTATGTAGGGGTTATGACAATTATCAATTCCGTCAGGGAGGTAGTTCAGATGCCGATTTCGGGAATCGGCTCAGGCGCACAGCCGGTTATGGGATTTAATTATGGAGCGGGACGGAATGACCGTGTGAGGGAAAGCATTTCCTTTACGTCAGCAGTTCTGATTTTGTATACGCTTGGGGCATGGCTTTTGATTTTTTTGTTTCCCCGTTTCTTTCTTGGCGTGTTCAGCAGCGATGCATCGGTTGTGGAGACAGGTGTCTCCTGCATGCACATATACTTTTTTGGTTTCTTTATGATGGCGCTTCAGATTTCAGGCCAGACGACTTTTACCGGGCTTGGGTTTAGTAAACGTGCCGTATTTTTTTCTATTTTCAGAAAGGTGATTATAGTAGTTCCATTGACAATTCTTTTACCGCATATAGCGGGGCTGGGTGTAAAGGGAGTATTTCTCGCCGAGCCGATTTCTAATTTTATCGGAGGGGGCATATGTTTTCTCACGATGATACTTACCGTTTATAAAAAAATGAAATAAAGTGACAAATCCATGACAAAGTTATGACGGGATTCTAACAAAATTGTATTTTATGATTTCGGGTATAATCAGAGAAACTGGTAAATATTAGTGAAGGGAATACATTTTGTAATTCTGATGCTGATACTTTGGAATGGAGGAAGATGAAAATGAATCATCTGGATATGCTTGAGTACAGAAGTGTACATATTCTTCGCGAAGCGTATAGTGAATTGGGAAATTTATGTATGTTATGGTCAATAGGTAAGGACTCTACGGTACTTTTGTGGCTGGCGAGAAAGGCATTTTTTGGGCATGTGCCGATTCCTCTTGTTCATATCGATACGCACTACAAAATTCCGGAAATGATTGAGTACAGGGACCGTCTTGCGGCAGAATGGAACCTTGATATGATTTACGGAGAAAATACGGATGCGCTGGAAAAGAAGGAGACATATCCGGAAGGTAAGGTTTCCCACATTGATTGCTGTATGCGGTTAAAGACGGAAGCACTGACAAATACTCTCAACGCAAACTGGCCGAGATACCGCTTTAATCATAATAAGGGGATTTATGAAAGAGATACGAATTGTGAGCCATATACAGGCGTAATCGTCGGCGCCCGTGCGGATGAGGAAGGGAGCCGTTCAAAGGAAAGATATTTTTCTCCTCGGGATAAAAATAATGACTGGGATGTCGGAGACCAGCCGCCGGAGTTCTGGAATCAGTATAAAACGGATTTTGCGCCGGGAACACACGTCCGTGTGCATCCGCTGCTGGACTGGACGGAGCTGGATGTATGGGAATATATTGAAAGGGAGAATATCCCGGTAGTTTCTCTTTATTTTGATCAGGGAAATGGAAAACGTTATCGTTCCCTCGGCTGTGCGCCATGTACGCTGCCGGTAGATTCTACGGCGAAGAATGTGCATGAGGTAATCGAGGAATTGAAAACAGGAAAGTTTGCTAACATTGCGGAACGTTCCGGCCGTGCACAGGATAAAGAGGGTGGCGGAGGATTAGAAGAACTCAGGCGCAACGGTTATATGTAAGGAGGATAGGCGGATGAACAGAAAAGAGGATATGAACATTGTCATTGTCGGTCATGTAGACCACGGAAAAAGTACCTTGATGGGACGGCTCCTTGCTGATACCGATTCGCTGCCGGAGGGAAAGCTTGAACAGGTAAAGGAAACGTGCAGGAGAAACTCGAAACCATTTGAGTACGCATTTTTGTTGGATGCGTTAAAGGATGAGCAGTCGCAGGGCATTACGATAGATACGGCGAGATGTTTTTTTAAGACAGAAAAGAGAGATTATATTATTCTGGATGCGCCGGGACATATCGAATTCTTGAAAAATATGATTACAGGAGCTTCCCGTGCAGAGGCGGCGCTCCTTATGATTGATGCGAAGGAGGGCGTGCAGGAGAATTCACGCCGCCACGCCTATATGCTTTCCATGCTGGGGATTCATCAGATAGCCGTTGTCATTAACAAAATGGATTTGGTTGATTATGATGAGGCAGTTTATGAAAAAGTTAAGAAAGAATATCTGGAGTTTTTGGCAAAAATAAATATAACACCAAAGTTTGTTCTGCCAGTAAGCTCCTTTATGGGAGAAAATATTGTAAAAAAGAGTGACAAGATGCCATGGTATGACGGAATGTGCGTGCTGGAGGTCTTAGACTGCTTTGAGTGTGAGGAAGATTCGGAGAACCAGCCGTTTCGTATGCCGGTGCAGGATGTATACAAATTTACGCAGAATGGGGATGACCGCCGGATTGTGGCAGGGACGATAGAAACCGGAACGGTGCAGCCGGGACAGGAGGTTATATTTTATCCTTCCGGAAAGAGAAGCCATATAAAAAATATTGAGGTGTTTAATGCTGAACCGGTAAAAGTAGGAAAACCGAATATGGCAATCGGCTTTACTATGGTGGAGCAGATTTATATTACGAGGGGAGAGCTGATGTGCCTTGCCGGAGAGCCGGCGCCGAAAACCTCCTCCCGGATTGCCGCTAATATTTTCTGGTTGGGAAGGAAGGCGCTTACTCCCGGAAAAATGTATCACTTGAAAATCGGCTCAGCGAAAGTGAGAGTAGAGCTGGAATCGGTAAAGGGCGTTATTGACTCGTCAAATTTGTCCTCCACGGAAGAAAAAACTGCAGTGGGGAGAAACGAAGTGGCAGAATGTATTTTCCGCACAGATAAGGCAATTGCTTTTGATACAGTAAAGGATATTGCCGGTACGAGCCGCTTTGTCATTGTCGATAATTATGAGATTGCTGGAGGCGGTATTATAACGGCGGCTTTGGAGGATGAGGAGCACGAAATCAGAGAGGGCGCTATGCTCCGTAATTACCGCTGGGAAGTTGGCGATGTATCTTTAGAGGAACGTATGGAACACTATGCACAGAAACCAAATCTTCTGATTCTGACAGGACCGGAAGGAACCGGGAAGAAAAAGCTGGCAAAGATGCTGGAGCGGGAGCTGATGTACTGTGGACGGTATGTCTATTATATGGGAATCAGTTCCTATCTGTATGGAATCGGAGCAGATACGAAGAAAGCAAGTGTTCAGGACCATACAGAGCAGATAAGGCGGTTCGGAGAAGTAGCGAATCTTCTTATGGATGCCGGAATGATTTTGATTGTGACAGCGACGGGACTTACCCAGTCAGATTATAAAATAATGAAAACGGTTGTAGAGCAGGAGCTGGAAGTAATCTGGGTTGGCAATGAGATGACGACAGATATTTCAGCAGATATGCAGTTGGCAGATAAGGATTATGAAAAGAGCATATACCGGATTAAAGATATGCTGAAAAAGATTGGAGCAATTTTCGAGGCATAACACGCAGGAAAAGAGGAAAGAAATGAAGAAGAATGAAAATATAATCTGGCAGGAGGGGAAAGTAGATTATGAGGAGCGATGCCGCCTTTTGGGACAGAGGGGGCTGGTTGTCTGGTTTACCGGACTGTCTGGTTCGGGTAAGTCAACAATAGCGGTGGAATTAGAGAAGATGCTGGTTCAGGAGGGGCAGGCGTGCTATCTTCTGGACGGGGATAATATCCGTAGCGGAATCAATTCCGACCTTGGATTTTCCGAGGAGGACAGGAATGAAAATATCCGGCGGATTGCGGAGATTGCCGCGTTATTCCGGGATGCGGGTATTATCACGCTGGTTTCCTTTATTTCTCCATTTCGTGAAATGCGGGAATTTGCAAGGAAAAAGGCGGGAGTAGGAAGTTTTATAGAAGTATACGTGAGCACAGATTTTGCAACCTGTAAAGAGAGAGATCCGAAAGGATTGTATAAAAAGGAGATTCGTGATTTTACAGGAAAGGATTCACCCTATGAGAAGCCGCTGCATCCGGAGCTTGTTCTGGACACGGTAAATCATAGTCCGGAGGAGTGTGCCGGGAAGGTTTTGCAGGAAATTAAGAAATATCTGGCAAATGTGGAGGTTCATCATGATTAAAAGTTTTGCGGCTGCGTGTAAAAGGGGAATAAACAGGGTAGTAGCAAAGATTCAGGAATACCAGAAAAACAGAAAAAGAGTATACCGTGTCGGAGATGGCGGCACGGTAACGGTATGCAATGCAAAGTGGCTGGGAAAGAAAGCGAAACGCTTTGATAAGACCTTTGCCAGACCGGAGGTAGAGAAAATAAAGACGAATATCGCGAAAGAACCTGTTTTTTCCCTGAAATCACAGACAAGGGATTACTGGCTGGAGCGCACTCTCAAAACGGGGGGCTATACTTTTTTTGATATGTTTCTTGTCAAAAATCCTTATGGTGAGGCGCCGTTAAGCGCATTGGCACTGTTTGTCACAGAAACTGCGTGTGGGGTTCGGGTAACGGTAAAGGGAGATATACCGGAAACTGATTTTTCGGCAGAGCTGCCGGAAGCGAAATACCACAGAGTTCCGATTCTCGGATTATATCCGGGAAGGGAGAACCAGATTCATTTTGAGCTTTTGGACAAAGAGGGAAAGGTATTTGCAGAGCGCACAGTACCATTGCGTGTGAAGGGGCTGCCTAAGAATCTGAAAAAGGTTATAACGGTAAAAAAAGTGTCAAAGAATCCGGGACTCTCCAACATTCTTATTACAGGCGGCTCGGATATTCGTCCATGCGTAATCGACAGGGAAGGGAAAATCCGCTGGTATACGAGAAGAAAGCCAAAGGGATATGGACTGTTCCTTTTGTCAAATGGCAGATTTCTGTTTTTGGAATCCAATATTTCAGCTCCGTCCTTTACGAATCCACACTCCGTACAGATGTATGACATGGATTTTCTAGGACGTGTCAGAAGGACTTATCTCGTGAAAAACGGTATTCATCATTCTGCGTGCGAGATGGAGATGGGGGGAAATATCATAGGAGCCGGCAGCAGCATGGAAGGACAGCTTGAGGATTTGATAATGGAAATTGACCGTCGTACAGGACAGATTGTCCATCAGGTAAAGCTGGGGGATATTTTTGATAAAACATATCAGGACAGGGTGGATTGGGCACATTTGAATTCTGTGTCATACAATGAAACGGAGAATACGGTTCTTGTTTCTATGAGAAATATCCACTCGGTCAGCAGTGTGGACTGGAAGACGGGAGAGATGCGCTGGCTTCTCAGTGATGTAAGATTCTGGAAGGGGACAGAGATGGAGGATAAGCTTCTGCGCCCTGAGGGAGAAGTACCGTTTTTCTACCAGCAGCATGCTGCCTATGAGATACACGCAGATTTGGATGGAAATCCGGAGACGAAGCATATCCTTGTGTTTGACAATCACTGGCATAAGCGCCGGAGGGTTGAGTTCTTTGACAATGACAAAAAATCCTATGTCACGATTTATACAATCAACGAGGCAAAAAAAACCGTCAGTCTTTACAAGCGTTTCCCATGCCCGAAGTCAAAAATCCGTTCCAATGCACTTTTTCTGCAAAAGCGGAATCGGCTGTATGCAATGGCAGGTTCCTTAGTTAAGCCTCTGGATGGCAATATCGGTGTAATCAGGGAGTATGATGTGAAAAAGGAAAAGGTACTCAGTGAAATTTATGTCAAGCCGGGGTTCTTTTCTGCGCGTGAATTTGAACCGTGTGTACCGGAACTGGCGAAACCTTTGTTAGCAGGAAAAGAATATCTTTGTGGTGACTTGAAACGTCCGGAACGCTTGTCAAAAGAAGAATTTTTATCCCTGCATTTCCATAAAATGAAACGGGTAAGCGATATGGCAGTAGATTACCGGATGCACGAGGATATACTTTATATCCATGGAGTTGACCACAGCATACGAAAGGTTTACTTCATTGGAAAAAAGGATAACTTTGTAGTTGATTTTTCAGAAACGCATCAGACGATGGAAGTATTTGAAACCGCAGAGTATTATATTGCTATGTGGCTGGATACGCTGCCGTCGGATTCTTATCAGATGTATCTGGATTTGCGTGGGGAAATTCAGTATACGGGCGCATACATCAGCAAGTAGCCTGACGGTGTGGCGGCTATCTTACGGTTTCTTGTCCTTATATCGCTTCCCGAAAAATTATGTTTCTGTTTTTTACAAATACGCCGCCCGAGCATTGTCTGAGATGTCTGCTGTCATTTTTCCTGCCTTTTGGCAGCGCGTTTTCACTTGAGCCGCCACGCAACGGTACTAATGCACCACCATGAACAAGCTATACTGCGGGCAGATGCGAAGCATCCATCCATGAAAGAAGGATGGCAAAAATGAATATATTTATTTTTTTCATCCTTCTTTCATGGATGTGCACCTTTGGTGCTGCCCGCAGAATTCAATCACTAGGGTGGTGCATAAGGACCGGCGGGCGGCAATGCTACAAAAGGCGAGGAAAAATGACAATGCAGACAACGAGTTTTGCGAAAGGCGGCGGAGTTATTTTGTAAACAATGGAAACTATTTATTTTTCGCTGGAAGCGATATATGGGATAGGAAACTGTAGGATAGCCGCCACATCACCACTAGCGATTAAGATTCTGCCGCGGTACTGGTCTGCTGTCCGTGTTTGGCTAAAAGCCTCTCAAGACAGCTTGTGCAGAATGGCTTGCTGCCGAGAAGATTTGCAGTAATGCAGGCTAAAATACTTACAATAGCGATATCGGAAAGGCAGTGCATGCTTCCGGTCAGCTCGACAGCCAAAATAATCGCCGTGATGGGCGTGCGGACAATGGCAGAAAACAGCCCTGCCATTCCAAGAAGGATAAACTGAAACCAGAGCCCTTCGCTGACAGGAAGGAAAGCAGTTATTGTACTGCCGAAAACCGCACCTAAATAAGAGCCGAGGACGAGTACCGGAAAGAAAATGCCGCCGGGAACCTCGGAGCCGGAGCACAGTATGGAAAATAAAAACTTCACGAGGAGAAGCAGGCATAGCATGGAAAGGGCTGGATGGGTATCTGTCAGCAGTTTTACCATGACATTGCCGCCGCATAATACCTGCGGCAGAAAAAGAGCGAGTATTCCGGAAGTCAAAAATGGGATAGCTAGTCTCAGCCCGCCCGGTATATTTTTCAGTAATTGATAAAAATCCTGCATTTTTGACATAGCATAATTGTACCCCGCCCCGGCAAAACCGAGCAGGATACCAAGCGGGACCAGAAGCCAGTAATCTGACACTGGCAGAGCAGAGGCAGGATAGGAAAAAATAATGGCTGGGCCGAAAATCAGTACAGAAACTAAGTCAGCAGCCACAACAGCCACCGTTCCTGTTATAAGTACCGTATAATCCAGAGTGCGGCGGATTCCCTCCAGCACAAAAAGGATTCCGGCAAGGGGAGCATGGAATGTCGCCGCCAGCCCGGCGCCTGCGCCACAGGAGATAAGTAGGATTTCCCGTGTTTTGTCCTGTTTTTCAGTATGTACGCGGATGCGGGGAAATCCCTTTGCTGTCATGGCACCAATCTGGATTGACGGACCGGAGCGGCCGAGCGAGAGCCCGCTGAAAATGCAAAGCGCTCCTCCTATAAATTTGACTAACAGGATGCGCCACCAGCAGGGATTGAAAGAACCGTTTACCTCTCCCATTACCTGTGGGACGCCGGAGCTTGCCGCCATGCCTTCAAAGCGGACAAGTCGGGCAACAATGAAACTGATGCCAAGCAGAGCGCAGAACCATAATATTATATATAAGTAATTCCCTTTGATAAAGTTTAAAATCCAGAAAAAAGCTGTCTCCGAATTCATAAGCAAAAGGCGGTACAGGGAAGCGGTCAGGCCGGAAAAAATCCCTGCCAGTACACCTTCTGCAATAAGGCATATTCTTTTGTTTCTTTTCTCATAATTATCCATAAAAATTCCTCATTCCAGTATTTTTAAAATCATGGTATTATTGTATACCTAAAGTAAAATTTCAGCAAGTTAAATACCCTCTTATCGCTCATAATTTTAATATGTTATTTTACTTGTATATGGCATTGCTCTTTTGTCCCATCCTCCGAGACATAGATATAGCATTTGCCTTTTTTCTTTGCTGTGACCAGTCCGTTTTGATCTACGACGGCAACCGATTTCTTGCTGGTTTTCCAGACAGGGGCATTGCCAGAGCTTACTTTCGCTGTCAGTCTGGTCTTTTTCCCTTTTTTCATCGTCAGCGAATCGGTATTCAGACGTATTTCCGGCGACCGGACGGTCAGCTCACATGTACGGGTAACGCCGTCCACTGTTGCAGTAATCATGGCGGTCCCGTGCTTGCGTGCTGTGACAAGCCCTTTTTCATTTATCGTGGCAACGCTGGTTTTCTTTGATTTCCAGACCGGCATGCGCCCGGAAGAAACCTTGGCAGAGAGCTGCAATGATTGTTTTCGGTAAAGGGAGGCGCTCGTATGGCTGAGTGTCACCTTTGGCTTTTTTACTGTCACCATGCATGTCTGTTCTGAGCCATCGGCAGAGGCAGTAATCCGTGTCTCGCCCGGCTTCAGTGCCTGAATGACGCCAGTATCGCTAATTTGGGCGACACTTCGTTTGGATGATTTCCATTTTAACGGACTGCCGTTTGAGGTTGTCCCGCTTAGACGGAAGCACGCTCCGTTTTCCATAGAGACGGTCTTCGCTGACAGGCGAATGGTGGTTTTGCAAACGGTAACGGTACAGCTTGCTTCCGCGCCCCGTATTTTGGCAGTAATTTTGCACGTGCCTGCCCTTTTTCCAGTGACTTGCCCGTAGGTATTGACGGAGGCGACTTTGGAATCACTGCTTTTCCACGTTGGCTTTTTTCCCGTTGAAGTTATTGCTATAAGGTAAAAGCTTTGCTTTATGTTTACCGTGTTCCGATATCTGGATAAAAGAATAAATGAGATACCGCCGGCTTTGGCAGAATGACTGTTATGAATTAATGTAGTGCTAAAAAGTGTTACTGCTAACAGGATGACTAGCATCCTTTGAATGATAGAATGTTTCTTCATAGAGAACTCCCTCCTTTATAAAAGGAGCAATAAGAGGGTAATACTGAATATATCATATGTAAAAAAGAATTGCAAGTGTTTTTTAAAAATAGTTGCAAAATAAAAAAATGAAAAAAATTTGCAGGAATGAGTTATTTTTGCATTTTTTTTCGTTATTATATGTGAAAGGGGGATTTAGGACTGCAAAGCAGCCCTCAGATACTGTAAACCAGAGTAACAAGAATCGTATAGAATACGGAGGGTTATGATGATAAAAAGCATAAAAACAAGAGGTTTGGCTTTACTTTTAGTAACAGTAATGTTACTTTCTTTAGGAAGGGAAAATATTTTTTCAAAGGCGATTTCTGTTTCAGAGGCAGAGAGCGCGACAGGCAGTGGTTTATCTGTTTACGCAAGCGGAGCTGCCATTGGCGGAGAGAGTGAAAGTGTGGGAGAAGATGAAAGTGAAAATGTAAGTGGTGGAGCAATTGAAGAAGATACTGCCACCCCGTCAGCGATTTGGCTCGATGATGATGACGAGGATAAAGATACGTTAAGTGAAGAAGAAGTGAGTGGCGAGGCAGTAAGCGGAGAAGCAATCAGCGGCGGAGCAGTCAGTGCAGGCGCTATAGAAATTTCAGAATTGCCGCCGGAAGGTGATATAGGCTTTTCGGATGAGGACTATGTCTCAGATGATAAGGTATGCCGTGCAGCTAAAATGAGAAACATAATAATTGAAACTCCAACCCAAGTGCGGGATGATGCATTGAGCAGGTGCAGTGGTTCAACCAAAAAGGTTATATCGGCGGTAAAGTCGAAATTGCTTAAGACCTATAATTATAGTCAAAAAACGTTGAATGAGTCTCATCCACAAAAAATAGAGGGTACCTGTGCGGAGGTGGCAGCGACAGAGATAGCAGAGTATTATACAAGGATGAAATATGCAGTAACCCTTACCCATAAGCAGAGAAACACTATCTTTTATAAGATGATGGGATTTGCATCCCTTTGTGGAGCATATACTGGTAAAGAAACCATAGTTAATAAAATGCCAAAATTATATACGAGATATTACTATGCTTATCAAAAGTATCTGCGAGGATGTTTGAGTGTACGGAATTTTAGAGGGCTTATTGAAAGATTCCATAAAAGGGGGAGACCAGTTGCGGCAAATCTCCATGCCCCATCCGGGGAAGCACACACGGTAACGGTGTGCGGGTATTATGATGTAATTGTAAAATACAAAAAATATAATGCGAAATCGTATCAGACAACGGAAATGCGGTACTATGCTATAAATGATGGCTGGAAAACTGCGACAGAAGGAGACAAGCGGGTGCAGTACGTGAGAGAAGAATACATGGATAGTGTTGTCTATTTATATTTCTAGGGGGGAAAAGCGATGAAAAGAAGATACATAGGATATGGTATCAGCATTTTACTAATCTGCCTAATTGTAGGTGTACTGATTTGGTTTCAGATAGGCAGAAATCGTAACAGGAAAGAACAGTTGTCGGTTGAAACCTCTACCGGAGCAGGTATTTCTTTGAAAGAATATCCGGATGAAATTCCTGTGGTAAACTGGAATGGATTGGATAAGATGTATCGCATCTGCAATACTAAAATAAAAAGTGATTTTTACAATAATATGTCGGAATGTCGTACTTCCTTTAAGTCGGATGTATCGCTGGAGGAGATGATACAGACGAATCGGGATGACTATATTGGTATGTTTACCTATTATACAGGGAAATGGAAAGAAAAGGGTGCATTGTTTTTTAAGGATGACAACTATTATCTATTGTCTTATGATGAATACTGGGATATATTTACAGGGGAATGTTGTTATTCATCATATACCTATACCTATACTTTTATTTATGTGCCAACACCAGTCCATTTGGATATAGATCCAGATGTAATTGCTGCAGCAGATGAAATAGGGCATTATGAATTAGATGCACTGTTTGACCATTATTCCTTTGATGAATTTTGTCGGTTTTATAAAAGGATGTCGCCAAATTTATATAAAATTGATAAAGAGAAACAGACCGTCACATTGGATGCGTATGATTCAAAGAAAGATAAAATGAGGGATAAGCTTATTACCTTTGATTTTAAAAATCAGTCGGTAACAGGACCAGACGAAAAAGGAAAGATGATTACGATCAGCAAGCACAAACAGCCGTCACCGTCAAAGAAATAATAGTAGGGGGAAAAGCGATGAAAAGAAGATATATAGGATATGGTATCAGCATTTTACTAATCTACCTAATTGTAGGTGGGCTGGTCAGGCTTCAGATAGGCGGAAACCGTAACAGGAAAGAACAAGTGTCAGTTGGAACTTCTACTGGGACAGGTATTTCTTTGAAAGAATATCCGGATGAAATTCCTGTGGTAAACTGGAATGGATTGGATAAGATGTACCGTATCTGCAATACAAAGATGAAAGATGATCTTACTAATAATATATCAGAGTGCTATTCTGCCTTTAAATCGGATGTATCACTGGAGGAGATGATACAGACAAATCGGGATGATTATATTGGAATGTTTACCTATTATACAGGGAAATGGAAAGTAAGGGGTGCATTGTTTTTTAAGGATGACAACTATTATTTCTTGTCTTATGATGAACACTGGGATATGTTTACAGCGGAATGTTGTTATTCAAAATATGCCTATGACCACTATAGTACCTATATACCAACGCCGGTTGATTTAGATATAACTCCGAGTATGATTGATGCGGTAGATGAGCTGGGTTATCGCGAATTGGATGTATTGTTTAACAATTATTCTTTTGAAGAATTTTGTCGGTTTTATGAGAGGATGTCGCCAAACTTATATAAGATTGATAGGGAGAAGCAGACGGTCACACTGTCTGGCTATGATTTAGAAAAGGATAAGATGCGGTATAGGTTTATCACCTTTGATTTTAAAAATCAGTCGATAATCGGGCCAGACGAAAAGGGGAAAATGATTACTATTAAGGAGCACAAACCGCTGCCACCGTCGAAGAAATGAGGTATAGAATATATGAAATATAAATCAATGAAAAAAGTACACAGTGGAAAATTCATCCATCGCTATGACATTACATATCAGACCAAAACGGGCGGGGAAAAGGTGTATGAGATGATTAGCCGGAATCCCAAGGCAGAAAGCATCAGGGATTTGCGGGAGCAAAAGGCGGATGCGGTTGTGCTTATCATGCACGATAAAAGTGGTGAGCACCTGCTCCTGAACCGGGAGTTTCGCTTGGCACTCGGGGACTGGGTGTATAATTTTCCGGCGGGACTGATAGATAAGGGGGAGACAGCGGAGGAGAGTGCTGCGAGGGAGTTAAAAGAAGAAACGGGACTGAATCTGATTGAGATTCGGGAGCAAATGGCAATCAGTTATAGTGCGGTAGGATTTTCAAATGAAAAAAATATCTGCATGGTTGGGACAGCAGATGGCACATTCGAAAAGAGCAGCTCGCCGCTGGAGGAGATAGAGGCGGCATGGTATACAAAGGAGGAGGTCAGAAACCTCCTCCTTACAGAACCCTTTGCCGCGAGAACACAGGCATATGCTTACCTGTGGAGCCGTGAGTAAACGGACAGCTCATTGAGTCGGAAAACGGCTCTACTTCTCATAAGTTTTTGGATTTTGATTGCTCAGGGTATTTTCCTTTGGCAATTTTTCCATGCTGTCTTTACCAGGAAGAACTGCATTTAAAAGAATTCCGGCAATTGCGGCAATCGCAAGGCTTGTCAGGGTAATGCTTGTACCGGCGATGGAGAACGTAAGTCCCTCGCTGAAACCAAGCCCGCAGACAAGAATGACAGCAGCGATAATAAGATTTCTTGATTTCGTAAAGTCTACCTGATTTTCTACGACATTTCGTACTCCGATAGCGGAAATCATTCCGTACAGGATAAAGCTGACGCCGCCGATGATAGAGGCTGGCATTGAGCCGATTATTTCAGAAAATTTCGGTATAAAACTCAGTATAATAGCATAAAAAGCGGCAAGCCGGATAACTCGTGGATCATGAACACGGCTCAGTTCGAGAACGCCGGTATTTTCTCCGTATGTAGTGTTTGCCGGGCCACCGAAGAAAGCGGACAGGGAGGTTGCCAGACCGTCACCGATTAAGGTGCGGTGCAATCCCGGATTTTCAATGAAGTCCTCTCCTACAGTCGCAGAGATAGCAGATATATCGCCGATATGCTCCATCATAGAGGCAATGGCAATCGGGGCCATGACAAGGATGGCAGTTAAGTCAAATTTACAGATGAAAAATGGCGGGATATCAACCCAGCTGGCGGCGGAAATGGCGCCGAAGTTTAAAATAGCAGAGCCGTCTGGATTGGTAATTCCACAAGAATGAAGAATTAACGCTACTATGTAAGCACCGACAACCCCAAGCAGAATCGGAATGATTTTGAACATTCCTTTTCCCCATATATTGAAAACGATAATAATGGCGAGAGCAATGAAAGCGAGCAGCCAGTTTGTCGAAGCGTTACTGACAGCGGAAGGAGCAAGGCTCAGACCGATACAGATAATAATTGGTCCGGTCACGACAGGAGGCAGAAAACGCATGACACGTTTGATGCCAACCAGCTTGACAATCAGGGCAAGAATCAGATACAGTGCTCCCGCTACGACGATACCACCGCAGGCATATGGCAGCTTTTCACCCATTGTCATATCGGCAAAAATTCCGGTCTTTAAGTTTGCTACAGTCTGGAAACCACCGAGGAAAGCAAAAGAAGAACCAAGAAAAGCGGGAACTTTAAGCTTTGAGCAGAGATGGAAAAATAATGTACCGAGACCGGCGCAAATGAGAGTTACCTGAATGGAGAGACCTTCTCCGTTGAAATAGCTGTTTACAAGAATCGGAACAAGTATGGTCGCACCAAACATGGCGAACATATGCTGCAAGCCGAGCAACAGCATTTTGGGGATGCCAAGCGTTCTGGCATCACGAATTGGTTTGTTGTTTTCGTTCATGGAAACCTCCTAGGTAATTGTATTTCTTCAATTATAAATTTTTTTTGGCGTTCTGGCAAGGCAGGATTGAATTTTTTTATAAAATAGGGTATAGTCTTGTTAGATGTAAATAAAGAGAAGGTAACAAATGAAGGGATGGAAAATATGGATAATGTAATTATTATGAATCACCCATTGATTCAGCACAAAATCTCTATTTTAAGAAATGAGATTACAGGAACAAATGAGTTTAGGAAGCTGATTGAAGAAATCGCCATGTTAATGGGCTATGAGGCGCTTCGCGATTTGCCTGTCGAGAATGTGGAGGTAAAGACGCCGATTGAGACGTGTATGACGCCGATGATATCGGGAAAGAAAATGGCAGTTGTACCGATTCTCCGTGCCGGGCTTGGTATGGTCAGCGGAATTTTGTCACTTGTTCCGTCAGCGAAGGTAGGACATATTGGTTTGTACCGGGATGAAACTACGCACGAGCCGCACGAGTATTACTGTAAACTTCCTGCACCGATTGAACAGAGAACGATTGTTGTTGTAGATCCCATGTTAGCGACGGGGGGCTCTGCGGTTGCAGCGGTAAATTTCATTAAGCAGCATGGTGGAAAGAATATAAAGTTTATGTCAATCATTGCAGCGCCGGAGGGTATTGAGCGTCTGATGAAAGAACACCCGGATATCCAGTTGTATGTTGGCTGTCAGGATAGATGCCTGAACGAGGACGCATACATCTGCCCGGGACTTGGAGATGCGGGCGACCGGATTTTTGGTACGAAGTAGAGGCAGAAGCAGGGACAGAAGTAGGAGCAGAAGTAGGAGCAGAAGCAGGGGCAGTAAAATTTAGTAAAGCAAAAGAAAGAGAGCAATTATAATCAGCGAGAATCTTTCAATTCGCTATGCGAATTACTTGATTTGAGCGATTATAATTGCTCTCTTTCTTAGTTAGTTACTAAATTTTTATTCACTATAATTATTAACTTTATCAAATTCATCCAGCACGGCCTGCTCAGGCGCTTTTGTACAAAGGCTGACAACAGCGATACAAACCAGACTGACGAAAAAGCCGAGCAGCAGGGAATAGATTCCGGTAGCGGCATATAATGTCTGACCGCCTACAAGCGGCAGGTAGTCCCATACAATGACGAACAATCCACCTGATATGATACCGGCAACGGCGCCCGGCAGGGTAGTCCGTTTCCAGAACAGGGAGCATACAACCAAAGGACCAAAGGCGGAGCCGAGACCGGCCCACGCATCCGATACAAGAGCCATAATGCTGCTGTTCGGATCCCATGCAATAACGAAAGCCAAAACGGCAACAACCACTACGGTAATCCGGCTGATATTCAAAACCTTTTTATCGTTTGCATCCGGTTTCAGAATATTTTTATAAATATCCTTTGATACGGATGAGGCGCATACGAGGAGCTGGGAGTCCGCAGTAGACATAACGGCGGCGAGTATACCGCACAGGAACAGACCACCGATGAATACGAGCAGGAATCCGTTTGAAAAGATTTGCTTAATCATTGCAATAAACACGGTTTCTTCTGCGCCGGCTTCCAGTGCAGGAACTAAGAAAGCGCGTCCGATAATGCCGATGGCGCATGCCGCAAATAGGGAAATAGCAACCCAGATAATAGCAATGACGCTGGATTTCTTTAATTCCTTTTCGCTCTTTACAGCCATAAAGCGAACTAAGATATGAGGCATACCGCAGTAACCAAGTCCCCAAGCAAGGTCAGAAATAATCTGTACAAACGTATACGGTTCTCCGTTGACGTAGAACAGGCTCATGTAATCGCTGTTCGGTGCAACTCCGTTTACTGTGAGGGCGCTTGTGAAATCACCGCTGATAAGCCCATAAGCTACGATTGGTACAATCAACAGGGCAACTAACATCAATGTACCCTGAATGAAATCTGTCGTACATACGGCAAGAAATCCGCCAAGAAAAGTATAAATAAGAATGACGGCAGCACCGATTAAAAGGGCAACATGGTAGTCGATGCCAAATACGGTGTTAAACAATTTTCCTCCGGAAGCCAGTGCCGAAGCAGTGTATACTAAAAAGAAAATGACTATGACGGCAGAAGATATACCGAGCAAAAGTTTCTTTTTATCGTGGTAACGGTTTTGGAAAAATTCCGGCAGGGTAAGTGAGTTGTTGGCAACTATCGTATAACGGCGCAGCCGTTTAGCAATAAAAAGCCAGTTCAAGACTGTTCCGATAAAAAGACCGATGGCAATCCACGCCTTACCAGTGCCAGCGGCATAAATCGAGCCGGGCAGCCCCATCAAAAGCCAGCCGCTCATATCGGACGCCTGTGCGGAGAGAGCGGCAACCCAACTGTTTAATCCGCGGCCTCCGAGAAAATAATCCTCTGAGCTTTTCGTTTTTTTCATAGAAATAAATCCGATGAAAATCATCAATAATAAGTAACAGACAAAGGCTACAAGAATAGCGATTGTACTTCCGGACATAATAGTTATCCTCCTTCGTTTCTAATTCGACATATTTGCCGCAATAGTATATCATATTTTCAGGAATATAGCAAGAAGTGGAAAATTATTCCGGCAAGTGTTATAATTCTGAATATAAAAATTAGATGGAAGTTCTTGCGCAATATGGAGGGAATATGTATGGGGACAGGAAGATTTGTAGATGTAATACGCAAAAAAAGAGAAGGTTCTACACTTGAGAATGAAGAAATTTATCAGATGATTTCGGATTATACAGGGGGGAAGATACCGGATTACCAGATGTCGGCAATGCTGATGGCAATATGTTTTCAGGGGATGAACGATAGAGAACTGACAGCCCTGACACTTGCGATGCGGGATTCTGGGGATATTGTAGATTTATCCAGAATACAGGGGATAAAGGTAGATAAACATTCGACTGGCGGAGTGGGAGATAAGACGACACTGATTGCCGGGCCGATTGTGGCGGCATGCGGTGTGCCTGTGGCGAAAATGAGCGGCAGAGGGCTGGGGTTTACCGGAGGTACTTTAGATAAGCTGGAATCCATTCCGGGTTTCAGGGTAGATGCAAGCGGCGAGAATTTCTTTCAAAATGTAAAGGAATGTGGAATCAGTGTGATTGGGCAGACCGGAAATCTGGCCCCGGCGGATAAACTGCTCTATGCACTTCGGGATGTAACGGGCACAGTAGACAGTATTCCATTGATTGCAGCGTCTATTATGAGCAAAAAGCTGGCAGCAGGAAGTGATAAAATCTTACTGGATGTGACGACTGGGAGCGGTGCATTTATAAAGGATATCGAAGGCTCTAGAGAGCTTGCGCGCAGGATGGTAGCAATTGGAAATGGTGCTGGTAAAGAAACCGTGGCTATGATTACCAGCATGGATGAACCGCTTGGCCTTGCAATCGGAAATAGTATCGAGGTAAAAGAAGTGATAGATACACTGCGGGGAAATGGACCGGAGGATTTAAAAACGGTATGCTTTGGACTTGCAGGAATGATGCTTTCGATGGGAAAGGGGATTTCTTATGAAGAAGGCAGGAAGCTTGCGGAGGACGCACTTGAGAGCGGAAGGGCGTATGAAAAATTTAAGCAGATGGTTTCCATGCAGGGAGGAGACGTCCGATATATTGAGAACCCGGAGCACTTTGAAAAGGCAGCAGAGAGTGGCGAGCTGTTATCTTCGCAGGAGGGGATTCTTTGTCATCTGAATACGGAGGGAATCGGCATTTCCGCCGGACTTTTGGGAGCAGGGCGTGAAAAAAAGGACAGCGTTATTGACTTCAGCGCGGGCATCTATATGAAAAAGAAGCTGGGTGATCGGGTAAAAAAGGGAGAAGCAATAGCAACTCTGTATTCAGCAGATAAGAAGAAATTGAAAAATGCCATGTCTTATATGGAAGAGTGTTATACTGTTGGAGAAGAGAAACCGGAGATGATAAAATTAATTGTAGATATTATACGGTAAGTTTGATACAATAAAGAGGATTGGAATGAAATGGAAGAAATGGGAGGAAAGGGAAACATGTATAACAGTATAGTAATCGGCAGTGGATTTGCGGGAGCAGTCGTTGCCAGAGAGCTGGCAGAGAAGAAGGGACATAAGGTTTTGGTTCTGGACGCCAGAAATCATATTGGTGGTAATTGCTATGATAAACTGGATGAGTATGGAATTTTGATTCACCAGTATGGACCGCATATTTTTCACACAAATATTGAAAGGGTTTACCGCTACCTTTCTCGTTTCACAGAGTGGTATGAATACCAGCATGAGGTAGTGGGGAATATATATGGTAAGGAACTGCCGATACCGTTTAATCTAAATACACTGGAAATGGTGTATGGTAACCGTGCGCCGCATTTGGAAAAGCTTCTTATTGATAATTTTGGGGCAGGAGCCAGAGTGCCGATTCTGGAGTTAATGAACCATGAGGACAAAGAACTTCAGGAAATAGCACAGTATGTCTATGAAAATATATTTTTGAAATACACGATGAAACAGTGGGGAAAATCGCCAAAAGAAATTGATCCGGCAGTGTCCGGGCGTGTTCCGGTGCTTTTGTCGAGAGATAACCGCTATTTTCAGGATGCATATCAGGGACTGCCATTACACGGCTTCACGCCGATATTTGAAAAAATGCTTTCGTACGAGGGGATTGATGTCAGGCTTAGCTGTGAGGCGAAAAGTGTATTAACGATAGAGCCGGAGGCAGAACATCCTGTGCTGTTTGAGGGAGAGCCGTTTGATGGAAATATTATTTTTACGGGTGCCTTGGACGAGCTCTTTGACTGTCGTTTTGGCAGGCTGCCATACCGTTCCCTGCGTTTTGATTTTGAGCATTATGATAAGGAACGCTACCAAAGCCATGGCGTTATTAACTACACGGTTTCAGAGGATTTTACCCGGATCACAGAATTTAAGTACCTTTCCGGACAATTGGATAAGCCGGACACAACGATTGTAAAAGAATATCCGATGCCTTATAGCGGCAGTGAAAGCGAGATTCCTTACTATGCAATCAATAATGAAGAAAATGACAGCTTATTTGAAAAATACAGACTGCTGGTAGAGAAAATTCCTAATTTTTATTTGCTTGGCAGACTGGCAGAATATAAATACTATAACATTGATGCAATTGTAGACAGAGCGCTGTCCGTTGCAGAAGAAATCAAGTAGAGAAAGGAAATGATATAGAATGAAATTACTGACAGTGGCAATTCCCTGTTATAATTCACAGGATTATATGCATCATGCAGTAGAAACTGTCCTTGTAGGCGGGGATGACATTGAGATTATTCTTGTAGATGACGGTTCGAAAGATGACACGGGCAAAATTGCGGATGAACTGGCGGCAGAACATCCGGGAATTATCCGGGCGATTCATCAGGAGAACGGCGGGCATGGCTGTGCGGTAAATACTGGACTTGAAAATGCAAATGGAATCTATTTTAAAGTTCTCGATAGCGATGACTGGATGGATAGAGAGGCATTGCTGAAGGTAATAGATGTGCTCAGAAGTTTTGTGCAGGAGGGGAATGGCGTTGACATGCTTCTTGCGAATTATGTTTATGAAAAGCCAAGCCTGCACAAGCATAAAGTGATTTCCTATGATGGAGTATTTCCGGAAAATCAGGTATTTGGCTGGAATGATGTAAAGCGTTTTAAGATGAGCCAGAATATTTTGATGCACTCGGTCATATACCGCACGAAAATGCTTCGGGATTGTGGGCTGGAGCTGCCGAAGCATACCTTTTATGTAGACAATATTTTTGTATATAATCCATTGCCGTTTGTAAAAACAATGTATTATCTGAACGTGGATTTGTACCGTTACTTTATTGGCAGGGATGACCAGTCTGTCAATGAAAAAGTCATGATTGGGCGGATTGACCAGCAGATTAAAGTAAATAAAATCATGATAGATGCGTATGATCTGACAAAGATAAAAAATAAAAAGCTTCGCGATTACATGGTAAAATATCTGACGATGATGATGACAGTCAGTTCCGTATTTTTAATTAAAGAGGGAAGCGAGGAAAGTCTGGCAAAGCGGGAGGAACTGTGGGAGTACCTGAAAAAACAAAACCGTGGCATGTCCCGCATGGTAAACCGGATGGCGCTCAGTAAGCCGATGCAGTTTCGCAGCAGCGCAGGCCGTAAGATTGTCGTGTGGGGCTATTCTCTTTCACAGAAGATTTATGGTTTTAATTAAAAATATAATTTTGATTCGTTAATTATAGTTATCGAGCAGCTCCTTTTTTATCTGATATAATTTATCTGATAAATCAACATACACTTCCTGAGGATTCACAAGCCGCCTTGTCTCCTCCCACAAAGTATCCAGTTGTTCTTTGCAGTATTTTTGAATATCCATGACATTTGGCGTTTCATAGACGCACTGTCCGCTCTTAAAAACAGGAACAAGAATTTCTTTCATCTCATAGGTTCCGCCGGTAAGGCGCGTCTTTTTCCATGTGGCATTTGGATCGAACAGAAGTAAGTCCTTGGATTCATCAAAAACCTCGTCGGCAAGTGTAATGTAGTCGGCTTTGATTTTTCCGGTCGCCTTATCATAAATACGGTAAACCGTCTTGTTTCCCGGGTTAGTAATCTTGGCAGGATTTTCGGACAGCTTGATTTTTGGAAGCATTTTTCCGTCTTCAGAAACAGCCGCAAGCTTGTATACGCCGCCAAAGGCAGGCGTGTTTTTGGAAGTAATTAAGTTGGTTCCTACGCCCCATGAATCAATGCGTGCGCCTTGAGAGAGAAGCGAGTCGATCAGATATTCATCCAAATCACTGGAGGCGCAGATAATCGCATCTTCAAATCCCGCCTCATCAAGCATGCGCCGCGCTTTCTTTGAAAGATATGCCAAATCCCCGCTGTCGAGCCGTATGCCATATTTGATTGGCATATTATTCATTTCACGAAGTTCCGTAAACACCTGAATAGCATGTGGCACGCCGGAGCGAAGTGTGTCGTAGGTATCGACAAGAAGGGTTATGTTGTCCGGATAGAGTTCTGCATATTTGCGGAAGGCAGTCAGTTCATCGCCAAAGCTCATAATCCAACTATGGGCGTGTGTACCAAGGGCAGGAATATCAAATTCCTTTGCGCAGATTACATTGCTTGTTCCGATGCAGCCACCGATAACAGCTGCTCTTGCTCCAAATGTACCCGCATCGGGGCCTTGGGCGCGACGGAGCCCGAATTCCATAACACCGCCTCCTTTGGCAGCATAGCATACACGGGCGGCCTTTGTTGCAATCAGGCTCTGGTGGTTAATGAGATTTAAGAGGGCAGTTTCGACAAGCTGTGCCTCCATAATTGGGGCAACGACCTTGACAAGAGGCTCTCGTGGAAAAACAACTGTTCCCTCTGGAATGGCATAGATATCCCCGGTAAAATGAAAGCTTGCCAGATAGTCTAAAAATTCCTCGCTAAAGGTATTCAGGCTGCGCAGATAATCAATATCGTCATAGTCAAAATGCAGACTCTTGATATAGTCAATCGACTGTGCAAGCCCGGCACAAACCGCATAGCCGCCATCGTCCGGATTTTGACGGTAAAATAAATCAAAAACGACAGTCTCATTTGCATTGTTTTGAAAATAACCCTGCATCATCGTTAATTCGTAAAAGTCGGTCAGCAGAGTGAAGTTCCGGTTATCCATACTTGTCTCATCTCCCTTATCTTATTTTTTGAAGTGTACTTTTGTATCCTTCAGTGGTTTCCAGTTTCTGTCGCGCTCATTTAATGTAATTTCATTTTCCGGGAGCGGCCAGTCAATCTGAATATCTCTGTCGTTCCATGCAATGCCGCCCTCATCGCCCGGATGATAAAAATCCGTTACCTTATAGCAAAATTCTGCTTCCTCAGATAGAACAAGATATCCATGGGCGAACCCTTCGGATACATAAAATTGCTTTTTGTTTTCAGCACTCAGCTCTACGCCATACCATTGTCCGTAGGTTTCAGAATTTTTTCTGATATCCACGGCAACATCATAGACACGCCCGCGGATGGCACGAACCAGCTTGCCCTGCGGATGTTCTTTCTGAAAATGTAGTCCTCGCAGAATTCCTTTCTTAGACATGGATTGGTTATCCTGTACAAATTCCATATCAAGTCCTGCTTCTTTCATATCATTCTGGTTATAGGTCTCCACGAAATAGCCCCGCTCATCCTGAAAAACGGTCGGCTCAATTACATACAGCCCTTCTATCGGGCATTTCGTCACTGTGATTTTTCCCATCATTTCCTCCATTCCTATTGGCGTTAATGTTAATTCAAATATTTCCCGTCTAGGACATCCATAAGATATTGTCCGTATTGGTTTTTCTTCAAAATTTCATAGGTCTTCATGACATCTTCTCTGGTAATCCACCCATTCAGGTATGCAATTTCTTCCAGACAGGCAATTTTCCGGTGCTGGTGCTGTTCCACTGTTTTGACGAAATTTGTGGCTTCCACGAGAGATTCATGCGTGCCGGTATCCAGCCATGTAAAGCCCCTGCCAAGAAGTTCCACGTTAAGTTCACCCTGCTCCAGATAAATTTTATTTAAGTCTGTAATTTCCAGTTCGCCCCGGGCTGACGGCTTTAAGTTTTTGGCATAGGAAACAACACGGTTGTCGTAAAAATAAAGCCCGGTAACGCAGTAGTTGCTTTTTGGATGTTCCGGTTTTTCCTCGATGGATACTGCCTTGCCATCTTTGTCAAATTCAACGATACCGAACCGCTCCGGATCATCGACGTAATACCCGAAGATTGTTGCACCCTTTTCCACGGAGACGGCGGCGCGCAGCCGTTTTTCCAAGCCATGCCCATGGAAGATATTATCCCCCAGCACCATGGCAACGGAATCTTCGCCGATAAAATCTGCTCCAATAATAAAAGCCTGCGCCAGTCCATCGGGACTTGGCTGTGCAAGGTACGAAAGAGAGATGCCAAACTGCCCCCCATCGCCAAGTAATTCTTCAAACCGTGGTAAATCCTCCGGCGTCGAGATAATCAGTATTTCTTTTATTCCCGCCGTCATAAGGATAGACAACGGATAATAAATCATTGGTTTGTCATAAATCGGCAGGAGCTGCTTGGAAGTCACACGCGTCAGTGGATAAAGACGGGTGCCTGAGCCGCCTGCAAGAACAATTCCCTTCATGTAGTTATCCTGTTCCTTTCATAAAAAGATACTTTTAACATTATCATTTATTATACCAAATATTAGGTAAAAGTAAAATAATAGATTTCTTTTTTAAGTTTTGCAATTCTTTCATTGCACATTAGCTGTAAATATAGTAAAATAACAATAGTTACCGTTTATGGTCGGTTTCATTTTAAAGTGAAACAAAAATATGCACTTGGAGGAGGAATTTCATGAAGTCATTAAAAGCAAGGCTTTCTATGCTGACAGTGGGGAGCGCTGTTATCGCATCTTTGATTTGCGGGATGATTGGTTTTATCAATTCAAACCGGATTGCACACGAGGATTCCAGAGAACGTCTGGTAAATGTCTGTAAAAGTTATGGAAAGGATATTGATGCTGCGCTTGCACAGATTGAACTTTCGGTCAATACGCTGGCAGGCATTATGGTAAAGAACATTGGTAATTTGGATAATTTTAAGGACAATCCAAAGTATGTAGATCAATGTACAAAGAAAATTGAGGATATTGCACTTCAAAGCGCAAATAATACCGAAGGGGCACTGACCTACTATGTGAGATATAATCCGGAGTTTACCGAAGGAACTTCCGGTCTTTTTGCTTCAAAGGATAGCGAGGACGGTGAGTTCAAGCAACTTGTTCCAACTGACTTCAGTAGTTATGACAAGGATGACTTAGAGCATGTGGGGTGGTATTACATACCGGTTAACAATGGAAAACCGACATGGATGGATCCATATTTGAACTCGAATATTAACGTTTATATGATTTCTTATGTTGTTCCTATTTTTATTGATGATGTTTCCGTCGGTATTGTGGGGATGGATGTTGATTTTAGTAAAATCAAAGCAGTTGCAGACGAGGCCAAGAGCTACACAAGCGGTTATGGCTTCCTCGTAAACAGCCAGAATCAGGTTGTGGCACATCCCTCTGTAGAATACGGAACGGATTTGAGCAAATGCAGCGCAGAGCTCGCCAATTTCATGACAGAGAAGGAAAATGGGAGCACACTTGATTATTCCTATCAGGGAGTTGACAAAGTAGCTGGTTTTACCTCTCTCCGAAATGGAATGAAGTTGATTGAGTCAGCGCCAAACAGCGAAATACTTGCAGATTCGCGGACGCTGTTTATTCAGATGCTGCTTGCCATACTGGTAGCCGTGATTGCCGCCGGTATTTTAGGATTTTTCAGCAGCATGAGAGTGTCGCAGCCGATTTGCGATTTGACAGAAATTATAGAGAATACAGCAGAACTGAATTTTGCTAAAAATGCGAAAAGTGCCAAGCTTGTGAAGCTGAAAAGTGAGATTGGAGACATGGCGCGGGCTGTGCAGAAGATGCGAGCTAAACTGCGTGAAATGGTGGCTTTGATAGATGGCGCCGGAAATAGTGTGGAAGGAAGTGTAATTGACTTAACTTCTAACATGAATCAGGTAAATGTGATGTGCAGCGATAATTCAGCGACGACGGAGCAGTTGGCAGCAGCGATGGAGGAAGCGGCCAGTGCTACCGATACTGTGAGCCGGGCAGTCGGAACGGTAGATGGCAATGCGAAAGATATTGAGAAGTTATCCAAACAGGGAGCAGAAAATTCTGTTCAGGTAAAGGAGCGTGCTGACAGCCTGAAGCAGACAACAGCAGAGGCCGGGCGCCGTACAGACGAGATGTACAACAATGTAAAGGAGAAAACAGAGCTTGCCATGGAACAGGCAAAGGCAGTTGAAAAGATAAATGAACTGACACAGAATATTATGGAGATATCGACACAGACTAATCTCCTTGCCCTGAACGCTTCTATTGAGGCGGCAAGAGCAGGAGAGGCCGGTAAAGGTTTTGCTGTAGTAGCATCGGAGATTGGTACGCTGGCAAACCAGACACAAGAAGCAGTGGTAGATATCGATGGTATTATCACTCAGGTTAATGAAGCAGTAGAAAATCTGGTGCAGTGTCTGGATGGGACGATGGATTTCCTTGAGAAAACTGTTCTTGAAGATTATAAAGGCTTTATGGAAATTGGGGAAAATTATTCGGAGGATGCGCTGGAATATGAAACTGGCATGAAGAAGATAAATGCGGCTGTCAAGGAACTGGTTTCCGCGATATCTGATATTTCGTTCTCAATCGAGGAAATCAATACAACGGTAAATGAGTCGGCAACCGGCGTTTCTGAAATCGCCGATAAGACGACAGAAATGGCTCAGAAAATTGAATCAACAGAGAGTTTAGTGACTGGAAGTAAGGAAAGTGCAGATAATCTGAATCAGCTTGTCCGCGAGTTTCAGTTGGAAAAGTAAGGCTGATTTCTGAGATAAATATTGAAAATGTGAGCATCGGAAAGCCTGACGGGAGTTGGTTTTCCGATGTTTTATTTTTCATCCGGGGAAAGGAGAAAGAGATATGAGAAAAAAGATTCTAATTATTCTTATTATTGTTCTAATCTTTTTAGTGGCGATATTCGGTATCAATTGTTTAAGGGAACACGCAATTCAATCCGGTTCATTGGAAGGCTACGATGTGTTTGGGGATATTATTTCTGTCGGTAAATGGAATGATTATGGGAATAGTCAGAGAGTAATAAGGGTAAAGGTAACGGACAAGGAGATATCGAATGGGACGACTCCGGTTATATATTTTTCATCCGGGGAAAGTATGGCTGAAATAATAGAGCATAACAAGAAGTTTTATGTAGGTTCGGACACGATATATGATTCAGGGATAAAAAAAGAAGCAGAATTATTTTTTGTTGATAATAACTATTATGCTTTAGTTTACGATGAAAACAATAAGCTTCCATATGGTCTGTATAACTGTTGTTCCATAAGTGATTTCACAGGAGATAGTATACTTATTCCTATGCCGGTAATTTCATTTTTGAGTGAAAAGTCTATTGACTCTATGCGAAAGGAATTTAATAAAAATTATCTTTGGGAGGATATTTATAAATGGTGGAGCTTTGAACAGGCGGTGTCTTTTTACAAAAGGCTGGACTCAAAATATGTAAAAACAGACGAGAAAAAGCAGACGATAGAGGTTCAGGTATACGCACACAGCTATCCCAATCAATTTACTCCTTTTCGTTTTGATTTTGCAAAAAAGACGGTGTCAGTAAAAGACAAAAAGGGTAAATGGAAGCTTTACGATGGAAGGGGATAACAATTCAAATATAAAGCCAGCTGTCAACGATTTGAGAGGCAGCTGGCTTTTTTACATTTTCTTCTTGACAAATCTTTTATTACGTTATATGATAACTGTATCAACTGTACCAGTGCGAATGGTACAGTTGAAATAAAAGCGGTTTTCCGCGGAAAGGCGGAATAGAGTGATTCATTTGGATTTTCGAAGTACACAGCCCATATATGAACAGATTATCACGCAGTATAAATATTTAATGCTGCAGGGTTTTCTGAAAAAGGGCGATTCCATTCCCTCGGTACGGAAGCTTGCCATGCAGCTTGAAATCACACCGGGAACGGTAGCAAAGGCTTATCGGGAAATGGAACAGCAGGGTTTAATTGAAACTGTGCGCGGCAAGGGGGCATTTATTGCAGGGGTGCCGGATAACGCACCAAATGAAGGAGTGATTTTAAAAGTGAAAGAAGAACTAAGAGCGCAATGCATGGAGTTGGTTTATCAGGGATTCAGCAAGGAAGATATTGTCCGGCTGGTCGAAGAAATTTATGATGCGCTGCAGGGAGGGAAGCAGGATGATTGAAGTAAAGGGACTTTGTAAAGGGTATCGCAGGAAGGGCGACTATGTGGTCGAAGACATTGATATCCACGTGGAAAAGGGAACCATTCACGGACTGATTGGACATAATGGTTCGGGAAAGACGACGATAATCAAATGCCTGACCGGTATATATCCACCAGACAAAGGTGAGGTGCTTTTGGAAGGAAAAACGATATTTGATAATCCGGATATAAAAGAGAAAATTGGTTATGTGGCGGATAGTAACCAGATGTTTAGCGGCTACCGTATTAGTGGGCTGGCGAAGTTTTATGAAAAAACCTTTTCTAGTTTTTCAATGGAAGATTTTGACTGTCTGAACCGGATATTTCAGGTAGATATTAAAAAGCGAATCAGCCAGTTATCCAAGGGACAGAAAATGAGAGTTTCCTTTATGCTGAATATGGCGAGGAATCCAGAGATAATGATTCTGGATGAGCCGACGGCAGGGCTGGATGCGATGGCGAAGAAGGATTTGCTGGATATCCTTGTGAGCTTCGTGGAGAACAATGGTATGACGGTACTTATTTCTTCCCATCATCTGGATGAGTTAGAAAAGGTATGTGATTCTGTGACAATGATAAGTAACGGAAGGGTATCGGTTCAGGATGAACTGGATGAGGTGACAGGGCAGATAGTCAAATATCAGGTCGTATTTCCGGAGGGAGCACCTTCCGGACTGTATCACAGAGATGATATCTGTCATATATCAAATGTGGGAAGTGTATATACGATTGTCCTGCCGAGAGATTCCGGTGACTTTAAGGCAGAGATGAAAGCAGCGGGAGCTGTTGTGGTTGAGCAGATGAAGGTGGGACTGGAGGAAAGTTTTATCTATATGAATCGGGAAATGAAAGGAGGGGAGGCAAATGAATAGGAGATGGATGCTGATACGCCATGAGATGAGAACAATGCGGTGGTTCTTACTGGCAGGCTGTATATGCGCCCTTGTTATGAGCGGACTGTTATATGTAGCGATGGCGGGAAATTATCAGGCTGTTATGAATCCTGGTCAGGAACAGTATAATCTGGAGTTCTTTGGCGCTTACGGAAGCTATTTCAGCGAGCAGCTGGCGCTGTTTTTCAGGTATGGGGTAATAGCGGGATTATTGGCATTTGCTTTTATGTCCATCATTCAGTTTAGTGAGCTTCACAATAGCAGAAGCCGGGAGTATCTTGCTTCCCTGCCATTTACACAGGGAGAATGTTTTGCAGTAAAAGCGGGGCTGGGATATGGCGCGATTACGGTGTCATGTCTAGTGCTGTCGGCAGGAGTCTTGTTTGTTCGCAGCCGTTTTATTACAACATTGATAAAAGTCAATATCGTGCGCCCGGATTTTGAGATTACTTATGGAAATGAAACAATATGGCATACATTGCGTTCGCTGGCTTTATTCTGGCTTACTCTGATGGCGATTTACTCTATTTATATAACCGTTCAGAGTCTGGTCGGGCAGGGAATTATTGCAGGTATGATTGGAGCAGGGGCTATGCTGGCGCCATTGGAGCTTGGAATGGTAATACTTCATGAATATGGTATATGGCTGCTCTATATAAAAGATATGGTGCGTCATCAGGCTGTAACAAATCTATACTCCCACACAACAAATATATTAGGAGTCTTTTTTGGAATGGCGACAGGAACATCGGTTTCTACATCGGATGAAACCGGCTGCTGGAATACGTATACGTATTATGAAAATATGTGGATTCTATTTACCTCGCTGGCAGTAATCCTGATTGGCTGTACGCTGTTAGCATACATCGTGAACAGAAAACGAGATTTGGCATATGCCGGAACTCTCGTTCCGATGAAGGGTGCAAGAATTGCGATTGGGCTTGGCTGTGGTATCTGTTTCGGAACAGCAATTACTGAATTTATTTTCATAGACAGCGCGGTGGACGGCGGCATGGTGTTAAAAGCAATTATCTGCCTTGTTTTGTCGGCTGGCATCTTTTTGGGCTGTCAGAAACTGTTAAAGCGAATAGTGAAATAAAGGGTTCTTCGAACGAAACGTCTTGAACGAAACGTTCTCGAAATGGAGGTTATTATGAAGAAAAAATTTATTATAAAGCAAAAAATATTAGTAATGGTGCTTCTTGCCGGGATGTTGCTTACCGGGTGTGGAGCCCCGGATGTGGTTATGGATGAGGCGGAAAATGTAGGGGAAGAATTCTGTTTTCTGAGCTCTGAGGAAGAAGTGGAAAAGGCAAGAAATGCTTTACAGTCACAGGAAAAAAGCGAGCCGAGAGCCATATCCGTTATAAAGAGACAGCAGTTAAAAACATTGCAGGCAACAATTATGAATGATAAATTTATAAGAAAAATGTTTTTATGGGAGGATGAGGAGACAGACCGGTCAGAAACAGAGGAAGCTACTCAGGGCTTGGATGACTGGGTTAAATTTGAGGTCGGAAAGAAAAGTACGGACAATGTTTTTAGCGGGGACTTACTTCTTACTTTTAATCTTGAAAATGGTAAAAAGGACTTGGATGAATTATTTAAACGGCTGGAAAAAATCGGCTATAAAGATATGAAAGGATATAATGTAGAACAATACGGAGCCTGTACTTTTGTGCGGCAGGGCATGTTGATTCAGCCTTGCGTAACGGAGGAATATAAAGAAGACGGCACAGTAGAACGAGAACTGTTTCAGCTTGATGTTTTTATGCCGGCAGCAAGATACTGTTATCCTAAACGATATGAGGAGCTAATCGAAAAGACAATCGGGGATGGGTTTTACTTATTAAAAGCCTATACAGGCGGTTATATGGACTGTCTGCAGTTGCAGAGCAGTTGGAATAGCCCGGAGAATCCGTATAACAAACAGGTCTCCTTCTATTTAAAAGATGACAAACCACTGCAGCTGGAGGTGAAGATATGGGAAAATGCCGATAAAGCAGATGGATTGGTATTTTCCGCCAGTGAGAAACAGACTATTATCAACTTAATTACGCAGATGACGGGTAATTCTTCAGAGGCGACCGCTTTTGTATCAAATTTCCGTATAGATGGAGAGAAAGAAGGAACCCTTGGGGATAAGGAGTGGAAACTTTTAAATAATGGAAGAACAGGGAAGAAACACGCTTATATATTGCGGGTGCAGTAATTAGCTGATTACTTCAGGCGCAGAACATTTTTTTGAGCCTACTGCTTACCACTTTAAAAGGTTAAAGATATATCGTTTGCGAAAATAACCAAAGGATTTCCCTAAAAAAATCAAAATCCGTCTTGACAATTTTTTACTTTCATACTATCATAATTACAATCGTGAAAGAGATTTTATGAAAGACGAGGACGGAGACAGTAACTTTTTTGGAAATCTCACAGTGAGCCGGGGACAGTGAAAACCCGGCG
Organism: Lachnoclostridium sp. UBA3262; assembly: GCA_002362575.1. Lineage (GTDB taxonomy): Bacteria > Bacillota > Clostridia > Lachnospirales > Lachnospiraceae > Eubacterium_F. Next base: position 26,529 of record DEUM01000022.1, on the reverse strand, counting down.
GTATTACAAAAAAGCGAATATCACTCCCGAGTTGCAATGCCGAACACATGGATTATCGCTGTAAATGGCGATTGGGTAAGTAGGCTGCGCCGGCATCCGCCGTTACACGGATATATGTGTCAGCATAGAACAGGTGGTATAGTGATAGCATATTAAGGCTCTCATCCTAGTTTGGGTGGGAGTTTTTTGATTACCTCCTGTGACGTAAATGGGAAACAGGGTAATGTAAGTTTACAATTGTTGTACGCAAACGCGTGCGCGAACGGAGGGAAAAGATGTATAAAAAAGTATCAACAGGAATGAATTTTGTTGACCGGGAAAAAGAGGTTGAGAAATTCTGGAAAGAAAAAGATATTTTTCAAAAAAGTATCAAGCTGCGGGAGAACAGCCCGACTTATATGTTTTATGACGGGCCGCCTACGGCAAATGGTAAGCCGCATATAGGCCATGTTTTAACCCGTGTCATTAAGGATATGATACCGCGTTATCGTACCATGAAGGGTTATAAGGTGCCGAGAAAGGCAGGTTGGGATACCCATGGACTTCCGGTTGAGCTGGAGGTAGAAAAGCTGCTCGGACTGGATGGCAAAGAGCAGATAGAAGAATACGGTCTGGATCCGTTCATTGGAAAATGTAAAGAATCTGTCTGGAAATATAAAGGTATGTGGGAAGAATTTTCGGATGCCGTTGGTTTCTGGGCAGATATGGATAATCCATATGTAACTTACCATGATGATTTTATAGAGTCCGAGTGGTGGGCGCTCAAACAAATCTGGGATAAAAAGCTTTTATATAAAGGATTTAAAATTGTTCCGTACTGTCCGCGATGTGGTACGCCGCTTTCCTCCCACGAGGTGGCACAGGGTTATAAGGCAGTAAAGGAGCGCTCTGCGATAGCGCGTTTCAAGGTAATTGGCGAGGACGCCTATTTTCTGGCGTGGACGACGACTCCGTGGACACTGCCAAGTAACGTTGCGCTTTGTGTCAATCCAGAGGAAACATACTGTAAGGTAAAAGCAGCAGATGGTTATACTTACTATATGGCAGAGGCACTGCTGGATAACGTGCTGGGAGACTTGTCAGAGGATGGCAAGTCATACGAAGTTCTGGAAACCTATAAGGGAACGGATTTAGAACGGAAAGAATACGAGCCGCTTTTTGACTGTGCTGTCGGAATCTGTGAAAAACAGCATAAAAAAGCACATTATATCGTATGCGACTCCTATGTAACGATGACAGACGGTACCGGTATCGTTCATATTGCGCCGGCATTTGGTGAGGATGATGCACAGGTAGGACGTAAATACGATTTGCCATTTGTGCAGCTTGTAAATGAAAAGGGAGAAATGACGGAGGAAACTGCCTACGCAGGTGTTTTCGTAAAAGACGCAGATCCACTTATTTTGAAAGATTTGGACGCAAAAAACCTTCTGTTCTCTGCGCCTAAATTCGAGCATGACTATCCGTTCTGCTGGCGCTGTGATACACCGCTCATTTACTATGCAAGAGAGTCATGGTTTATTAAAATGACAGAGGTTAAAGAGGATTTAATTCGGAATAATAATACGATTAACTGGATTCCGGAGTCCATTGGAAAAGGGCGCTTTGGTGACTGGCTGGAGAATATACAGGACTGGGGTGTTTCCCGAAACCGTTACTGGGGAACTCCGTTAAATATCTGGGAATGTGAGTGCGGTCATATGGAATCCATTGGAAGCCGTGCAGAACTCGCTGAAAAGAGTGGTAAGCCGGAAGCGGAAACGATAGAGCTTCACCGTCCTTATATCGATGAGGTAACAATTCCATGTCCGCATTGTGGGAAACCAATGCACCGTGTGCCGGAAGTAATTGACTGCTGGTTTGATTCCGGTGCAATGCCGTTTGCACAGCACCATTATCCATTTGAAAATAAAGAATTGTTTGAGGCGCAGTTCCCGGCACAGTTCATCTCAGAGGCAGTCGACCAGACGCGCGGATGGTTCTATTCCCTTCTCGCGGAGTCAACGCTGTTATTTAACAAAGCACCGTATGAGAATGTCATTGTGCTTGGACATGTGCAGGACGAAAATGGGCAGAAGATGAGTAAGAGTAAAGGGAATGCGGTAGATCCGATGGAGGCGCTCGGTGAATATGGCGCCGATGCCATCCGCTGGTATTTCTATGTCAACAGCGCTCCGTGGCTGCCGAACCGTTTTCATGGCAAAGCGGTGACAGAGGGACAACGTAAATTTATGGGGACGCTGTGGAATACCTATGCATTCTTTGTGCTGTATGCGGATATTGATGGATTTGATGCCACAAAATACCAATTAGAATATGATAAATTATCCGTTATGGATAAGTGGCTTTTATCAAAGCTGAGTTCCACGGTTAAGGCAGTGGATACAAATTTGGAAAATTACCGGATTCCTGAGACGGCAAAGGCGCTTCAGCAGTTTGTCGATGACATGAGTAACTGGTATGTCCGTCGTTGTCGTGACCGTTTTTGGGCAAAAGGTATGGAGCAGGATAAAATCAATGCATACATGACATTGTATACTGCGCTTGTTACGATTTGCAAGGCAGCAGCTCCGATGATTCCGTTTATGACAGAAAGCATTTACCAGAACCTTGTCTGCGGGATTGATAAGAGTGCGCCGGAAAGTATTCATTTGTGTGATTTTCCGGCAGTAAATGAGGCGTGGATTGATAAGGCGCTGGAAGAAAAAATGGAAGAACTGCTGAATGTTGTCGTTCTTGGACGTGCCTGCCGGAATACTGCTAATATCAAGAACCGTCAGCCAATCGGAAAAATGTATGTCAAGGCAGACGATGAGCTGACCGGATACTATAAAGAAATTATTGAGGAGGAGCTGAATGTAAAGGAAGTGGTCTTTACAGAAGGAGTCGAGGAGTTTACTTCTTATGGCTTCAAACCACAGCTTCGTACACTCGGGAAGCGTTTTGGAAGCAAAATTAACGCGCTGAAGGAGGTACTTGCCGGGCTGGACGGAAACGCCGCCATGAACAAGTTGAATGAAACAGGCGAACTCACAGTAACGGTTGATGGTATTGATGAAGTGCTGACAAAAGAAGATTTGTTGATTGAAACGGTACAAATGGAAGGTTATGTCAGTGAGTCTGACCATGGTATAACAGTTGTGTTGGATACGAAGTTAACGCCGGAGCTGATTGAAGAAGGCTTTGTAAGAGAAATCATCAGTAAGCTTCAGACGATGCGTAAGGATTCAGGCTTTGAAGTGACAGATCAAATCCGTGTCTATCAGGGAGGAAATGATAAAATCCGTGAGATTATGACAAACCATGCAGAACAGATAAAAGCTGAGGTGCTGGCGGATTCCATTTTTATCGGAGAAATGAAAGGGCATACCGCCGAGTGGAATATTAATGGTGAGGATGTAACTTTTGGAGTAACAAAAGTAACGGTTTAGGTTACAGAAAACCGTCTGCTTAAATTATATAGAAAGAAAAGAGGTTAATTATGACATTTGTAAGTGATAAGGAAAAAAAGAAGGAATTAAAAAAGAATATTGAAAACTACATGAAGCTTTTATTCCGTAAATCGGTAGAGGAGGCCAGCTCCCAGCAGTTATTTCAGGCAGTAGCATATGCCATCAAAGATATTGTTGTAGATGATTGGATGGAGACGCATAAGCAGTATGAGAAGCAGGATGTAAAGACCGTTTATTATCTGTCGATGGAATTCCTTATGGGGCGTGCCATGGGAAACATAATTATAAACTTAAAGCAGGATAAGATTGTCCGTGAGGTTCTGGAGGAACTGGGTGTAAATTTGGATGCTCTGGAGGATGAGGAACCGGATGCAGCACTTGGAAATGGTGGTCTGGGACGGCTTGCTGCCTGCTTTTTAGACTCCTTGTCTACACTTGGATATCCGGCCTATGGCTGCGGAATCCGTTACCGTTATGGTATGTTTATGCAGAAGATTGAGAACGGCTTTCAGGTTGAGGCACCGGACGATTGGTTGAAGGAAGGAAATCCGTTCGAGATGAAACGTCCGGAATATGCAGTAGAGGTTCGCTTTGGCGGGTATGTGGCTGTCCGCAAAGATGAAAAAACAGGTCGGGACAAATTTGTTCAGGAGGACTATCAGTCTGTTATGGCAGTTCCATATGATTTGCCGGTAGTTGGCTATGGCAACCGCATTGTTAACACACTCCGCATATGGGACGCAGAAGCAATCGACAATTTCAATTTGGATTCCTTCGATAAGGGAGATTACCAGAAGGCGGTGGAACAGCAGAACCTGGCAAGGACAATATGTGAGGTCCTTTACCCGAATGATAATCATAATTCAGGAAAGGAGCTGCGGCTGAAACAGCAGTATTTCTTTGTGTCAGCAAGTGTACAGCGTGCAGTTCAGAAATATATGGAGAAACATTCTGACATTCATGGATTGCCGGATAAAGTATGTTTTCAGTTAAATGATACGCATCCAACGGTAACTATCCCGGAACTCATGCGTCTGCTTTTAGATGAATATGGACTGGAGTGGGAAGATGCATGGGACATTACGACGAGAACATGTGCTTATACAAACCATACGATAATGTCGGAGGCGCTTGAAAAATGGCCGCTTGAACTTTTCTCGCGTCTGCTTCCTAGAATTTATCAGATTATAGAGGAGATTAACCGCCGTTTTCAGGAGAAAATACAGGAAAAATATCCGAACAATTTTGAAAAGGTCAAGAAGATGGCGATTATCTATGATGGTCAGGTTAAGATGGCTCATCTTGCCATTGTAGCAGGATTCTCTGTAAACGGTGTGGCAAGGCTGCATACAGAAATTTTGAAAAATCAGGAATTAAAAGATTTCTATGAAATGATGCCGGAGAAATTTAATAACAAAACGAACGGTATTACACAGCGCCGTTTCCTGCTCCACGGAAATCCAAAGCTGGCAAACTGGGTAACTGAGAAAATCGGAGACGAGTGGATTACCGATTTATCTAATCTAAATAAGTTATCCGTCTATGTAAATGACAAAAAGTGCCAGCAGGAGTTCATGAATATTAAGTATCAGAATAAGGTACGTCTGGCAAAATATATTAAAGAACATAATGATGTGGATGTAGATCCGCGTTCCATTTTCGATGTGCAGGTAAAACGTCTGCATGAATACAAACGCCAGCTGTTAAATATTCTGCATGTTATGCACCTGTATAATGAGTTAAAGAAGAATCCGGATATGGATATGTACCCTAGAACCTTTATTTTTGGAGCGAAGGCTTCCGCCGGATACCGTCGTGCGAAAGCGATTATTAAGCTGATTAACAGTGTGGCAGATGTGGTAAATAACGATGCTTCGATTCAGGGAAAAATCAAGGTGGTATTTATTGAAAACTACCGTGTTTCCAATGCTGAAATGATTTTTGCGGCAGCCGATGTTTCCGAGCAGATTTCTACAGCAAGCAAAGAGGCTTCCGGAACCGGCAATATGAAATTCATGTTAAATGGTGCTCCTACACTGGGAACGATGGACGGTGCAAATGTCGAGATTGTCGAGGAAGTCGGAGAGGAAAATGCGTTTATCTTTGGTTTATCCTCTCAGGAAGTTATCGATTTTGAGCAAAATGGACAATATAATCCGAAAGAGATTTACAACATGGATTCCGATATCCGTGCTGTGCTGACACAGTTGATTGATGGAACTTACTCCCATGAAAATCTGGATTTGTTCCGCGAGATTTATAACTCCCTGCTGGAGTCAAACGGCGGCGAGCGTGCAGACCAGTATTTCATTTTAAAGGATTTCCGTTCCTACGAAGCAGCACAGAAAAAGGTGGAGGAAGCCTACCGCGATGAAGAACGCTGGGCGAAGATGGCAATGCTTCAGGTTGCCAAGTGCGGTAAATTCTCCTCTGACCGTACGATTGAGGAGTATGTAAGAGATATCTGGCATTTGGATAAGGTGACGTTATAAAAAGTAAAAAGTGTAACGGAATAAAATAAATAAAATATACTATTGCACATGTACGGGCATTATGTTATAGTATAACTATGGGAAATCATAGAGTTCAGGCGGCTACCCTCCCTTTCGGAGGGGCTTAGCTTGGCGGTGTCAATCTGGCACCATCAGGCTCACCCTCCAGACGAGAGAAAGGAGGGTGATACAATGGTTACATATTCTGAAATGTTTCAGTTTTGTACTTTTGTGGTTGCCCTTGTAAATTTGATTTATCAAATTCTCAGGGACAGAAAAGATAAGCCGCCAACTATCCACATTAGTTGACGGCTGCATAATGTAGTTTTTAACTTAAGAGGGTAGCCACTGCTATGATTTCCCCTTTATGATTATAATATAACACATCTAAAATATATTTGCAACTATTTTACAAACTTTTCAATAGAATAAATTCCGCTGATACGGCAATACTATCACCAAAAGATAAACGAGGTGATAGTATGTTTTACAAAGAAAAAGGATTTTATATATCGTTGCTCTGCGGTGTAGCGGCGCTGGCGGCTTTTGCTGTAATTTGTGTAAACTTATTTGACGGTACCGGAGGCGGGGAAGGAGATAAGCCAATTGTGGCTGAAGAAAGTCCCGAACCGGTACAGACAGCGGAACCAAAGACCGAGGAGGCGTCGACAAATAAGGCAAAATCGGAAGTTAAGAAAAAAGAGAAGACGCCGAAGCCGACGAAAAAGGCGGTTAAGACAGATACAAAACCAGCGAAAAACAACCTTCATTTCGATCAGGAGACAGGACTTCTCTGGCCGGTAGAGGGGGATGTGCTGATGGAGTACAGCGCAGACAAGGTAGTATACTTTAAGACGTTAGCACAGTATCGCACGAATCCGGCGCTGATTATATCAGCAAAGGTGGGAGAAGAAGTGAAGGCAAGTGCAGACGGTATCGTAAAGAGCATCACAACTTCCGAGGAGACGGGGAGAACTCTTACAATGTCTATCGGTGATAATTTTACGGTAAGTTACGGACAGCTAAAAGGAATTACCGTGCAGGAGGGCGAACATGTCTCGGAAGGACAAGTAATAGGGAAGATAGCGGATCCAACAAAATATTATTCGATGGAGGGTTCCAATCTGTATTATCAGGTAAAAGAAAATAAAGATTCCGTAAATCCAATGGTGCTGCTCCGGTAAAAATTTCTATTGATTTTTTGCCTTCAATACGGTATAATCTAAGTGAGGAAGTTTCGTTTTTATTTTGCCATGGAAGGCGTGATGAGTATGGTAGCAGCATATAATTTATATTTAGGTGGGTATTTACCAAAGGTATCACCTAAGACGAATGTTCACAATAAACGTGAACTGAAAAATAAATATAGAAGCATTGTCAGCTTAAACAATGCCAATCCGCTTGTTATGGTAAAGCTGTCTGATGACACGCAGGCATACGCACTGAACGTCAAAGAGATGTCTATGGAGTTGGGCGAGGCGGCGCAGGAAACATTGGAAAGCAGGTCGGAGGATGCCGGAGAAAAGCTGCAGCATATGACGGGTTTATTTAACAAGCTGTTAAAGCGCAGTGACGAGTACGGGCAGGAAAACGGCAGACCGTCAAGACCGGGAGGCGAACTGCGGAATTTGGTAGATGTCAATGCCGGGGAATTGATACAGTCCGGATTTACAATTGATGAGGACGGTTTTTTGAAAGCGCCTGATTTTGAAAATGGTGCCAGTGTGAATGTTCCGAAGAATTTTGCAAAGCAGTTACAGGATAAATGCGAGCATATGAGCATGAATCCGATGGAATATGTAGAGAGAAAGATTTACAGCTATGCACATTTGCATCGCAGGGGAGTCGGTTCAGCTTATGAATCATCTATTTACAGCGGTATGCTGTTTAACTCTTACTGCTGATGTGTTTGGGAGAGAAAGCTCAGACGTTTCATACAGAGGTTGGCAAGTACGCCGATTAAGACTCCGGCGATAAGTCCTGCAAAGTATAAAAACGGCAAGTAATTAAGAATGGCAGAGAAGCCGACGAGGCAGACGGCGACAAGAAATTGCCCGATATTATGAATGATACCACCCACAGCACTTGCTCCGATTAGTGAAAACTGTGGGTGTTTATTTTTTTTGAGGAAATACATGGCACAGAGACTCAGTATACTTCCGGCAAGGCTGTAAAAAAAGCTGAACAGGCTGCCGAAGGTAAAAGCATTCAGAACGTTTCGGACCATGGAAACGCCGAACGCTGACAGAAAGCCTCTCTGGTATAATACGATAACGATAATAAGGTTAGCCAGCCCCAGTTTCATTCCCGGGAAAGGAAGTGGGAGAGGGAAAAGGCTTTCAATATAACTGAATATAAAGGCTGCCGCAGTGAATACGGCTAGCTCTGCAATGTGAATTGTGCGGCTGTTCATATAAGTCTCCTTTTTGTGGATAAGCGATTCTATCATTTGACAATTGCGTCGGGAATGGTGGACTCTGCACCTGCGTCCCCGGAGGTAATCGTAAGTACCAGACGATGAGGCAGGCAGACGATGGATTCGCCTGCTTTTGATATTGTCCCGGTGCGTATGCACGTTTTGTCTCCGCAGTCTGCACTGTTCATAGTGATAGTACCATTCTTTATATAGAAGGTATTGCTGCCGCCATTCGGGCCGGTGATTGTTTTTTGTGTATCGTTGGCGAGAGGGAGTGTCATAATTGTCTTACCGTTTTGACGAATCTCCAGCGTTTCTCCTTCCCCTTTGGGAGAAAGGAAAATGTAGCCAGACAAAACGATGCCAATTACCGCAAGCAGGATAATAAGAATGATATCCGCACGGCAAAATGGTAATTTTTCGGAACCTGACAAAACGGCACCTCCTTCCGGTGTATTTTTTGTTTGCGGGCGCTGGACCTTATGCCAGATGCTCATAATATTAGTTTATACGATTTTTCCTACAGTTACAAGGCAAACGTTTTGCAAAATATCATTGACATAAGCGGACAGTGTGTGTTATAGTATTCTAGCGATGAATTAGGTCTTTTTTTTATGCCTAAAATTTTGACTTAGAAATGATTGCAAAAAATATCACGGAGGTGACAAAATGCGTACTAAGATTACTTTGGAATGTACAGAGTGTAAACAGCGTAATTACAACCTGACCAAAGACAAGAAAAACCATCCGGACAGAATGGAAACAAAGAAGTATTGCAAATTTTGTAAAAAACACACATTACACAAGGAGACTAAGTAGTCCGTGTGATGTTTCGGAAAGGATGTGTGTCACATGAGCGAAGCAGAAAAGACTTCGAAAACAAGCTTCTTTAAAAGCTTAAAGAGCGAATTTAAGAAATGTACATGGCCGAAAAAAGAGGAACTTGCGAAACAGTCTGCATTGGTTATTGTAGTGTCCGTTGTTCTGGGAGTAGTAATTGCCGGCTTTGACTGGATAATTCGCTATGGTTTAACGGCGCTTGGCATTTCGTAGGAGGTTGCTATGGCAGAAGAAGCAAAATGGTATGTAGTTCATACTTATTCCGGTTATGAGAATAAGGTAAAAGCAGATATTGAGAAAACAATCGAAAACCGCAATCTTCAGGAGCAGATAATGGAAGTTATGATTCCGCTGCAGACAGTTGTGGAGGAAAAGAACGGAGAGAAGAAACAGGTTCAGAAGAAAATGTTTCCGGCGTATGTTCTTATCAATATGATTATGAATGAACAGACATGGTATGTTGTGCGAAACACGCGTGGCGTGACGGGGTTCGTTGGTCCGGGTTCCAAACCGGTTCCTCTGACAGAGGAGGAAATTACGAATATGGGATTTTTGGCAGAAGCCGAAGAATCACCATTTTCCATTGGCGACAAAGTTATTGTCACAGAGGGAGTATGGCAGGATACAAATGGAGTTGTTCAGGAAGTGCACCCGGCAAAACAGATGGCAGTTATTGTCATCGATATGTTTGGCAGGGATACACCGGTTGAGATTGATTTTTCAGAGTTGAAATTGCTTTAAAGTTTAACAAGGAGGAAAATTTATAATGGCTAAGAAAGTTGAAGGATATATTAAGCTGCAGATTCCGGCAGGAAAAGCAACGCCGGCACCACCGGTCGGTCCGGCACTTGGACAGCACGGAGTTAATATTGTTCAGTTTACAAAGGAGTTTAACGCAAAGACGGCAGGACAGGAAGGAATGTTAATTCCTGTTGTGATTACTGTTTATGCAGATAGAAGCTTCAGCTTCATCACAAAGACTCCACCGGCGGCTGTTCTTCTTAAGAAGGCATGCAAGATTGAGTCCGGTTCTGGTGAGCCGAATAGAAAGAAGGTTGCTACCATTTCCAAGGCGGATTTGCAGAAAATTGCAGAGACAAAGATGCCGGATTTGAATGCGGCGAGCTTGGAAGCAGCAATGAGTATGATTGCCGGTACAGCAAGAAGTATGGGAATCACAGTAGAAGAATAAAGAGCGGTCCGAAAAAGGGCTGCCAGTTTTAAGTCAAATTTTAATCGCATGAAATGAGAACTGATGTCATTTGGACGTTGTGGGAGACATAATGTTCGCTAATACCACTAGGAGGTTTGAAAAATGAAAAGAGGTAAAAAGTATACAGAAGCCGCAAAGTTAGTGAATCGTGAAGAACAGTATGATGTGGCTGAGGCAATTGACCTTGTAAAGAAAACAGCAGTTGCAAAATTCGATGAAACCGTAGAAGCTCATATTCGTCTTGGCGTAGATGGACGTCACGCAGACCAGCAGGTACGTGGTGCAGTAGTTCTGCCGCACGGAACAGGTAAAACGGTTCGCGTTCTCGTATTTGCAAAAGGCGACAAAGTTGCAGAAGCAGAAGCTGCCGGTGCAGATTATGTGGGCGGCGAGGAACTCATTCCGAAAATCCAGAACGATGGCTGGTTTGAGTTTGATGTCGTTGTAGCAACACCGGACATGATGGGCGTTGTCGGTCGTCTGGGACGTGTCCTTGGACCAAAGGGCTTAATGCCAAACCCGAAGGCCGGTACGGTTACAATGGATGTTACAAAGGCTGTTAATGATATTAAAGCAGGTAAGATTGAATATCGTCTGGATAAAGCTAATATTATCCACTGTCCAGTAGGCAAGAACTCCTTTACAGAGGAGCAGCTTACGGAGAACTTTAATACGCTGATGGATGCTATTATAAAGGCAAAGCCATCCAGCGCAAAAGGCCAGTATTTAAAGAGCGTAACAATTGCAAATACAATGGGGCCGGGAATCAAAGTAAATACACTGAAGCTTGTTTAACCATATAAACATCGTGGAATTTACTTGACAAAGCAGTGCAGCGTATGCTACACTATCAAAAGTTTATAACTGCCGTAGACAGCAGGTGCCCGCAGCTACCGGAATTGGTTTCGACTGATTTTCGTGCAGAAGGGGCGTAAGCACAGCGCCTGCCGAGGAGATTGTACAAATATAATTTTGTGTGAAATAATAACTCCCAGTCTATGTTTTTGGATTGGGAGTTTTTTTCTCCGGCAGATTATATGGCAGCGAAAGCTGACTATAACAAGGAGGTAATATCTCATGGCAAAAGTCGAATTGAAAGCACCTATCGTTGACGAGATTAAGGGTTACGTTGCCGATGCGAAGGCAGCCGTTCTGGTAGATTACCGGGGACTGACTGTGGAGCAGGACACGAAACTCCGTAAGCAACTGAGAGAAGCAGGTGTTGTGTACAAGGTATACAAAAATACAATGCTTCACTTAGCATTCGACGGTACAGACTATGCACAGCTCGACAAGGATTTGGAAGGTCCGACTGCAATTGCATTTGGAATTGATGATGAGACTGCTCCGGCAAGAATCTTAAATGATTTTGCAAAAGAAGCAGAGGCATTACAGTTCAAGGGTGCAGTAGTGGATGGCACATATTATGACGAGGCAGGAATCAAAGTTCTCGCTACGATTCCGTCCAAGGACACACTTATTTCCAAATTGCTTGGAAGCTTACAGTCACCTATGGCGAACTTTGCCCGTGTGGTTAAGCAGATTGCAGAATCTCAGGGTGAAGCTGCAGCAGAGTAATTGACTATCCGCAAAAGCAGGTTTTGATTGCTCAAAAACATTTGTAGACCGGTACAGACCGGAAAAATTATTTTATAATGGAGGAAATTAAAATGACGACACAGGAATTTATCGACGCTATCAAAGAGATGAGCGTAATGGATTTAAATGAGTTAGTAAAAGCATGTGAGGAAGAATTCGGCGTATCTGCAGCAGCAGGCGTTGTAGTTGCAGCAGCAGGCGGAGAGGCAGCAGGCGGAGCAGCTGAGAAAGATGAGTTTGATGTAGAGCTGACAGAGGTTGGCGCTGCAAAGGTTAAGGTAATCAAAGTAGTTCGTGAGGTTACAGGTCTTGGTCTGAAGGAAGCAAAAGAAGTTGTTGACGGCGCACCTAAGGTTGTAAAAGAGGGCGCAAGCAAGGAAGAAGCAGAGGAAATCAAGGCTAAGCTGGAAGCAGAGGGAGCTAAGGTTACACTTAAGTAATTGAAATCAATATTTTTATAACAATAAAAAATGTCCACGGTACAAACGTAGTTGTGGACATTTTTTTGTTGTTTTTTAAAGAAATCTGTAAAACCGAAAAAATGGAAATATTTTTAGGGTGTGTATATGATAGAATCGAAAAGTAGTGTTAATTATTTTAAATAATATTTTTAATGAGGAAAAATTTATAGCAACAGAAAGAAAGAGAAAGCGGAGTATATGTTTCGTAGCAGAATAAGAGCAAGTTTACGATGAAAACAAAATTTATCATAAAGAAGCTGAAAAAGAAAAAGACATATTACTTCCGTGTGCGTGTCTATAAGCTGAATAGGAAGAAGGTATATGGTAAGTGGAGCAAGATAAAGAAGGTTAAGATTAAAAAATGACTTATGAAAATAGCGCTTGTGATTGAAATATGTGTATATTATAATAAAAGCAAATAAAAGGGATAGGGAGAGCGACGTATGGGAAAGGCTTTTGAGGAATGACAGATTAAAGATGACTTTATGTTTGGTGTTATCATGAGAAATCCTAAGTTTTGCAAACCATTTTTAGAGAGGATACTTGATGGAGAGTGGATTATATGACGCTTCAGATGCAATATCAGGAAAAATTCGAGCAGGGTATAGAACAAGGCAGAGAGCAGAGTAGCAGGCAGTCAGCTTTAAGAATGATTAAAGCAGGAAAATTGTCTCCAGAGGAGATTGCAATGTATTCCGGATTGCCTATGGAACAGGTGCTTGATTTAGAAAAAGAGCTACGGTCGGTATAATTTATCCCTGAGTATAAAAACAGAATAATTATTACAAAATAGCCGGATGATATTCAAATAACGATGTCATCCGGCTCTTTTTGGCTTTAACACGCAAAAAGAGAAAAGAATGGAAATTTTTTCAGGGGGGTGCATATGGTAAAATCGAAAAGTAGTGTTAATTTTTCAAAAAAATAATATTTAGTAGGAGGAAAAATTTATGGTAACGAACAAAAAGAAAAGGATACTGGCATTATGCCTTAGCTTGGTGATGGTGTTTTCCATTACCTGTATGGAGGCAACTTCATCTGCAGAAACAATGCCGGATCCGGATGATGAATTTGCAGAGGAGGAGGAGATTACCTTTAAAGACAAACAGGGGCTGACATATAGCACCCTTGGGACAGCAAAAACGATATACAATCCGACGTCTGTAATTGAAGTGGGCGTTGAGACGAAAGACCGAGGAAAGATATTAGGGAAAATTGTAATCCCTGCAACTATCGTATATCCAAAAACAGGGAAAAGGTATCGGGTGACAATGGATGAAATTGGATTTTATGACTGTAAAAAAATAACAAGCGTAGTCCTGCCGACAACATGGAAAACAATTGATGATATAGCTTTTGCTGGCTGTCATAAGCTCTCAACGGTAAAAAATATTCAAAAAGTAAGGGAGATAGGCTTTTTGTCATTCAGTGACTGTTATAGTTTAAAAAAGCTGAAATTGGATCAAGTTGTTAGTATTGATAAGGCTGCCTTCGATGGGTGTAAGAAGCTGAGCGCAGTTACAATTGGGAAGAAGTGTAAAGAACTTGGCGAATTTGCCTTCAACCGTTGTAAGAAGTTAAAAACGATAACGATTAAATCAACAAAACTAAAAAAAGTAGGAAAAAAGGCTTTCAAGGGAACTTCACACAAGCTAACAATCAAGGTGCCGAAGAAAAAACTGGCGGCATACAAGAAACTGTTTAAGAATAAGGGAAATAAAAAAGTGGTTGTTAAGGCAATCTGACAGGAAGGGAGATTTTATTGTGAGAAAGAGAAAAATGATTATGTGCTTGGTAGTAGTAATGATGTTATCCATATTGCCAAGCGAGGCGTATGCCGCAAAGAAAGTAAAATTGAGCAGTAAAAAGCTGTCATTAAAAGTAGGACAGAAGAAGACATTAAAGCTGAAGAACAACAAAAAGAAAGTGAAATGGTCGGTAGTATCGGGCAAAAAGTTTGTTAAGCTAAGTGCAAAGAAGAAAACAGGAGTAACGATCAAGGGGAAGAAAAAAGGAACCGCCAAAGTGCAGGCGAAGATAGGAAAGAAGAAGTATACCTGCAAAGTGGTTGTGAAACAACCGAGAAAGTCTGTTAAGAAATCTTCAGGAAAAAAGACGGTTAAACCGTCGGCAAAACCAACAAAGCTACCAACGAAAAAACCTGTAAATACACCTAGCGCTCAGCCTAAAAAGAAGGTAGAGTCTATTTCATACGGCGGGGGCAGGGGCAGAAAGTATGTATTTTTAGAAAGTGGAAGGAGACTGGTTGACAAAGAGAATATAAATTTGGAAGATGGGGAAGTAGATATTGGGGATTTAAAAACTGAAGTGAATGTAAAGTATACAGATGGTTCAGAGGAAAAAGCCTCTTATGAGGATATATCGCTTGATTTTTCGCAAATTAATTATGAAAAAATTGGTGCTTATGATATTATTATTACATATGAGGGGTGTACTTGTAAGGTTCCGGTAGTTATCGCCGAAAGGAAAACAGAGGGTTTATATACTTATTTGACAGATGGAAATGTTGCAGAACTTGTAGAGATGATTGGCGATAAAAAGATAGAAAATGAGGAGGGTGAATACATTTATGAGCTTTCATCTACTACGTTGGAGATTCCAGAGACGCTGGGGGGAGCTAAGGTTGTGCAAGGTCTGCCGGAGTTCCAATTCTCTACGACTAAAATCAAGAGAGTTAAATTTCCTAAATTTTATCAGCCGGATTATGTGGCTGTTACAAGGAGCTTTGCTGGCCGGTATTATAGTGAAGAGTTTATGCAATTAGAAGAATTTGTTGTGGATGGCGAAAATGATTATTACACCGTGAGAGATAATGTCCTATTTGCAGAAAATAACACAGTATTATGTGTGTACCCAGCCGGTTTAATGGCAACAAGTTATCAAATTCCCGAAGGCGTCACAAGGGGAGGAGGTCTAGCCGACTGGGAGGCATTTGCCGGTAATCTACATTTAACAGAAATAACATTCCCCAAAAGTTATATAGGATGTAGAGAGGATAATGAGGTATATGAGAATTCTATGTTTGGCGTGCCGAATTTAAAGAAAATAAATGTTGCGGATGGTAACCCATGTTGGTGCAGCATTGATGGCGTTCTATATAAAAAAGAGAAAGACAATAAACTTACACTATGGTCCTATCCGCCTCAAAAAACGGATAAGAGTTTTACTGTGGAGGAAAATGTTGTTGGTACTGCGAATGGGGGATTATCCTCTAACAGATATCTTGAGAATATTACATTTAAAAGCGGGACCATATCCATAGGCTATGAAGCAATAAATGGAGATTATATAAAAAATATCTATCTTGATTTTTTATCTGTGCCTTATGGAGAGAGCGAAATGATTTGCATAGAGAGTAGTTTTTCGCACGACGTTGAGTTAGATGATTCTGCGTTTCTTAATTTTAATATTTATATCAGAGATAAAAGTGCGTTAAACTGTATTGATGAGTCATTGCGCTCAAAAGTAGTTTACTACTAATAATATTCCTAAAAACAATAAAGAACCTATAAGAACGGATGCTCCTTTTGAACAAGGGCGCATCTGTTCTTTGTTTATAAATATAAACTAACCTAATATATAAGGAAAACTCTATATATCTTATAAAATTTTGAATTTCAAGTCATATATGGGGATTGTAAAAAAAGGAAAATATGATATAGTAAAGACAGTGAATTAGCCTGAAGCATATTTCAGGGACAAGATATATGGCAGAAAGCTGGTGTTATTATGGTCAATAAAGGATATTTTGCAGAAGACAAGAATATTGAATTTAAGAGAGAGATTCCCAATAATCATGAGAAATTTCTTAAAGATATTATTGCATTTTCTAATAGCACTGGTGGGCAGGTTATTTTAGGAGTTGAAGATGAGACTGGTATCGTGTATGGAATTGGTGAACAGAGTCCATTCAAATTGTCGGATTCTATTTCCAATATGATTTCCGATGCGTGTACACCGCAGATAGAACCGGACATATCCATTCAAACATTAGAGGATGAGACGGTTCTTGTGATTGATGTAGTACCCGGAAAGTTCAGACCTTATTATCTAGCAAGCAAGGGGAAGGAAACAAGCACTTATATAAGAATCAATGGCACAAGCAGACCTGCTGACACAAGAAAATTGCAGGAATTGGAACTGGAAGGACAAAGTATATCCTATGATACACTTCAGGAGATTGGCTGTGAGTATGATGAAAAGAAAGCATTGAATTTGTGTAAGAAGATGAAGCAGGTTGCAATTGAATCATGTGAAACAGAGGAGGAAAAACTTGCTGTAAAGGATATGACTTTAGAAAAGCTTCATGATTTTGGTGTCCTTTGCAGAGTAGGGAGAAATCCTTATCCGACACATGCATTTGATTTATTGACGGATAACAGAAATAAAGCATCAAAGATACAATGTGCTTTATTTAAAGGAAAAACGAGAGATATTTTTATTGATAAAAAAGAGTTTAGCGGACCAATTTATGATCAAGTCGATGATGCCTATCATTTTGTCTTAAGACATATAGATATGGGGGCAGAGATTGAAGGAGAATACAGAAAAGATGCGTATGAACTGCCAATATCGGCTATCAGAGAAATGATTGCAAATGCAGTTCTTCATAGAAGTTATCTCGATAAATCATGTGCGCAGGTATGCATTTATGATGACAGGCTGGAGGTTTCGTCACCGGGTATGCTTTATGGTGGCTTGGATTTGGAAACTGCCAAATTAGGAAAGTCCACATGTAGAAATGAAGCTATAGCAGAAGCATTTCACTATATGCATATTGTAGAGGCATGGGGAACTGGATTGCCAAGAATAATCAATAGATGTAAAGAGTATGGATTGGCAGAGCCATTATTTGAAGAACTTGGTGATGGCTTTAAAGTTACAATTTTTAGAAAAGTAAGCAATAGTCCTGAAAAAGTAAGCAATGACTTGAAAAAAGTAAGCAATGCCACTGGAAAAGTAAGCAATGCCTCTGAAAAAATAAGCAATGATTTTGAAAAGTATTTTCCGCTGTTTGAGGATGTAGAAGTGACCGATACATTTATCCACAACATTGAACAGGTATTTAGGCAGTGTGGTATTGGCGTTCCGTTTGGGCAAATGAATGTTATGGAATGGTTGAATTGTTCTAAATCTAAGGCGACCAATATTATGAATGTAATGAAAACAGCAAAGGTTATTAAGAAGGTAACCGGATTAGGACCGGGAAAATATGAGTTTGTGGAAGTGTAGCTTTTTTTCAAATTCCCCCTATTTTTTAACAGCCAATTGTTGTATAATATAGTCAACATGGTAGTATTGTTGAGTATAACAAGGAAATTATAAATGCTTGCATTGGATTGGAGGTCATCATGGATAAACAGGTTATTATAAGTATAAGCCGTGAATATGGAAGTGGGGGCCATGTGATTGCGGAAAAGATTGCAAAGGATTTAGGAGTTTCGCTGTATGATAGGAATATATTAGATGAGATTGCGAGGGAAAAAGAAACCAGTGTGGAGCAGTTGGAGCATTTGGACGAGAAGCCAAGAAATCCTCTGTTATCACGGAGAGTGCGTGGCTTTTCCAATTCTATGGAGGAGAATCTGGCAGAGATGCAGTTCGAGTATTTAGAGAACAAGGCGGACAGCGGGGAATCTTTTGTTGTACTGGGACGCTGTTCGGAGACAGTATTAAAGGACAGGGAAGGCCTTGTTTCCATTTTTATTGTAGGGGACAGGGAAGTAAAGTCTGCCCGTGTGATGGAAAAGTTCAGTTTATCGAAGGAGGAAGCAGATGTAAAGATTTTTCGTCACGACAGGTTGAGACGCCAGTATCACAATCGATATTCGGATTTTAAGTGGGGCGATGCACGAAAATATGACATCTGTATTAACAGCAGCCGCCTCGGCTTAGAGAGAACGGCAGAAATTCTAGAAGATTATGTAATCAAAAAAGTAGAGAACTTGTAGAAAAACGTTGTAAAATATAGTTACAGAAGAATACTTTAGGAAACAGAAAAATTGGCGCAGATATATGCGTCAATTTTTTGTAATAAAATTTTGCGCCAAAAAGATTGCCACAAAATAAAAAAGTGCCTTGACACCGGACTACCATTGTGGTAAGATGGAAAATGCACTATTGTGGTATGGTAGGCTTATTAGCCCTACTTGGTTTATAGTATATCACAGTTTTGTAGAAAAGACAAGGAGTGAAATCATCAATGGAGAAGAACAGAATACGTCCCGTCCGTGTGGGCAAAGACGTGAGAATGAGTTATTCAAAGCAGAAAGAAGTATTGGAAATGCCGAATCTCATTGAGGTTCAGACAGATTCATACAAATGGTTTCTGGAAGAAGGCTTGAACGAAGTGCTTCGCGATATTTCGCCAATCGCGGATTATAATGGAAATTTAAGTCTGGAATTTGTCAGCTTTGAATTGTGCAGAGATGATGTGAAATATTCCATCGAGGAGTGTAAGGAGAGAGATGCTACTTACGCAGCACCTTTAAAAGTTAAGGTACGGCTCCATAATAATGAAACGGAAGAAATCAGTGAGCATGATATTTTTATGGGAGATCTTCCGTTAATGACTGCTACGGGTACATTTGTTATAAATGGTGCTGAACGAGTTATTGTAAGCCAGTTGGTACGTTCCCCTGGTATTTACTATGGTATTGCTCATGATAAGATTGGGAAAGAATTGTATTCCGCGACTGTCATTCCTAACCGTGGTGCATGGTTAGAGTATGAGACAGACTCCAATGATATATTTTACGTTCGTGTAGATAGAAATAGAAAAGTGCCGATTACGGTACTGATTCGTGCCTTAGGCGTGGGGACGAATCAGGAAATTCTGGACATGTTTGGCGAGGAGCCAAAGATTCTGGCAAGTTTTGCAAAGGATCCGTCTGAAAATTATCAGGACGGACTTCTTGAGCTGTATAAAAAGCTCCGTCCGGGTGAACCGCTTTCCGTTGACAGTGCGGAAAACCTGATTAACAGTATGTTCTTTGATGTGAGAAGATATGACTTGGCGAAGGTGGGGCGTTATAAGTTTAATAAAAAACTGGCATTTAGAAACCGTATTGCTGGATTCCGTCTGGCAGAGGATGTTGTAAGCGTTGAGACCGGAGAAGTTCTGGCAGAAGCCGATACTGTTGTATCAGAAGAACTTGCAACGGAGATTCAGAATTCTGCCGTTTCTTATGTCATGATTCAGACAGAAGAAGGGCATGTAGAAAAAATCCTTTCCAATATGATGGTGGATTTGAATACATTTTTGCCGGATGCAGATAAAAAAGCACTCGGCATTACAGAGGAAGTATATTATCCAGAGCTGAAAAGGATTCTGGAAGAATACGAAACAGACGAGGAGCGCTATGAGGCGATTAAGAAAAGTGTTCCGCTGTTGATTCCGAAACATATCACAAAGGAAGATATTTTTGCTTCCATTAACTATAATATGCACTTAGAGTTTGGCATCGGAAATGATGATGATATTGACCATTTGGGTAACCGTCGTATCCGTGCTGTTGGCGAACTGCTTCAGAATCAGTACCGAATCGGGCTCTCCCGTATGGAACGTGTTGTGCGTGAAAGAATGACAACGCAGGATATCGAGGGGATTTCTGCACAGTCGCTGATAAATATTAAGCCAGTAACGGCTGCGGTAAAGGAGTTCTTTGGAAGCTCCCAGTTATCCCAGTTTATGGACCAGAACAACCCGCTGAGCGAGCTGACTCATAAGAGACGTCTTTCGGCGTTAGGACCGGGTGGTCTTTCCAGAGACCGTGCCGGATTTGAAGTCCGCGACGTGCATTATTCCCACTATGGAAGAATGTGTCCGATTGAGACGCCCGAAGGTCCGAACATCGGTCTGATTAACTCTCTTGCATCGTATGCAAGAATTAATGAGTATGGATTTGTTGAGGCGCCGTACCGCAAAGTAGATAAGAGCGATCCTTCTAATCCGCGTGTTACCGATGAGGTAGTTTACATGACGGCAGACGAGGAAGACCGTTATCATGTGGCTCAGGCGAATGAGCAGTTAGATGAGGACGGTTACTTTGTCCGTAAAAATATATCCGGCCGTTTCCGTGAGGAGACTTCCGAGTTTGAGAGAAAGAAAATTGATTATATGGATGTGTCGCCGAAGATGGTATTTTCTGTGGCAACGGCGATGATTCCATTCTTGGAAAACGATGACGCAAACCGTGCGCTGATGGGTTCTAACATGCAGCGTCAGGCAGTGCCGCTTCTGATTACAGAGGCGCCGGCGGTAGGAACTGGTATGGAGATGAAAGCGGCCGTCGATTCCGGTAACTGCGTGGTGGCAACGGAAGGCGGAGTTGTCGAGAGGGCAGAGTCAAACCGTATTCTGGTTCGCAAGGCAGATGGTAATCTGGATGAATATAAGTTAGCTAAATTTGTTCGAAGTAATCAGGGTACCTGTATGAACCAGCGCCCGATTGTATCAAAGGGCGAGGAAATTGAGGCAGGACAGGTAATTGCGGATGGTCCTTCCACTTCTGGTGGAGAGATTGCCCTTGGGAAAAATCCATTAATCGGATTTATGACATGGGAAGGTTACAATTACGAGGATGCGGTACTGCTGAGTGAAAGATTGGTACAGGAGGATGTATATACTTCCGTTCATATCAATGAATATGAGACAGAGGCCAGAGACACGAAGCTTGGGCCGGAGGAAATTACCCGAGATGTTCCGGGAGTCGGCGACGATGCCCTGAAGGATTTGCATGAGCAGGGTATTATCCGTATTGGTGCGGAGGTTCGTGCCGGTGATATTTTAGTTGGTAAGGTTACGCCAAAGGGAGAGACAGAGTTGACGGCAGAGGAAAGACTGCTTCGTGCCATCTTTGGAGAAAAGGCACGAGAAGTCCGGGATACTTCCCTGCGTGTGCCTCACGGAGAATTTGGTATCGTTGTCGATGCGAAAGTATTTACCCGTGAAAATGGAGACGAACTGTCACCGGGTGTAAACCAGACGGTGCGCATTTACATTGCACAAAAGAGAAAAATTCAGGTGGGAGACAAAATGGCAGGACGCCATGGTAACAAGGGTGTCGTTTCCCGTGTGCTCCCAGTAGAGGATATGCCGTTTTTGCCAAACGGACGACCACTTGATATTGTGTTGAATCCACTCGGTGTGCCGTCGCGTATGAACATCGGACAGGTGCTGGAGATTCACCTCAGTCTGGCGGCAAAGGTACTTGGATTTAATGTGGCGACACCGGTATTTGATGGCGCAAATGAGATAGATATTATGGATACTCTGAAACTGGCGAATGACTACGTGAATACGCCGTTAGAGGAGTTTGAAAAGAAATATAAGGACATTCTCGATCCGGAGGTAATGGAATATCTGCTGACGAATCAGGAATACCGCAAGGAATGGGCTGGTGTGCCAATTAAGGAAGATGGAAAAGTCCAGCTTCGCGACGGACGTACCGGAGAATATTTTGACAGTGAGGTCACGATTGGTTTCATGCACTATCTGAAGCTCCACCACTTGGTAGACGATAAGATTCATGCCCGTTCGACAGGTCCTTATTCCTTAGTAACGCAGCAGCCACTGGGTGGTAAAGCCCAGTTCGGTGGACAGCGTTTTGGAGAGATGGAGGTATGGGCGCTGGAAGCATACGGTGCTGCCTATACTCTGCAGGAGATTTTGACCGTGAAGTCGGATGATGTTGTAGGACGTGTGAAAACATACGAAGCTATTATCAAGGGCGATAATATTTCTGAGCCGGGAATACCGGAGTCCTTTAAGGTATTGCTGAAAGAGTTACAGGCATTGGCGCTGGATGTTACGGTTTTGGATGAAGAAGGCAATGAAGTCCAGATGAATGAAACATTAGAGGAAGGAAACTCTGAAGATGTCAACAATCTGATAAACGACAAGAATTTTGAATTACAAAATGAATCTTTCGAGGATGCCGGGTTCCGTGAAACCACCGTAGAAGGTCTGGATGATGACAGCAGCATTAGTGCAGATTGATAGAAAGGACGGATATAGAATATGCCACAGTTAGGTAATGATAACGAGAAAACATTAACATACGATAAAATTAGAATTATGTTAGCTTCTCCTGAAAAAATCCGTGAGTGGTCAAGGGGAGAGGTAAAAAAACCGGAGACGATAAATTATCGTACTTTAAAACCGGAAAAAGATGGTCTTTTCTGTGAGAGAATTTTCGGACCGAGCAAGGACTGGGAATGTCATTGCGGTAAGTATAAAAAGGTTCGTTATAAAGGAATTGTCTGTGACCGTTGTGGTGTTGAAGTTACGAAGTCAAGCGTTCGCAGGGAGAGAATGGGGCATATCGAGCTTGCTGCGCCGGTTTCCCATATTTGGTATTTCAAAGGGATTCCAAGCCGCATGGGGCTGATGCTTGATATCTCACCGAAAGTTTTGGAAAAGGTTTTATATTTTGCTTCTTATATTGTACTGGATTCCGAGACAAAGGATATTCAGGTGGGTCA
Source organism: Lachnoclostridium sp. UBA3262 (assembly GCA_002362575.1). Taxonomy (GTDB): domain Bacteria; phylum Bacillota; class Clostridia; order Lachnospirales; family Lachnospiraceae; genus Eubacterium_F. The sequence goes on along the minus strand of DEUM01000022.1, from coordinate 3,550 downwards.
GGTGCTATCTGAGCCGGAATACCAGAAAGCGCGGGAGACATATGGTGATATGTTCCGTGTTGGTATGGGGGCAGAGTCTGTACAGGAGTTGTTGCAGCGCATTGATTTAGAGGCGGAGTCAAAGGAACTGAAAGCGGAATTAAAGGCTTCAACTGGTCAAAAGCGTGCAAGGATTATAAAAAGGCTGGAAGTTGTTGAGGCGTTCCGTGAATCGGGAAATCATCCGGACTGGATGATATTGACTGTTATTCCGGTTATACCGCCGGATTTAAGACCGATGGTTCAGTTGGATGGCGGGCGTTTTGCAACCTCTGATATGAACGACTTGTACCGCCGTATTATTAACCGTAATAACCGTTTAAAACGACTGCTTGAGCTTGGCGCTCCGGATATCATTGTCCGCAACGAAAAGCGTATGCTTCAGGAGGCAGTGGATGCACTGATTGATAATGGACGCCGCGGCCGTCCGGTAACAGGGCCGGGTAACCGTGCTTTGAAATCTCTTTCCGATATGTTGAAAGGTAAACAGGGACGTTTCCGTCAGAATCTGCTTGGTAAGCGTGTTGACTATTCCGGACGTTCCGTTATCGTAGTAGGGCCGGAGCTTAAAATTTATCAGTGCGGTTTGCCAAAAGAAATGGCAATCGAGCTGTTCAAACCGTTTGTAATGAAAGAGCTTGTGGCAAACGGAACAGCGCATAATATAAAAAATGCGAAGAAGATGGTTGAAAAATTAGAGCCGGAAGTATGGGACATTCTCGAGGAGGTAATTCGCGAGCATCCGGTTATGTTAAACCGCGCCCCTACCCTTCACCGACTTGGTATTCAGGCATTTGAACCGACTCTTGTTGAGGGTAAGGCGATTAAGCTTCATCCGCTTGTATGTACAGCATTTAACGCCGACTTCGACGGAGACCAGATGGCTGTGCATCTGCCGTTGTCAGTAGAGGCTCAGGCAGAGTGCCGCTTCCTGCTATTGTCTCCGAATAACCTGTTGAAACCATCCGATGGTGGTGCGGTAGCCGTACCGTCTCAGGATATGGTTCTCGGTATTTACTATTTGACACAGGAAAGACCGGGAGCAATGGGCGAAGGTAAATGGTTTAAGGATATGAATGAGGCGATTATTGCCTACGAAAACCATGAGATTACACTGCATGCAAAAATTAAGGTAAGAAGATTTGGCGAAAATAAGGATGGGGTTGTAGAATCCCGTATTATTGAATCTACACTCGGTCGTTTTATTTTCAATGAAATAATAAGTCAGGATTTGGGATTTGTAGACCGTAGCAAGGAGGAAAATTTCCTGAAGCTGGAGGTTGACTTCCACGTAGGAAAGAAAGAATTGAAACAGATTCTTGAAAAATGTATCAATAATGAAGGCGCTACAAAAACAGCGGAGACACTCGATGCTATTAAGGCTCTTGGGTATAAGTTCTCAACTCGTGCTGCTATGACTGTATCCATTTCGGATATGGAAGTACCGGAGTCTAAAAAGAGCATTATCAAGGAAGCAGAAGATACGGTCGAGGTAATTTCGCAGAAATACCGTCGTGGTCTGTTGACGGACGAGGAGCGTTATAAGTCAGTTATTGAGACATGGAAGAATGCCGATGATGAGATTACGGAAGCGTTGCTTGGTGGTCTGGACAGGTACAACAATATTCATATGATGGCAGATTCCGGTGCCCGTGGTTCGGATAAGCAGATTAAACAGCTTGCTGGTATGCGTGGACTGATGGCGGATACGTCAGGACGTACGATTGAGCTGCCGATTAAGTCGAACTTCCGTGAGGGGCTGGACGTATTGGAATACTTTATTTCTGCGCATGGTGCCCGCAAAGGTCTGTCTGATACGGCGCTTCGTACAGCCGATTCCGGTTATCTGACAAGACGTCTGGTCGATGTGTCGCAGGAGTTAATTATCCGCGAGACAGATTGCTGTGAAGGTGCGAAGGCAGATGAGATTCCGGGTATGTGGATTAGTGCCTTTATGGATGGAAAAGAAATTATAGAAACGTTAGAGGAAAGAATTACAGGACGTTATTCCTGTGAAACGATTCTAGATGACGACGGAAATGTAATCGTGAAAGCAAATCACATGATTACACCGAAGCGCGCCGCACGGATTGTAAATACAAAGGCAATTATTGACGCTGGCGACAAGGCACAGGTAAAAATCCGTACAATCTTAACATGTAAATCCCATGTTGGTATCTGCGCGAAATGTTATGGTTCTAACATGGCGACGAAGGAGCCTGTGCAGGTCGGAGAGGCAGTCGGCATTATTGCTGCTCAGTCGATTGGTGAGCCGGGTACACAGTTGACAATGCGTACTTTCCATACAGGTGGTGTTGCCGGTGATGATATTACACAAGGTCTCCCTCGTGTTGAGGAACTTTTTGAGGCGAGAAAGCCAAAAGGTCTTGCTATTATATCGGAGTTTGCCGGAAAGGTACAGCTTCGTGATACAAAGAAAAAGCGCGAGGTCATTGTCTCGAATGATGAAACAGGACAGAGTAAAGCGTATTTGATTCCGTATGGCTCCCGGATTAAAGTTATGGATGGTCAGGTACTGGAAGCCGGAGACGAATTGACAGAAGGAAGTGTCAATCCTCATGATATATTAAAGATAAAAGGCGTTCGTGCCGTGCAGGATTATATGCTCCGTGAGGTTCAGAGAGTATATCGCCTGCAGGGTGTAGAAATCAATGATAAGCATATTGAGGTTATTGTGCGTCAGATGCTGAAAAAGGTGCGCATTGAAAACAATGGAGATTCTGACTTCCTGCCGGGTGTTCTTGTCGACGCATTGGAGTATGAAGATGCTGTAGAGGCACTGCAGGAAGAAGGAAAGGAACCACCAGAGGGTAAGCAGATTATTCTTGGTATCACAAAAGCTTCCCTTGCTACCAATTCATTCCTGTCAGCAGCTTCTTTCCAGGAGACAACAAAAGTTCTGACGGATGCTGCAATTAAGGGTAAGGTGGATCCGTTGATTGGTTTGAAGGAAAATGTAATTATCGGTAAACTGATTCCTGCCGGAACAGGTATGAAACGGTATCGGAATATTGAGATTCATAGTGATTTAGTAGACAGTCTGGAGCCGCCGGCGCCGGTAGAAGAAGTGTTGGAGCCGGAGAATGAAGAAGCTGGGGAGGCAATAGAGGAACCGGATGTAGAGCTGAATTTCTCTGAAGACGAAGAACTGTTAATGTTAGAGGAAGAGGAACCGGTTATGCTGGAGGAGTAGACGCCTTTTCGCATAATTGTGTGAATTTGAATCATGTTTTGCATAGTATGATTTAACTATGGATAAATCAGCGGCGCCCAGTTTCGGGGCGCCGTTGGTGCTGTTTTGGAATAGAGCTTTGGCTGCGTGAAGTTTCAGAAAAATGCTTATAAAAAATTTGAGAAAAGTGTTGACAAGCATGAAATTTTCTGATAATATAATATTCGCTGACGCGATAAGAAAACATAACGCGAAAGTACAAAAAGCAACCGTTTTTCAGAGGAAAAACGGTGAATCGAACCTTGATAATTGAACAGT
>DEUM01000051.1 GCA_002362575.1 Lachnoclostridium sp. UBA3262 | reverse complement strand
GTTGAACTGGTGGTTGCTAACTTAAGAAAAAAGTTACCTTGTATGTAGGACAGAAGGTTCGTCTGAAAGTAAAGGGAACGAAGAAGAAAGTAAAATGGAAAAGCAGTAAGAAAAAGATTGCTACCGTATCTAAGAAAGGAACGGTAAAAGCAAAGAAAAAAGGAACAGCGAAAATTACGGCGAAGGTTGCCGGAAAGAAGCTTGTCTGCAAAGTCAAGGTAAAGAAAAAGAAAGTGATTAAAAAGACGCAGAAGCCGGTTGTTCCGACAAAGAAACCGATAATACCGGGCTCTGCAAAGCCGGATAATTCAAAAAAACCGGATGATACGGGGAATCCGCAGACTTCCACTAAACCGGGGGAGTCAGGCAATCCTTCGGGTTCGGATAAACCGTTACAGACACCAGGAACATCATCAACTGCGAGTCCGACACCGAGTACGACACCGAGTACGACACCGAGTACGACAAAGAAGCCACCGGTAACTGTTTCTCCATCGCCGGGTGTTTCTGCAAAGCCAACACAGATGGCAACTCAGAAGCCGGCAACCCAAAAGCCGGTAACTCCGGCTCCGACTCCGTTTACACCGGTTGTAACGAAGACGGCATCGTTCAGTAACGGCACGGATGGGTTTACAAGCCGTGGAGACGTAAAAGTTACATCGGCTCCCGGAGGAAAAGAGGGCAACTGCCTTTATGTGACAGGAAGGACAGCAAACTGGCACGGAGCGGGCTACGAGGCTGGTGCCGAGATGGTTGCGGGTGCGACCTATCAAATTGAAGCCTATGTTAAACTGGCTTCCGGCACAGGGACTATCAAATGTACTTACCAGAATGCGGAAAACTCCTATAAAGAGATTGCTTCCGTAACGGCGTCGACGGAATGGACCAAAATTACGAAAACCTTCACTGTTCCGGAATCTTTTACACAGTTTTATATTTATTTTGAAACGCCGGAAAACGAGGATGCGACAAAGACGGTTTCTTTCTACATTGACGAGATTGTCCTGACTCAGACGAAGGCAAGTACGATTGTGGAAGTCGATAGCATTAAAGATGCATATGGCACTACATTTGGAATGGTTGGAACCTGTCTGAATCTGAACCAGATGAAGGATGCCAAGACGTTGGCTTATGTGAAGAAACATTATAACAGTTTTACACTTGAGAATGAAATGAAGCCGGATAGCGTGCTAGGCAACTGGAATAAACAGATTATTCAGACGACAGAGGCAAAGAGCCAGACCGGAAACTATGTGATACCGGAAAGCTATAAGGAGACGACGATTCCAAAACTGAACTTTAGCTCAGTTGATGAGTCGTTAAAGATTGCAAAAGCGAATGGACTGAAAATGCGTGCCCGCACACTGGTATGGCACAGTCAGACGCCGGAGTGGTTCTTTAAGGAAGGCTATGATAATAGTGGAGAGTATGTCACAACAGAAGTGATGAACGCACGGATGGAAATGTATATCCGCAGTGTGATGAATCATGTATATACATTAGACAACGGTGCATACAAGGATGTTGTATATGTATGGGATGTGGCGAATGAGTATCTGAATAACAATGCGGATGCGAACTGGTCTGCTGTGTACGGAAATCGTTCCGGTGACTTGGAGAACAATCCGCCATATCTGAAAAAAGCATTTGAAATTGCTTACGACATGCTAAAGAAATTTGACCTGATAGGTTCGGTTTCTCTTATGTATAACGATTTTAACACATATGTAGGAAATCACCCAGACAGTGTGGTTGAGTTAATCAATTATATCAATAAGGACGAACCGGCTAAGATATGTCAGGGAATCGGTATGCAGAGCCATTTGGATGTTGATTATCCGTCAGCAGATTTGTTTACCGGCACAGTCAAAAAGTTTATAGACGCAGGCTTTGAGGTTCAGATTACGGAGCTGGATGTGACGATAAACAATAACGATGGAAGCTATAAGGATGAGGGACAGACGAATGAACAGCAGGCAGAGTATATTGGCGAATTGATGAAAAAACTGATAGCAGTTCAGAATTCCTCAGGTAAGAAAATTACCGGACTGACCTTGTGGGGGCTGTATGATACTGTGTCATGGCGTGGAGGTGCGCAGCAGGGAGGAAATTCGCATCCATTGCTGTTTGATACCGGACTCAACGATGCAAAGCCATCGTATTATAGCTTTATGGAAGCAATTAAAGGATAATTAAGAACAGATAAGTGATTAAAATATTTAGAAGCTCTCTTTACTACAGGAGAGCTTCTTCTATGTTATAGAAAGCTTGACATAAGTCTGAAATCGTACTATAATAGCTGACAAGTCTGAAATCAGACTTGCTAATATAAATCTGTTTCGAACAAGTTGTGAACAGGAGGCGAGGTGTATGGAACCGGTACAGGGAAGAAAATTAGCGGAGTACAACCGTATTCATCGGGAAACGGAGGAGCTGTATCACATGATTGCATTAGATAGAGGGATTTCAGACAGTGCGTTTACGATTCTTTATACTCTCTGTGAGCTGGGAGACGGCTGTCTGCAAAAGGATATTTGCAATGTTGCTTATACAAGTAAGCAGACAGTTCATTCGTCTATAAGGAAGTTGGAAGAAGAAGGCTACCTGACACTTGAGCAAGGCAGGGGGAGGGATAAGCATATTTATCTGACAAAAGCAGGGGAGAAGCTTATTAAGGAGAAGATTATTCCGATTATGCAGGCGGAAAACCTTATATTTGAAACTATGACAGAAGAAGAAGGTGAGGAGTTAATCCAGCTTTCTAAAAAGTATCTCTCGTTGTTGAGAGAAAATATAAATATTAGTGAGAAGGAAAATATTTGTGCTGGGAGATCGGCAGGAAAACAGCTTTAGGAGGACAGAAATGAAAATTCAGTTGTCAGAACATTTTACTTATAAAAGATTACTTCGTTTTGTGCTACCATCGGTTGTCATGATGGTGTTTACTTCGATTTATGGGGTAGTAGACGGCATTTTCGTGTCCAATTATGTGGGCAGTACCCCATTTGCTGCCGTAAACCTGATTATGCCTTTTATTATGGCTCTCGGAGCAATCGGCTTTATGTTAGGAACAGGCGGAAGCGCCATTGTGGCGAAAACAATGGGAGAAGGAAAGGAGAAGCGGGCAATTAATATTTCTCCATGATTGTATATGTGAATATTATTATAGGAGTGGTACTTACGCTGATCGGAATGTTCACAATCCGGCAGGTGGCAATACGTCTGGGGGCAAGTGAGGCTATGTTGGCAGATGCGGTTCTCTATGGAAGGATTCTCTTACTTGGCAATGCGGCATTTATGCTGCAAAATAGTTTCCAGAGTTTTTTCCCGGTAGCGGAAAAGCCGCAGAATGGACTTGTGGTAACAGTTGGGGCTGGTGTGACCAATATGGTGCTGGACTTTCTCTTTGTTGCAGTATTTCATTGGGGTGTGGCTGGTAAAGCCAAAGTTTTATGGGAAACAGCTTTTAAAGAGCTGTACGAATGGTTCATCGGAGATGATGACGAATCTGTCGTTGTCACTTGTCAATATGCTGTATAATTTTCAGTTGATGAAGTTTGCTCAGGAAGACGGTGTGGCAGCGTATGGAGTTATTATGTATGTCAACTTTATATTTATTTCAGTTTTTATTGGGTATTCGATTGGAAGTGCACCTATTGTCGGCTTTCACTATGGGGCAGGAAATCATGATGAACTGAAAAATCTGCTGAAAAAGAGTCTGCTGATTATTATGGCGGCTCAAGTGTGCATGACGGTGCTGGCGGAGCTTACCGCAACATTGCTGGCAAAAATATTTGTCGGATATGACGCAGAGCTTTTAGATATGACAGCGAATGGTTTCCGCCTATACTCGATTGCCTTTCTTTTTATTGGCTTTAATATATTTGGCTCCGGCTTTTTTACGGCTCTAAACAATGGGGGAGTGTCGGCACTCATTTCCTTTTTGAGGACGCTGTTGTTTCAGGTAATTGCCATTATATTTCTGCCGATGATTTGGGGATTGAACGGAATCTGGCTTGCCATTGTCGTATCGGAAGTGCTGGCTCTTTTTGTGACAGGCGGATTGTTGGTTAAAAACCGAAAAAGATATCATTATGCTGGAAAGTAGTTGGACAGTGCTTTAAAAAGGAGAAAAAAATGGAATTTAAAATATACGATACACTGCCGCAGGAGGCGGTTCTGATTCGGGAAATGGTATTTGTAAAGGAGCAGGGGTTTTGTGAGGAATTTGACGAAACGGATGCAGGCTCCAGACATCTGGTTTTATTTGATGGAAATATTCCGGTAGCGACATGCCGTTTTTTTAAGGAATTGAAAGACGCTGTGTATGTGATAGGGCGTATTGCGGTAATGAAAGATTACAGAGGGAGAGGGCTTGGTGCTGATATCGTGAAAGAGGCAGAGAGACATATCCGGAGAATGGGCGGAAGGAAAGTATGTCTGCATGCTCAGAAACGGGTGGAGAAGTTTTATAGCGGATTGGGTTATTGCGTGTATGGCGAGGAGGACAGTGATGAGGGGTGTCCTCATGTATGGATGCAAAAGGAGTTGTAGGAGAAACAGGATAGGGTATATTCGCTTAACAGGCGAATACATTCTCGTATTTTGTGAAAGACAGAAGAGGGAACCTTTTGTATAATAGGTATAAAGTCTCAATGTTTACAAAGATTTTAAATGCTGCCTGGCATCGTTAGGCTATGCGGCGGAATGGGAGATTAAATGAAGAACAGAATTCAATTTCAATTATCAAAGCTTCGCAGACGGAAAGGTGTTACCCAGCAGGAAATAGCTGATATCATAGGCACTTCCTTTCAGAACGTCAGTAAATGGGAGAATGGCGTGACAATGCCGGATATTACGGTACTTCCTGTTCTTGCTTCGTATTTTGAAGTGACAGTAGACGAACTTCTGGGGCTGGTTCCGTTAAAAGATGAAGAATACATTTGTGAGGAAACCGATTCCAGAGAGTTTTGGAATGAAAGACTGGAGTATTTGCTAAGAACCAAAAAATCGAACTGGAATACAGATTATTTGAAATTTCTAATTCAGGATGTATGGAAAATTAAAAAACCAGTTGATATTCTGGACTGCGGATGTGGCTATGGTTATATGGCGGTTATGATGATGCCCCTTTTGCCTGAAGGCAGCACCTATACAGGAATTGATTTTGCAGACAAACTGATAGAATATGGAACAGAGCTGCTTAAGGAGCAGGGGGTAAAAGGGAAGTTAGTTTCTACAGATTTTTTATCGGCTTCAGTGAAGCAGCATTATGATGTGGTAATAACTCAGTCGGTATTGCGCCATATCGGAAATTCACGCCCTTTTATAAAGAAGATGATGGAGTTTGGGAAGAAAGGAAGTCTGATAGTCTGCATTGATTCAAATCGTGAGCTGGAGTCAGCAGGACTTTTTGTAGACGGAATGGACTATGATTTTTTATGTGACCGTCATGGTGCAGAAAAGCACTGGAAATCTGAGTTTGAAAACGGGAACAGGGATTATGCGGCGGCGATGCGAAATGCGTACGTTATGCGTGAGCTTGGGATACAGGGTGTAGAGGTCAGGATGAATGACAAGGTTTCCTTTGTATGTCCGGAGAAAGAGGATTATAAACAAAATGTGGAAGATTTGCTCCGGCAGGATGTTTTATGGTATTATGGCAGCGATGAAATTGAGCGGTTGATGAGCCACGGAATGAGCAGGGAGGAAGCAGAGCAGTATAGCCAGAAAGGACGTGTGTTAGCAGAATATTTTTCTGAACACAAAGAGGATGTCTGCTATACATGGTTTCGCGGTAAAACGATTACATTTGGAAGAAAGGGAGGAGGACAGGTATGAGTAAAATTTTATGTTCAACAGGTGCGTTGATAGGAAAGCCGAATGGAAGAAATTATAAATTACTGGAATCTCTGGTAGAAGAACTGACTTGTGACGGCTTTGAATTTATGATGTATAATTCATGGTATGACAAGGCAGAGGAAATAGCAGAATATCTGGAGAAGAAAAGAATTTTTACGCCGGTTATGCACTGTGAAAAACATATTGGGGAAGCGATTAGCCGGAATGAGAACGGCTCAATGGAGGAAGCGTTTCGGTTGTTTGCGATTAACTGCAAGGTGGCAAAGATGATTCACGCAGAGAAACTTGTCATTCATTTGTGGGATGGTATGACGTCCGATATGAATTTTCAGAATAATCTGGATGCATATAAGCATTTGTCCGAGATGGCAGAGGAGCAGGGAGTGGATTTGCTCGTGGAGAATGTTGTATGCAATCAGGAAAATCCGATGAAGCACTGGTGCGAGCTTGCCAGTCAGTACCCGGATATTCACTTTGTTTTTGATACAAAGATGGCGGCGTTTCATGAACAGTTGGAATTATTATATGAGGAAGAATATAGCTGGCTCTGGAAAAATGAGCATATAAAACACTATCACGTCAATGATTATGCCGGCGGATATATGGACTGGAAAAATCTCCGCACACTTCCTATTGGCAAGGGACATATTGATTTTAAAAGATTTTTTTCTTTTATACATAAAACGGGGTATGAGGACACGTTTACTGTCGAGGCAACTGCGTTTAATAAAGAGGGCGAAATAGACATTGAAATGCTGAACCGGTGCTTTGCTTCGATGCGGGAGTATATAAAACATTGTAAGGAACGTTAGGACAGGAGGTAGAGGATGGATACGCATTGGTCAGAATTGATTCAGACGACAGAGGAATTATATACAAGCAGGGAGGTCCGGTTTCATGAGAGAAATAAGGAACTCTGGCTGAAACACATCGGAGTGAAGCCGGGCATGAAGGTGCTGGAAGTGGGCTGTGGAGGAGGACTGTTCTGTCACAGATTGAAACAGTATGTGCCGGACTGTCTTGTGACAGGACTTGATTTTGATAAGGGACATATTGCTTTTGCCAGAAAGAAAGCGGAGAAGTTAGGACTCGCCTGCGATTTTGTAGAAGGTGATATCCGCAATTTGCCTTTTGAAGATGGAACATTTGATTTGGTATATTCTTATACGGTTCTTGAGCATATTCCTCATGATGATTTTTACAGGGAGCAGAGGCGGGTTCTAAAATCAGGCGGAAGAATTTCCGTTTTGCTCGTGCGTAATCAATTAAATATTCCAGACCATACGATGAATGAGTTTGGTGCAGAGGAGGAGGCGCTTCAGAAAAAACTGTGGTCACAGGTCGAGGTCGATGTAATGACAAAGTATCACGTTGGCATGTATGTGCAGGAGGAGCATGAATACCCAAAGGAAATGGCTTCTTTTGGTTTCCAAGACGTAGATGTTCAGGTATTTACGGTAATGGATTATGCGCCGGATAATTTTACAGTATCGGATGAGGAGGCTTTCGGGCAGATTAACAGCCATAGAACGAGCAGTCTTGCCAGTATGCAGAAGGGGGTTCGTCTAGCGCCAGAGGCGTTGATGGAATCAGAGAAATGTCGTTTGGAGGAATTGATTCAGAGACGGTATGACAGGCGGATTTCCGATTATAAAGAAGGTAAGAAACATTGGGATTTTTCAACCTCAACGGTAATGGTTATCAGTGGAAGAAAGTGAAACTATGCTATAAAAGGAGAATGTATGTACAGACTGGAAACGGATGTTTTTCAATTAGAGTTAGAGCCGGAAGTATTTGAGGATGATATCAAATATCCGGAAAATACAATACTTCATATAAATGTGAATAGCTATGGTTTTTCTGCTAAAGCAACCATGGATATAGATGTAAAAGAACTTGCTGCTTTTGCTAAAGAACTGTTGGAATTGTATCATTCATTATCTGGCAAAGCAAGATTGGAAGAACCATACGGAAAGTGTAATTATATTGAATTTGAAGCAATGAGCGGTGGACATATAAAAGTAAAGGGAAAGATTCATGATGGGCGTGGTGGATATTCACAGGAGTTATCCTTTGAAAATGAATTTGACCAGACCTGTTTGCGAGGGTTTGTAAAAGAGCTGTATGCTGGGTATAGTCGGTATCTTGTGGATAGGTAGATTTGGAAAAGTATATTAAAATTGTTTTTCATTTCCTACTTGACCTTTCCCTAAGGGCAGAGTTTATAATAGTGTCAAAAGGGGGAAGGCTATGTATACAATCGGTCAGTTGGCAAAAATTGTAGGGGTTTCCACAAAGGCATTGCGGCTTTATGAAGAAAAAGGACTTATTCATCCGGAGAGAAGCGACGAAAATAATTACCGCTTATACGGGGATGAGACAAAGGCTGTCTTACAAAAGATAATTATGATGAAATTTCTGGGATTTTCTCTTGAGCATATAAAAGTGTTTCTGAAAGAAAGTGAGACAATGAGTGCCGAGGAAGCCTTTGAGGAGCAGAAGCGGCTGCCGTCGGATATTCATATAACTTGTGTAGACCTGCATAATACATGGGCAGATTCTTTGGAGGAAGATGTTCATAAAATGGAGCAGGAGGGAGAGATTCCTAAAGGCTGCTTTTCTTTTCGATGGGGTAACATGGAGGAAATGAAATTCCGGGAAAGCTATGATTGTATTTTTTTTAACCATACAGCGGTCTTTATGAAAGATGGCGTAAAAATGCTCCATACATTCTCAGAGTGTTTGGATAGAAATGGGGTATTTATATGCACATGGGGCGGAATCTCCGCATTTGAGCAGGTTAGAGAATGGATTCGGGAATATGGAACCGATATAGAAGAAATAGAGAATAATAGTAGTAAATGGGAATTGTGGATAAAGCAGTGGGAGGAGAATCTAAACAGTGTATTTCCGGCAGTAGAGAAAAGGATATATGAGATTGAACTTTTCTTTGATACGGCGGAGGACTGTTATGAATTTATCCTGCGTAGATATAAAGAATTGTCTGCAATGCTTGAGAGGGAACGGCAAAAGTTTATCCGGTTCTTGAGAACAAAACAGGATAAAAACGGAAAGCTTGTGATAAAAAAAGACACTTATTTGTACCGTTGTACAAAGTAGATAATTAGGAAGGGAGATTATTATGGCGTCAAGACTGATTCATTATTTGATTGGAACTGAAATCATGAAAAGAGTTCCGATTGAAAATAAAAACCGTTTCATGGCAGGAAACTTGTATCCGGACTGTGTGGATGGCCCGGGAGGAAGAAAGGGAAAGAAGGGGCGGTCGCATTTTTATAAACAGGATGGAACACATGGAATCTGCTGGGAGACCTTTTTTGACAAATATCAGAGTTATATGCAGGATGAATTATACGAGGGATATTTCTGCCATTTACTGACGGATATTCTTTGGTATAAAGAGGTAGGAAATCTCGCATCGGATATCAGTAAGATGAAAAAGATAGAGATAATGTACCGGGATTACCATCGCCTGAATGAGCTTTTGAGAGAGGATTATTCGCTTACTTACTCAGAAGTTGTATATGAGGAATGTGAGATAGAGGAAATAGAACCGGATTTCTGGGACACTTATATACAGTGCCTGAGGGAGGACTTTATGGAGAATACCGGAGCAGAGAAAAAGGATTTGGAGCTGATAGATTATGACGCTGTGACGAGCCGCATTATTAACAGAGCGGTAGAGTTATGTTCGGAAAAATTGAAGATGGATGAAATAAGTGTGGAGTCATGTTCTTTGCGCGAGTGGGAATAGATTTGCGGTTACTTATCCATACTAATAAAAAACATTAGTTATGGAGGTTAACATGGCAGTAGCATTTGAGCAAAGTGAAACAAAGAAAAATCTGATGAGGGCTTTTGCTGGAGAAAGTCAGGCGAGAAACCGCTATACCTTTGCTGCCAGTCAGGCAAAGAAATCTGGTATGTATGTAATCGAGGTATTGTTCCGCTATACGGCAGAGCAGGAAAAAGAACATGCTGAAATTTTTTATAAACATTTAAAGACTGTGGCAGGGGAAAACATTGTAGTGGACGGTGGATATCCTGTGGACATAGCGGATGATTTGGCGACTCTCTTGCGCAAGGCGCAGCACAATGAATACGAGGAGTATGACTCGGCCTACAAGACTTTTGGCGATGTTGCTCTGCAAGAGGGCTTTTCCGAGATTGCTTCTTCCTTCCACCAGATTGCGCGGATTGAAAAGCTTCACGGAGACCGTTTCGGAAGATTTGCAGAGCAGTTGGAAAAAGGGACATTGTTTGTGTCAGACGTTTCGACGAAATGGATTTGTCTAAACTGTGGGGCGGTTATTGATTCGAAGGAAGCGCCTCCGGTTTGTCCGATCTGCAGACACGACAGAGGTTATTTTATCCGTTTTGAATTGTCACCGTTTGAAAACGGTAGTGTTGGTTGAAAATAAGAGGAAGCGAAAGAGAACTGGAAAATTCGAAAAATCCGGTTGAATTTTTGTGGGAAATCGTATATTATTATAATATATTCCATATGACTGGCGGATGAGTGGGATTTACCCATGGGGAGTATGGAGAATGATAATAGCCGACCGCCTGGGCGACCAATGTAAAAGGCCGTTCAGTCGACCGGCTATAATTTTGTGCTTGGCAATTTGTGCAGAGAGCGTCACAAATTGCGGTTACTCGAACGTATACGTTCTCGGATTGGAGGGAAAGATGAAACGAATTTCACTGGAAAACGAACTAAAGGAAAATGCGTATCCGGGCAGAGGGATTGTGTTAGGAAAATCCCCAAACGGTAAGTATGCGGTAACTGCTTATTTTATCATGGGACGGAGCGAGAACAGCCGCAACCGGATTTTTGTCGAGGAGGGCGAGGGAATCCGCACGCAGGCGTTTGATGAGTCGAAGATGAGTGATCCAAGCCTGATTATTTATGCGCCTGTCCGGGTGCTTGGAAACAAGACGATTGTGACAAACGGTGACCAGACCGATACCATTTATGAACTCATGGATAAACAGCAGACATTTGAACAGGCATTGCGTACAAGAGAATTTGAGCCGGACGCCCCAAATTATACACCAAGAATTTCCGGCATTATGCACTTGGAAAATGGAAATTACAGCTATGCAATGTCGATTCTGAAAAGCAATAATGGCAATCCGGATAGCTGTAACCGCTATACCTTTGCATATAGTAACCCAGAGGCAGGAGAGGGACATTTCATACATACATACCAGTGTGATGGCAATCCACTGCCAAGCTTTGAGGGAGAGCCGAAGCCGGTAGAAATACTGGATGATATGGATGCTTTTACCGACATGATTTGGAACAGTCTGAATGAGGATAACAAGGTTTCACTTTTTGTCCGTTACATAGATATTGAGACCGGGAAGTATCAGTCAAAAATTGTGAACAAGGCACAGGAGGGAAATAAGTAATGAAAGAATTAGAGTTGAAATATGGATGCAACCCAAACCAGAAGCCGTCGAAGATTTTTATGAAAGACGGAGAACTGCCGATTCAGGTATTGAACGGAAAGCCGGGATATATTAACTTTCTGGACGCATTGAACGGATGGCAGTTGGTAAAGGAGCTGAAAAAGGCGACAGGGCTGCCGGCGGCGACCTCATTTAAGCATGTATCACCTGCCGGTGCAGCAGTCGGTCTTCCACTTAGTGAAATTGAGGCAAAAATCTACTGGGTTGATGATTTAGGAGAGTTGTCGCCGCTTGCGGCAGCGTATGCGAGAGCGAGAGGGGCAGACCGGATGTCCTCCTACGGAGATTTTATTTCGCTTTCCGATGTCTGTGATGTTTCTACCGCAAAGGTAATAAAGAGAGAGTTTTCGGATGGAATCATTGCACCGGGATATGAGCCGGAGGCGCTTGAGATTCTAAAAGAAAAGAAAAAAGGAAGCTACGCTGTCATTCAGATTGATGCGGACTATGTGCCGGAGCCGATAGAGCATAAGGAAGTGTTTGGCATCACATTTGAGCAGGGACGCAATGATTTGAATATTGATGAGGATTTCTTTAGTAATGTAGTAACAGAGAATAAGGAAATTCCGGAATCTGCTAAGATTGATATGGCGATTGCCATGATTACCTTGAAATATACGCAGTCAAACTCAGTCTGCTTTGTAAAGGGCGGACAGGCAATCGGTATTGGAGCAGGGCAGCAGTCCCGCATCCATTGTACCCGTCTTGCTGGAAGTAAGGCAGACAACTGGCTGCTCCGCCAGTCACCGCAGGTGCTGAATCTTCCATTTCGTGAGGATATGAAGCGTGCGAACCGTGACAATGCGATTGACCTTTATATTGGCGAGGACTATATGGATGTGCTGGCAGATGGTGAGTGGCAGAAGGCATTTACCGAGAAACCTCCGGTATTTACGAAGGCAGAAAAAGAGGCATGGCTGAAGGAATATGCAAAGGATGTCACACTTGGCTCGGATGCGTTCTTCCCATTCAGTGATAATGTTGACCGGGCATTCCGAAGCGGTGTAAAATATATTGCACAGCCGGGCGGTTCGATTCGTGACGGAGAAGTGATTGAAGCCTGCAATAAGCATGGCATTGCGATGTGCTTTACCGGAATCCGGTTGTTCCACCACTAAAACAGCGAAAGACAATTTTTGAAAAGGGCTGAGATTTTTAAACAGCCCTTTTTTTAATAACTTCCTAACAAGTTTGTGTTATAATCAGGGAAAGAAATAGGGGAGGTTCGTGAAACCATGGCAGACATACTAATTGTTGAGGATGAGGAGCTGATAAACAATCTTCTAAAAGAAAATTTATCGCTTGTTGGGCATACGTGTACGCAGGCGTATGATGGGATAAAGGCGGAATCGTATATACGGAGCGGCTCTTATGATTTAATTCTTCTTGATATCATGCTGCCAGGGCGTTCCGGCTACGATATACTTTCGGACTGTTCTGGTATACCCATCATTTTATTGACGGCAAAGGATGGCACATATGATAAAGTGAAAGGGTTGAATATGGGAGCAGAGGATTATATTGTCAAACCGTTTGACATGCTGGAGCTCATTGCCCGTGTCAATGTTGTATTGAGAAGAAACCGCACCGGGGGAGCAGAGGAAATATTTACAATGGGGGAGTTACAGGTGGATTTGCAGTCGCGCACAGTCAGGCTTGGGGATAGAGAGATTTCCCTCATGCCAAAGGAGTATGAATTGCTGGAATATTTTATCCATAACCGGAATATTGCGCTGTCGAGAGAACGGCTGATAGAGCAGGTGTGGGGCTGGGACTATGCAGGAGATACAAGGACAGTGGATGTGCATGTGGCGTCTCTCAGGAAAAAACTGAAGCTGGAAAAAAGGCTGAAAACGGTGTATAAGCTGGGATATCGTCTGGAGGTTTAGGCATGAAAGTATGGGAAAAAATTTACATGGTTGTGACATTGCTTTTTCTTGTGGTATTAAATATCTGCAATGTTCTTGTTTTTCGTTCCGTTTACAGGGAGAGTGTGAATACCGTAGAGCAGAAAGCAATGGTTGAATGGAAAAACATAGCGGTTCCCCTTTCTGAGGATTTAGGAGAGCTTGGCGGGGGACAGGACGGAGTGTGGGAGCTCTTTCAGGCATATGTGTCCAGCTATAGCACAGATGGGTATGCTTTTGAGCTTTGGCAAGATGGGAATCTCCAATACAAGTCGGGTATTGGTTCGCAGATGACGTATTCTTACTTGGAGGGAAAACTGGAGTCCTCGTTTATCCGGGAGGTAGAGCGGCAAAACGAAATTTTAGTGACAGGCGAGCAGAAAGGAAAGACTACAATAGTAGTAAAAGACGAGGATAAGTTTACCTGTACATCTGGAATGTTAGCGGGAACTTCCTATCAGTTTGTTATGTATGAAAGGGTTTCTGGTATTCTACAGGTGTGGAAAAAGCAGCTTTTCATTTTCCTTTTCGTGGAAATTGCTGCCTCTGTTTTGATGGCAGTTTTGTTGTATTTCATTATAAGAAAATTTTTGCGCCCCATTGACAGACTTTCCGAGGCGGCGGCAAGGGTAGCAGCAGGAGATTATGAATGTCAAATCGAGGTAGAGGGGCATGACGAGATATCAGATTTATCAAGAGATATGAACTGGATGATAAGGCAGATAAAGGAAAATATAGAAAATAAGGAGCAGGAGGCGGCGCACAAACAGGAATTTATCGACGCGCTTTCCCATGAAATGCGGACGCCGCTGACTTCTGTCCGTGGATATGCACAGCTGGTGGAGAGTACAAATCTGGCGGAGGATAAGCGGATAGAATACATGGACTATATAGTAAAAGAGTCTGGGCGTATGATGGGAATAATGGAAACTCTCAGGGAAATGATTCTTATGAGACAGGGGGCTCTGGAAAAGGAGGAGATTTCCCTGCCTGAGTTTACCGATGAAATAAAACGGCTGACAGAACTCCAAATGGCAGACAAAGAGATAAGCTTTACATTTCGGGTAACCGGAGAGCGAATTTATGGAAATCGGACGTTGCTGGAACTGCTTTTTATGAATATACTTCGCAACAGCTATCGTGCCTGTGAGGCAGGTGGGAGGATAACAATAGACGTCTCAGACGAGAGGACTGTGATTGAGGACAATGGAGTGGGAATGTCAGAGGAATGTCTTGCACATGTATTTGAGCCCTTTTACCGGGAGGATAAGTCCCGCAGCAGAAAAATGGGGGGGAGTGGATTGGGAATGTATTTGTGCCGGCAGATTATAGATTTACATGGGTGGCAGATTGAAATTGAATCCGAAAAAGGGAAAGGGACAAAGATTTTTTTTACAACTTCTTTACAAGCCGATGAAGATTTGGAAAAATCCTGTAGGTATGATAAGAGTGTAATCAACGTTGAGGATTAAAAAATAAGTTCGGCGGTACCGCCGGATGGAGAGTAGAAAGGAGACAGTCATGAAAAATTCATGGAAATTGTGTGTGGCAGCGGGAAGCTTTATGATGTTTGCGGTGCTTGGTGTGCTGGTGATTTTAGGACATACAACATCTTCTGCAGACAGTGAGCAGAAAACATTTCAGACGTCACAGAGCGTAACAGGTGGTGGCGTGACAGGCGAAAGCGTAACGGATAATGGGACAACAGATAAAAGCGTGTCGGGTGGTAGTATAACAGATAAAGCAACGAGTAAAGGTAAAAAGAATCGCAAAGAAAAGGATGCTGAGAAAAAAGATCCTTTTGAAGAAGATGGTACAACTATACAGGCTTCTATAGGTAAAGTAATAGAAGATGTAGAAGACCAGAGTCTTGGCGCCGAGATTGCGTACTATGCAAGACGGTTTTTAGGAATTCGTTATGTATATGGAGGTACGGATTTACCAAGTATCGAGAGTATCGCTTACTGTTATTTCAAAGAAGGTAAAAAAGGCGATGCTACGGATTCCGCTGCAATTGAAAAAGCGAACAAAGAGATTTTTGGCGGAGAGTATGGTGTAGATTCCTCTGGCTTTGTCAAAACAGTCTTTTCGCATTTTGGCATCAAGATGCCGCGTTCCTGTGCGAAGCAGGCAGAGGAGTGGAAGGACATACTGATAAAGGTAAAGGATGTCCAGCCGGGCGATATTCTCTTTTATGGTACCAGTGATAATAAAATTACGCACTGTGGCATCTATGTGGGAGATGGAAAGGTAGTTCATGCTTCGTCACAGAAAAAAATGGTAACCATGAGTGATATGAATTACCGCCGTATTGTGAAGGTAAAGCGTGCTTGGAGTTAAATGCCCTAAAGTTCATACGTTTATAACTTAATATCGATAAAATCTGCGACAAACTCGGTCTGCGGGGAGTCGCAGATTTCTTTTGGGGTACCGATTTGCTCGATTTTGCCGTGATTGGTTATAATAATCTGGTCTGCCACTTCCATGGCCTCCTCCTGATCATGGGTTACGAAAATGCTTGTAATTCCGATTTGGCGAATCATATCTTTCAGCCATGAGCGAAGTTCACGGCGAACCTTGGCGTCAATTGCAGCGAACGGCTCATCTAGGAGAAGCAGGTGCGGGTTAGGGGCAAGCGCCCTTGCAAAGGCAACACGCTGGCGTTGTCCGCCAGATAGCTGATGAGGATACCGCTTTTCAAAGCCCTCCATGGAAATGAGAGAGAGCAGCTCCCTGACACGCTCCTGTATTTCTTTTTTGCTTTTTTTCTGGACTTTCAGTCCAAAAGCTATGTTTTCTGCTACCGTCATATAGCGAAACAAGGCGTAATTCTGAAAAACAAAGCCGATACCCCGTTTGCTTCCCGGAATGTCATTGACACGGATTCCGTCAATCAGAATATCCCCTGTATTCGGATTATCCAGCCCGGCTATCATACGCAAAATGGTTGTTTTTCCGCTGCCGCTTGGTCCTAAAAGAGCGGCAAGTTCCCCCTTTTTTATTCCAAAAGATACATCCTCAGAGGCATGAAAGCCATCAAAGGTTTTATAAATATGCTTTGCTTCTACGTACATAGCGTACCTCCATTTAAATCCTTATTTCTCAAACTATAGTTTGCGGTCTTTTTTGTATTCCAGAAAGTTTCTCAATATCAGTATAATAATTGCCATCATCACAAGCAGAGCTGACACGGAAAAAGCTGCGGTAGTGTTAAACTCGTTGTACAGTATTTCAACATGGAGCGGCAGTGTGTTTGTGACGCCCCGAAGGTGGCCGGAAATAACGGAAACAGCTCCAAACTCGCCCATCGCGCGCGCCGCACAGAGCACAATGCCGTACAAAAGCGCCCATTTGATATGAGGAAAGGTAATGCGCCGGAAGATGGTGCTATGTTTGGCGCCCATAAGAGCGGCGGCCTCCTCCTCATCGGTTCCCATTGCGCTCATTACTGGAAAAAGTTCCCGGAAAACAAACGGAAAGGTAACAAAGATGGTTGCTAGGATGATTCCCGGCACGGCAAATACAATCTTTATCCCATGTTGTTGTAAAAAGTCCCCCATCCAGCCGATATTTCCGAAGGTAAGTATGAAAATCAGTCCGGCAATAACCGGAGAAATGGAAAAGGGAAGGTCAATCAGGGTGGCAAGTACCTGACGCCCCCGGAAATAAAATTTCGACAGCAGGTATGCGGCAAAAACCCCGAAAACTGTATTGACTGCCACAGCCAGCACGGTGGCAAGCAGTGTCAGTGAGAGTGCATGTAGTGTATACTTGTCAAGAATAGCATCGAAAAACACAGGGAAGCCATCTTTTAGTGCGTTGAAAATGACACAGCCGAGTGGAATTAAGAGCATGACGGTCAGGAAAAACAAACTTATTCCAATCAGTGTGCAGCGGGCGGTGCGGCGTGCCGTTTCCTGTCTGGGTGCCAATACCTTTTGTACCGGTTGCACATTGCCTCCTGATTTGGTAAACCTTTGCATATATATTTGTATGCCGTTGATAAGAAGCATGACAAGAAAGGAAATCAGCAACAGGACGAAGGCAATAGCGGTTGCGTCCGCGTATTTGTACTGCTCCAGTTTTGTCATAATCAGAAGCGGAGCAATCTGTGTTTTATAAGGAATATTTCCGGCAATGAAAATGACGCTGCCGTATTCTCCGATTCCGCGGGCAAGTGCCAGACCAAAGCCGGCTATGACAGCGGGAAACAGTTCAGGAAGAATCACCTTGAAAAAGATTCGCGCTCTTCCGGCGCCGAGCATGGCGGCGGCCTCCTCGTATTCGCGGTCAAGCTTCTCAAGAACCGGTTGGACAGAACGCACGACGAAAGGAATCCCGACAAAAACCATGGCAATGATGATTCCCGTCGGTGTGTAGGCAATGGAAATTCCGAGTTTGGCAAACAATCCGCCAATCCATCCCTCGTCGGAATAAAGTGTTGTCAGCGCAATGCCCGCAACTGCAGTGGGAAGTGCAAAAGGCAGCTCAATAATTCCATTCCAGATACGTTTTCCCGGAAAGTCATATCTTACCAGTACCCACGCAAGTATTGTACCAAAGACAGCATTGATAACTGCTGCGGCGAGGGCACAGAGGAGACTCACGCGGTATCCCGAAAGAATTTGTTTCGATGTCACAATTTCCCAGAATTCATGAAAATCCAGCGTGCCTGCCGAGAGGAACAGGGAGGCAAGCGGAATCAGTACGATGCAGCTTAGCATGGATAATGTAACGCCGAGGGAAAGACCGAATCCCGGAATGATTCTCGGAGCTTTCTTATTTCGGACTTTTATGATTGGCTGGTCCATAGCGGGACTCCTTTCTGTATCTGTTACTGATATATCTGGTCAAAAATTGCGCCATCGTCAAAATATTTCTCATAAGCGGCATCCCAGCCTCCAAAATCGTTAATGGTGACAAGTTTCATGGATAAGTCGAACTGGTCTTTAAATTCGGATAGTATTTTTTGATTCGATGGACGGTAAAAATGTTTTGCCACAAGCCGCTGGGCTTCATCCGAATAGAGCTGCTTTAAGTATTCAGAGGAAATTTCTTCTGTGCCGTGTTTTTTTGCAATGGAGTCCACAACGGCAACCGATGGCTGAGCCAGAATACTGACGCTTGGCGAGACAATTTCATAATCGTCCGGATACTGTTTTAATGAAAGATATGCTTCATTTTCCCATGCAAGAAGTACATCTCCCTGTTTATTTTCTACAAATGTGTTTGTTGCGCCGCGGGCGCCGGAGTCCAGAACAAGTACATTCTGGTAGAGCTTTTTCATAAATTCCTTTGTCTGTTCCTCATTGTTCCCATTTGTCTTCTGCGAATATGCCCATGCCGCAAGAAAGTTCCAGCAGGCGCCGCCGGAAGTTTTCGGGTTCGGAGTAATGACTTCGACATCATCGCGGATGAGGTCGTTCCAGTCACGGATATTTTTTTCATTTCCTTTTCGGACAAGAAAGACAATGGTGGAGGTATAAGGCGAACTGTCAGAGTCAAACTCGCTAAGCCAGTTTTTTTCAATCAGCCCGGCATTTGCTATGGCTGAAATATCATGTTCAAGGGCGAGTGTCACGACATCGGCCTCGTTTCCCTCGATGACAGAGCGGGCCTGTGCACCGGAACCGCCATGGGATTGAACGATTTCGACCTCTTTTCCCGTTTTTTCTTTCCAGTGTTTTTGGAATAAAGTATTGTACTCGGTGTAGAGTTCCCTTGTGGGATCGTAGGAGACGTTTGTAATTTTCAGCTCGTCTCCGGAGCCTTCCGACTGACAGCCGGTAAAGAGACCAAGGGCAGCTAATGCCATGGCAAGTATAAGTGCGGTTTTTCTTTTTTTCATAATGTTAATCCTTCCCAAAGTTTTTATGTATTTGGTTTACTTTTATAATAGATAGTATAGTTAGATTTTGGTAATTTCTTGTCAGTCAGATGATATTTTTTTGTCAGATTGCATTTATATAATCAAATAGGAAATGGAAATAACTGCTTGACAAACAGGTCTATACGTGATAGACTCAAAGAGTCTAAAGGGAGTAGACCAATAAAACAATGCCGCCTAGCCGGTTTTATGACGTCATCCGGTTAGGAAAATGGCAGATGGAGGAAGAATGAAAAGTTTATCGGAAAGTGAAATGAATTTTGCAGAAATGATTTGGGAAAATGAGCCCATACCTTCCGGACAACTGGTAAAGATGTGTGCGGAGCAGTTTGAGTGGAAGAAGTCTACGACTTATACCGTGCTGAAACATTTGTGCGAATATGGCTATTTTCAGAATCAGGATGCGGTAGTTACATCACAGATATCGAAGGAGGAGTATCTGAAAAATGAGAGCAGCCGCTTTGTCGAGGAGAAGTTTCAGGGCAGCCTGTCAAAATTTTTGGCTGCATTTACCGGAGGAAGAAAGCTGTCTGCCAAACAGGTAGAGGAAATTAAGGATATGATTGAGGGGTTTGATGAGTAAACGGAGGGGTATATATGGATTTTTTGCTGGAGAAAATGATTGAAAACAGTATTATTGTTACAGGAATTATTGTGCTGGTGCTGGCAGCGCGGCTTTTGTTGAAAAAGGCGCCCCGCAGTTTTTCCTATGCGCTCTGGTTTCTCGTTCTCATCCGGATTCTGTGTCCGGTAACGGTACAGGGGATTTATAGCATTTTGCCAGAGCAGGTGGAGAGTAATGTAAATACTACGGTAAGCATGCTTCAGGAGACGCCGACAGAGTGGATGAGACAGAAAGTTGTGCCGATTGACAGATTTTCGGAGCTGGGGGAGAGCAAGGGGGCGACAGCGTATTCCGATAATGCAAGCGATGTGAAAGCAGACGATTCCACAGAAACCTTTGTGTGGAACCAACGCGAAGGCGGAGAGCGGGCGATGTCGGCAGAGATATCTTTGTATGATATTTTCGGGACTGTCTGGGCCGTGGGATTTGTTCTACTATGTATTTACTTGATAGTAAACATGATTTTGGCACATCGCCGTCTGCGCGATGCGATACCGATAGGTAACAATGTATACAAGAGTGACGCGGTGGCAAATTCGCTTGTGTGCGGTCTGCTCCATCCGCATATTTATGTAAATCCTGGCATTTGCCGGACAAATATGGACTGTATCATGGAGCATGAGGGGTGTCATATCCATCGTCGGGACTACATAGTGAAGCCAATGGCATTTTTGATATTCAGTTTAAACTGGTTTAATCCGGTGGTATGGGTAGCATACTGGCTGATGATGAAGGATATGGAAATGTCCTGTGATGAGAAGGTTATGAAAAAATTAGGTGGCGCTGCCAAAAAGGAATACTCGTATCTGCTTCTGACGATGGCGCAGAAGGAGGAGAGGAGATTCCAGCAGACGCCGGCATTTGGGGGGATGATTGTGAAACAGAGGATTCGGAATGTATTGTCATATAAGAGACCGGCAGCATTGACGCTGGTAATAGCTGTGCTGGTCATTGGCGTGTGTGGGTGCAGTGTATTTTCCTCACCGGGAGAGACGGAAGAAAATACGGGAATAACGAGAAGGGCAGACAAAGAAACCCATTATGTGGAACAGAAAAGCTCGCTTTCATGCTATGATGGCGCGCTATATGGAACCTCAAAAAAAATTCTTCATTCTATGGCATCCGGTCATTTGCAGGACATGGAGGGGAATATGTACTTTTTTGCAGATGCGCCGGAGATAAAGAAAAATGTGTATTATGAGGTGGCAACGTATGCGCTGAGGTTTGACGGAGAGACGACGAAAAAGATAGAGCTGCCGTGGTCAGAAGATGTTGCAAAATATGCGAACAAAAAGAAGATGTATGTTCAGGAGAGATTTTTTGGCAGAGATGGAAAATTATATCAGAGATATACTAGTTATAACCGTCGGTACCGAAGTGATGAGACGGATAAGAGTATGGAGTCCTTATATCCGGTGGGAGTCTGCCTGATACAGATTGATATGAAGACGAATGAGTGGAAAGAGATTTCATTGCCGAAGATGCCGGATAATGAATCGGGAAAAGGGGTTACCCAGCCAGCGATTACTGTGCTTAAAAATGGAAACCTGATTATAACAAACTTTTCGAGTATACACGGAATATACAGCCCGGAGGGAAAAAAGCTACGAGATTTAGAGAAGGGGAAAACTTACCTGCCGGGTGATGGAGAATATTTTGCCATAACCTATGATAAAAAGTATAAGTCAAAATCCATTGAAGTTTACAGGGAGGATACGGGAGAGAAGAAGAATGAGCTTATGCTGACAGATGTACAGGAAGGTTTTTCAGACAAAGAGCAGGCGCGTGTTTGTTACGAGTCAGGCTGTTTTTATATCGTGTGTTCCAAGGGGATTTACAGGGCAGAGACGGATGCAAAGGAGTTTACTCTTGTCGTCGATCCGGTACGGGATAAGACATTTACTCTTGGGAAGGCGGAAAATTATCCTCAGGCGATGTATATAGATGCGGAAAAGGAAGAATTTTATGTCGTCTTTTACTCAGAAACAATAAGTGAAGGTCATGAATTTATATGCAGCTATAAAAAGAGGGAGCAATGATTGAATCCGGCTGGCGGTTTTGCCAGCCGGATTTTTTGAGAGCGTTGGGTTTTGCAATGCTTTTTTGACCTTTGGCTAAAAATAGTATATAATCAAGTATAATCTGGGGTAGGTTATGTAAGAATATTATTATTGTTATGGGAGGAGGGAAATATTGTGTGTACGCAGAATGAATTATCTATCATACTGGAAAAGATAAATAGAGCCTATCATACAGTATATGGGGAAAATATTGTCAAAGTTTTACTGTATGGTTCTTATGCAAGAGGAAATTACAATGGGGACTCGGATATAGATATTGTTGCAATCGTTCATGGGGACAGATATGAATTACAAAAGAAATTGAATTTAGTATGGGAAGTGTCTTCTGATTTGGAATTAGAGTATGAGACAATAGTTTCGCCTACAGTTATTCCATATGATGAGTACGAAGCATATAAAAAGCTTCTTCCATATTATAAAAATATTTGTAGGGAGGGGATTACAATTGGAACCTGAGAATTGGAACAAATTAGTTCAATACCGGCTTGATTCAGCGAAAGAACGGTTACATTCTGCAAAGGTTCTGCTGGAGAGAGGATTATATAAAGATT
The DNA here is from genome assembly GCA_002362575.1 of Lachnoclostridium sp. UBA3262. GTDB lineage: Bacteria > Bacillota > Clostridia > Lachnospirales > Lachnospiraceae > Eubacterium_F. Next base: position 13,977 of record DEUM01000051.1, on the reverse strand, counting down.
CCATTGGACGTTCTTATTATGCCATGTTTACTGCTGTGCGTGCCCTTCTAATTACAGAAGGGCGAGACTTTTCAAAGCATAGTGGTGTTATATCATATTTTCAAAAAGAATATGTAAAGACAGGAAAATTTGAGAAAAGATATTCAAAATATATTAGTGCGGCATTTCAAATAAGAAATAATACGGACTACGCAGACTTTTTTATTGTCTCGCAGTCAGATGCAAAGGAGCAACTAGAACGGGCACAAGAGTTTTACCATGCAATAGAGACCTACATAAAGAAAATAGCAGAGAGGTAAAAAATATGTGTACAGCAGTAACCTACAAGACAAAGGATTTCTATTTTGGCAGAACACTAGACTATGACTTTTCATATGGGGAGGACATAACTGTTATGCCCCGCGATTATCTGCTCCGGTTTCGCAGTATGGGAGAGATAAGTAATCATTATGCGGTTATCGGGATGGCGCACGTCGCAGAAAACTACCCTTTGTATTACGATGCCGTAAACGAAAAAGGGCTTGGCATGGCTGGACTGAATTTTGTAGGCAATGCGAAGTATAGGGAAATGTTACCGGACAAAGAAAATGTTGCAACGTTTGAATTTATTCCGTGGATTCTTTCCCAGTGTGCTACGGTAAACGAAGCGGAGAAATTACTCGCTAAAATCAATCTCACGAATACTCCTTTTAATGACGAGCTGCCGCCGGCGCAGCTTCACTGGATGATTGCAGACAGGGAGAAGGCGATTATCGTTGAGGCAGTAAAGGAAGGCATACAGATTTACGATAATCCGGTAGGCGTTCTGGCGAATAATCCTCCCTTTAATGAGCAGATGTCGAGGCTAAACAATTATATGCAGCTATCCCCGAAATCACCGGAAAACCGTTTTTCAGAAAAATTGTCCCTGCGCGCAGACAGCCGCGGGATGGGTGCAATCGGGCTTCCGGGGGATTTGTCTTCTGCATCCCGTTTTGCCCGGGCCGCTTTTACGAAAATGAATTCAATTTCTGAAGATTCAGAGGCGGAGAGCGTCAGCCAGTTTTTTCATATACTTGGCTCGGTTGATCAGCAGAGGGGCTGCTGCGAAGTCGGGGATGGGAAGTATGAGATTACGATTTATTCCTCCTGCTGTAATGCAGACAAAGGCATTTATTATTACACTGCTTATGACAATCATCAGATTACGGCTGTGGATATGTATAAGGAGGAGTTGGATAGCGATTCTCTCATAAGGTTTCCTCTGATAAAGGAGGAGCAGATTTACCGGCAGAATGGATAAGGAGAAAATTATGGCGAAGATTTTTTTAGTAGAGGATGATAAAGGGATTGTTGAAAATCTAAAAGAGTTTTTGAGTAGCGAGGGGTTCCGAGTGGAAGCAGTTTCGGGGCAGAGCGAGGCTCTCAAACGTCTGGAATCGGAAACTTTCGACTTAGTGCTGCTAGATATATCGCTGTCTGAGGGGAATGGGTTTGCGGTCTGTTCATATGTGAAGCAGAATATGGATATTCCAGTTATCTTTCTGACAGCTTCGGGAGATGAATACAGCGTCGTGTCGGGACTGGATATGGGGGCAGACGATTATATCAGTAAACCGTTCCGTCCAAGAGAGCTTGTATCACGCATAAATAGTGTTTTGCGGCGTGCCGGTAAGGTGCAGTCCGTACTGGAGTCAGGGGGTGTGTCGATTGATACGACAAAGGCGGTTGTGACAAAGGCGGGGGAGGAAATCTACCTGTCCGCTCTTGAATACCGAATCCTTCTCGTTCTTTTTAACAATAAGGGAATGATTCTGACGAGGGAACGTCTGCTGGAAGAAATCTGGGATGTGGCGGGAGAGTTTGTCAATGATAATACGCTGACGGTCTATATAAAGAGGCTCCGTGAGAAAATCGAAGCAAACCCGGCACAGCCCGAAATTATCCGGACAGTACGGGGGATGGGATATAAGGTAATGTAATCGAATCGGTCATCGGTGGAGGCAGATATGAAGTATTTCAGAAATCCGGAAATCAAAATAGAATTACTTACATATGGTGCAGTATGGGGGCTTGGCATGATACTTAGCGGTTTGGCTGGCGGAATGAGTAGTCTTGTAGCGGTAGCCATTACAGGGATGCTGTTTGCCCTCCTTCATTTTATTTCTTCTTTTTTCCGATACAGAAGGATAGACAATATGTCACAGGAGATTGACCGCTTTTTGCACGGATATACTGTATTGCAGATTAATACTCAGCAGGAGGGGGAATTATCCGTTCTGGAAAGTGAAGTTTCAAAGCTTATTCTACGACTGAAGAATCAGGCAGATATGTTGAAAAAGGACAAGATATACCTCTCAGATTCTATTGCAGATATTTCACATCAGATACGCACGCCATTGACTTCTATCAATTTGATTGTCTCACGGTTATCGTCACAGGAACTTACCGTAGATAAGAGGAAGCAGCTTTTGATGGAGCTGGATGTGCTGCTGGCTCATATTGACTGGCTGATTCAGTCTCTTTTGAAAATTTCGAAACTGGATGCCGGAACGGTGAATCTGAAATCAGAAAGAGTGCAGGTGTCCCTGTTGATTCGGGAGGCAATAGAACCCTTAGAGATACCGCTTGATATCCGAAGTCAGACTACAGTAGTAGAGTGCGGGAAAGAGGTATCATATACCGGTGACAGGGCGTGGATGAGAGAAGCCTTGTCAAATATTATAAAAAACTGTATGGAGCATACGCCGGAGGGGGGAACGATATGGATAAAGGCACAGGAAAATGCGATTTATACGGAAATTGTTGTGAGGGACAACGGCCCGGGAATTTCGAAAAAGGACTTACCACATTTGTTTGAGCGTTTTTATAAGGGAGAAAATTCCTCAGAAAAAAGTGTGGGAATCGGGCTTGCACTGGCACGCATGATTATTGTCAGCCAGAAAGGAACGGTGTCTGCGGAAAATCATAAAGAGGGCGGAGCACAGTTTACGATCCGCTTTTACAAATCAACGGTATAGGAGAAAGAAAATGCAAAAGATACGTTATAGGAAAAGAAGGTTATGGGTGTGTGTACTCGCCATTGTATGTATTTTGGCAGGGAGCGGGGACGTTTCGGCAAAGGAAATACAGACGGACGCGAATACATTTTCCCTGATGATGGTGGGAGATAATTTGTTACATAAGCCGGTCAGTGAGAGCGGTAGAAGAAAAAATGGGAAATACAATTATGATTCTCTGTTTACACACATCAAGGATGAGGCAGAGTCTGCTGACGCCGCCATGATAAATCAGGAGGTAGTATTAGGCGGGGCGAAGCTGGGAATCAGCGGCTATCCAAGTTTTAACGGACGCTATGAGGTTGGGGATGCGATTGCAAAGGCGGGATTTAATGTTGTGCTCCATGCCACTAACCATTCTCTTGACAAGGGGGTAGCCGGCATAAAAAACTGTCTCAAATTTTGGCGAAAAAAACATCCGGATATTAAGGTGACCGGAATGAACGAGAGTGCGAAAGCACAGAATAAAATTACTTACATAAAGAAAAAGGGAATTTGTGTGGCAATTCTTAATTATACCTATGGTACCAATGGGATTCGTATGCCAGAGTCCATGCCGTATGCCGTGAACATGCTTACGAAAAAGAAGGTGGCAAGGGATGTCAGAAAGGCGAAGAAAAAGGCGGACTTTATCGTGGTATGCCCACACTGGGGGACGGAATACAATACGGGCATTGATGCTTCCCAAAAGCGCTGGGCGAAGTATTTTCTGAAAATAGGAGTGGATTTGGTTATCGGAACGCACCCACATGTGATTGAGCCGGTCAAGTGGATGAAGGGAAAAGGCGGGAGAAAAATGCTTGTATATTATTCCCTTGGAAACTTTGTCAATTCGACCAGCCGGAGGGGCGCTGGGGTTGCCAGACAGTTCTATGGCGGCATGGCGAAAGTGAATTTGAGACGTAATGCAGATGGAAAAGTGGTAATATCGAAGGCAAAATTTGTACCGCTTATCACTCATAAGAAAGCAAATGGCAAAATTACTACATACAAAGTGGCGGACTATACGAAAAAAATGGCGGCAAAAAATCGGATTTCCCGCTGTGATTCCGGATTTAGCTTTAAAAGAATGAAAGCTTTTTTTAGAAAAATAGTGGGGAAACGTTTTTTGGAGGAGAAGTGAGTTTATGAAAAGAGTTTTTCTTTTATTTGCAGTAATATAAGCTGATTATTTGTTTCTGTACATTCATTTTGGATTATGTTATAGTAAAGTAGAAAAGGCATATTGAATGTTGGCAGATGCCCAAAATACTTTTGGAGGAAGTATATGAAAAAGAAAAAATTACCTTTTTTAGTGACTAGTATGTTAATTGGACTGATTCCATTATTTGTAGCATCCGCTACGATTTCTCTAGTAGCGATTCATAAAATGAAAAGCAATTTGGAAGAAGATGTATATTTACGTTTGCAGGCGGCATCTACAGCAGTCAGAGAATATTTTGAGTGGGATATTGATGAAAATATCCTGGCGGTAGATGATGCCAGTTTGGGTTTTATTGACAGTTATACAAATCAGGATATTGAGCTTACCTTGTTTCTTAAGGATGTAAGATTTGTCACATCCATTTATAAAGAAGACGGAGAACGTAATATTGGGACAAAGTCTGCAGAGGGGATTTGGGAGACGGTCAAAGAGGGGAAGGAGTATTTTGCGTCTGGGACTGTAATTGGGGGCAACAAATATTATGTTTGTTATATCCCTGTTTGTAGCAGTTCCGATGAGGTTGTTGGCATGGCATTTGCCGGGATTCCGGAATCAATTGTAGGAAACAATATTGCAGCCAATACAAAGACTATAGTGCTTGTGTTCATATGCGTGGCGGTGATTTGTGCGGCAGCAATCGTAGCTGTCGGATTTAAAATAAGAAAACCGATTATCGGGATAGCCGATTATACGCATTTGCTGTCAAGCGGTAGTTTAGGGATTGACGTAGCCGATGCATCATCTATTAAGGAAATTTCGCTGCTGATAGATTCTGCGGAAAGTCTTCAGAGCAATCTAAAAAACATTATTTCGGAAGTGGATGACAAGACAGCAAGGCTGAATCAGAATGTGAAAATGATTCATAGTGGTATTCAGACTTCTAATGGAGCAACGGAAGGTATTGTGGATGCCGTAAATGAGTTGTCGAAAGGTTCTGTGAATATTGAAGAATCGGTTCAGAGCACGGCAGAAGCCATTCAGAATGTGGAGGAGAGTATACTTTCTATTGATAAAAGTGCGGTGGCAGCAGAAAAAGAGGCGCAGGAAATTGAGATGATTAGTAGTGAGGCAAAGGATAATTTATCTCTTTTAATTGATGCCAATAAAAATACAGTTACAATATCTGAAAATGTTGTAATGGGGATTGATGAGGCAAATGAATCAATTGAACATATTAGAAAGGCGGCGGATGCAATTACAAACATCGCGAGTCAGACCAGCCTGTTGGCCTTGAATGCTTCCATTGAAGCTGCAAGAGCAGGGGAAGCAGGAGCCGGTTTCTCGGTCGTTGCCACCTCTATACAGAATTTGGCTGGGGAATCCGACAGATCAGCAAAAGAAATTCAAACCATTATAGATGAAATCATAGACAAATCTCAAAACAATGTGCAGCTTGCAAATCAGATTAAAAAAGTAGTGGATTCAGAAGGAAATGCACTGGCTACGGTAAGTGACAGTTTTGATAAGGTCAACGATAAAATCTATATTACTGTGGATACCATTCATAATATATCAAAGGAGATAGACGCTCTAAATCAGGATAAGGAAAAGGTGCTTGAGGAAGTACACAGCTTGTCTGCTGTGTCGGAGGAAAATGCTGCAAGTTGTCAGGAAACGACAGATTCCATAAAAGAGTTGCGGGAAAATATGGAAATGATAAATTCCCAGACAACGGATACTAATAGCATATCGGAAGAATTAAAAGAATCGGTTGCCTATTTTAAACTTTAATGTTAAACAGACGCAATACCAAATTCAAAGTGTATCTTTCCATCGGTATAGAGCGTCTTAAAGCAGTCTATAATACGCTGGGCAACGATAGCTCCATTTTCCGTATTTGCGTCCATCAATATAGCTATAATCTGCTTCCCCGAATACCGTGTTGATATGTCTGCCCGCCTCAGTGAGGTATAAATCGCACGCTCCATCATCTCGAGGGCGATTTCTGTTTCCTCGATGTCTGGAATTTCATTATCATCGCACACGGCGGTAAACAGTACTGTCTGAACGTCTCTCCCGCTGCGTTCCACAAAGCGTCGTATAAAGTTATACACATGCTGAAAACTGTCAATATCAAGCTGATACGCTCCCTTCCCCGAATCCGTGCGTGACATGACCTCGCGGAGATATTTCAAGTCGACAAGACTCCCCGAGCGAGTGTTTTCAGCGGCTTTTTGCTCGCTGAAAAAGTGATAGGAATTTTTCCCATTTTGCTTTACATAATACAGCGCTTTATCTGCCGCATTGTAGGCGGCGTTAAAAGTATTCCCGTCCTCAGGTATCTGTGCGATTCCTATAGATACTGAGGAGTTGGTCTCAAATTTCTTTTGCTCGATTTTGTGGCAAAGGCTTAAAATGATATTGTCCGCAAGTGCTCCGATTTCTTCCTTAGTTGTTTCTCCGCTCACGAACATTATAAATTCGTCTCCTCCTATACGGCAGAGGATATCGTTCTCCGACGAGAAATCCCTCATGGTATCTGCAAACATTTTAAGAGTGTTGTCGCCCTCGATATGCCCGTAAATATCATTGATTGCCTTGAAGTTGTCCATATCTATCATGAACAATGCGCCGCGTTCCCCTTTTTTGATACGTGTGTTTATAGTATTTTCGGTGTAAGACCTGTTCCACAGACCTGTCAGAGCATCCTGCTGAGACTTGCTTTTGATGTCCGATACCTCTTGGATTTTTTCTTCAAGCTTATTGGCAAGCTGACGGCGCATATCCTCCAGTTCAAGGATACGGGCTATCCGTGAACGCATAACTGCTGCCACAAATGGCTTTGCAATGAAATCCAGCGCCCCCTCCTCAAGACAGCGGCTTTCGGTGGCAGAATCGCAGTCGGCAGTGAGGAAGATGATGGGGATATTGGCACAGCGTTCATTCTCCTTGATGCGTTTCATTACTTCAAAGCCATCCATTTCAGGCATATTTATGTCCAAAAGAATAAGGTCGCAGAAATTTTTTTCAAGGAATTTAAGCGCCTGTGTCCCCATAGTTACTGCCGTAACCTTATAAGTATTGCTCAGCACGGAGCGTGCCGAGGCCAAGTTAGTCTTATTGTCATCAACAATTAAAATATGCTTCATAGTTTTTCCCTCAAATTATTTTTTTATAAATAAAACGCCTACCGTACCGGGACCGCAGTTACTAGAAACCGTGGCAGAGGCTTTTGTCACGATGATTTCCCGGAAGCCGCCAAGCTTTGCAACCAGTTTTTTTATCTGCTCAATGTTTTTTGACGCGACGCCTGCATGGGTTATAAAAGCCCTTGTTTTATCAATGCCGGTACTGTTTTTTAGCTGGCGTCGGATATAGCGCATACAGGAGCTCTCGTAATTTCCAAACTGTATAGATTCCGCCGTCAGGCTGCCGTTTTTCATTGCTAGAACAGGGTGGGCATGAAACACTCCACATAGCTTTTTCATTGTTTTATTGACCAATCCATTCCGATAAAGGTAATCTGTGTTCACAGTGATAAAGCTTGTCGAAACTCTGTCCCGCAAATCGGAAAGCGCCGATGTTATTGTTTCTATATCCTCGCCTGATTTCGCAAGCTGTGCGGCACATATTACCATATGCCCAAGCCCCGTGGAAAGATGTCCCGTATCAAAGATGTGAATATGTTCTCCATCATCTCCCATCTCCTTGGCAGCTTTGGTGGCATTGGCGTAGGAATCACTGATTGCTGCGCCGATTGTTGGGAGAAAGACCTCCTCGTAATTTCTTAGCTTTCTTTTGAATGTCTGAATGTATACTTCAACCGATGGTGCAGAGGACTTGGATGTTTTTCCTCCCGTTTCCATATAGCTGATAATATTTTCTGCAGTTATCTCGTCCGTGTCGGTAAATACGCCTGTGTCAGTCTGTACGAGAAAATACACAATATCGATATCGTATTCTGAAATAATACGGTAAGGCAGGTCGCAGACACATTCAGCAATCACTCCGACTCTTTTCTTCGTCATAACTCACACTCCTTTATCTTTCCGAGTATTCCACGGGCAAGCTCCTCCGCCTGTTCATACTCAAAATCCTCTGCTGCCTCTTTTACTTTGCCAAATAACGGTTTTAGTGCCATACCATTTACTGCGCAGCCGAAGGCTTCTTCACATATTTCGACGATGGCATCGCCGTCAAAGGAATCGCACGCCTTACTAATTTTTTCAATATAATCAATAGCTTTTTCTTCTGTGATGTTTTCAAGCTGTGAGGTATCGTTTTCTTCGGCGGAAGGTTCATCGGCAATCGTTTCATTGCGGCGCAAGTAATCCCTTCCTGCTTCGATTACCCGCTCGTACATCTCGAGCAATGCGGCATTGTTTTTCCCGATAAGTGAATAATCGCCTGTTTTCCCGGCAAGCTCCAGTTCCTTTGCCATTTGTGACAGCTTGGCGGAACCTATGGTGAGAGAGGAGCTTTTCAGTGCGTGCACCTCAATAACGTAGTCACTCCACGACTTTTCTTCGTAAAGCCGTTTTATGTAGTCAAGCTTTTCAGGTCCCTTGCGAACATAAATTCCCAGTATTTCCTCATAGGTCTCCAAGTCGCCGCCGGTATAGAATACGCCCGTTTCTGCGTCAAATATTTCATTCTTAGTAGAAGCCGCATTTTGGGGAGTGTCGTCGTTTTGCCCATGGGGAGCGGTGGCGAAGTTTTCTGCCGAGGCAGGGTGCTTTATCAAATTTTTAGGCAGCCAGGTTTTCAGCACTCTGTCCAGTGCGGAAAGCTCAATTGGCTTTGCGACATAATCGTTTAGCCCCGAGTTTATAAACATTTCTCTCACTCCATTTACTGCGTTGGCGGTAAGGGCAATGATAGGCAGCTTTTTATAATATTCATCGTTCATTTCACGGATAATCCGGGTAGTCTCAACACCGTCAAGCTCGGGCATCATATGGTCCATAAATACAAGGTCAAAATCTTTGGAGCGAAGCAGGGATAATGCTTCCCGTCCGCTGTCGGCAGTTACCACCTGCATATGGTACGGTCGCATGAGCCCCACGGCAACCTTCAGGTTTATCGCATTGTCGTCTACCACAAGAATACGTGCCTTAGGCGCAACAAATCTTATGGAGTAGCTTTTTCTGTTGTTTAAGCCGCTCATTATTTTCTCATTGTTGAGTATGGCAGCGACCGACAGTACATAGAAGGGCTTGAAAATGCACTGGATGTTTTCGGGGACTTCAATGGCATTGTTTCTGTCCTGAACAACAATTACCTTACATTTTTTTGCGGCTTCCGTTATAAATTCCCGTTCAGCAATGTATTCCTCCCGTCCGATGAACAAGTGGGTATATTCTTTTTGTACCATATGCGTTTTTAACTCTTTCATCCCGTCGAACAACTCTATATCCGTGTGAAGCGTTTCACTGATTTCTTCGACAAGCGCCGTGTACTGCTGTCCCACGGCTTCCAGTTCGAACTTTGTCTTATCAATAAAGCCTGCGGCATGAATATTGTCTGCATCCTTAATCCAAACAAAGGGTGTATCGTTTGAAACTTTAAGGGGAATGACAAAGCGAAACTCAGAGCCCTTTCCGTAAATGCTGGAAACATTTATGTAGCCGCCCATCTGTGTGATAAGCCGTTTGGAAATGGCAAGTCCTAAGCCTGTTCCCTCAACTGAACGGTTTTTCTTCGTGTCGACCTGTTGGAAGCTGCTGAACAGTTTCTCAAGATTTTCGTCTGATATTCCGATTCCCGTATCAGCAACCGATACGGAAAGATTTATTCCGTAGTCGTGACGTGTCATTGAGACCTTTATGACGATAACCCCTTCGTTCGTATATTTTATGGCGTTGGTAACTAAATTGATTATGACTTGACGTATGCGTATCTCATCACCGATAATTCCAATGGGAATATCCGGGTTTACCTTGACGATAAGCTCGATATTTTTGTTTTCCATTCGGGTAACTGCCATATTCATTACGTCGTTCAGAGTCGAGGCAATATTAAATTCGTCCTCAATAATTTCAAATTTCCCCGATTCAATTTTTGAAAAATCTAACACATCATTTATGATAGAAAGCAGGCTTCGTCCCGAATTTTGTATATTGAAGCAGTATTCTCTTACCGTTTCACTGATATCCCGCTCTCTCAGTATAAGCTCGCACATTCCTACGATAGCGTTCATGGGCGTGCGTATCTCGTGGCTCATGTTGGCGAGGAAATCGCTCTTGGTGCGGTTTGCCTTTTCCGCTTCTGCCAACAGAACAGCCTGCTTTTTCCGGAATGTATAGATGCGATAGTTTGCAAAGATACATACGATAACATTAAAAAAGTAAACCATGGGAAAGCGGATTAGATAGGTTTCAGAATATTGGTATCCCGATAAATAAACCTCTCCCAGTGTATGAAGCGGAGTCCAGAAATAAGCGACAAGCACCAATCCGAGCAGTATGCTGAATGCTCCGCCGAAATATATCTTAAAATAGTAGGTACAGGCAGGCGGTACAATAAACAGCCATAAAATACTGAAGCCATCGGATGTACCATCGATTCCCTCTTTGCCGCCGCTTATGATAAAATATAGGAACATTATGCCTATTCCTATAAGAATCCCGACGCAGGCAATCCATACCCGTTTTGTTGCTTTAAAAAGAAGCAGGTTCAGTATGAGCCATATTCCCAGTCCGCCGGTTAACATAGCCATCTGATACGAATGGGTATAAATATTTAGTATACACATAATACCCGAAAAGAACGCCATAAAAAGGCTAAGGCTTTTTATATCCGTCCGATTGGCATCTTTTTTTAATTCGTTAATCGTTTCTTTAAGCATATTCTTTCCCCATAGCATTATGAACGCCTTGTTGTAAAGCCCCCAAAAGACAAAAGCAAATTTAGAAATGATTGTAACATAAATGCTTCTTTTTATCAAGTTTCGAACCTTCTTGAGGGAAAAGCTTGTTATTTTATGAAAAATCACTTATATTATATTTAATGATAAATATATTGGAGGTGCATCCTATGGAAGCCGCAGTAAAAATTTTATATTTACCAGAAGAACAGGCGAGACAGAAAATACGTAATTATGTAAACGAAGGGTTGAAAGATGTTCAGGAAAATGCTATTTACGACTTTGATGAAGCGTTTGATGAATTAGAAAGCAGGTACAAGGTTGAAGGAGTATGATGTAGTTTTAACAGAAGAACGAAAAATACTATTATAGATATCGGTGATTATATATTGTATAAATGATATGGGAATGGTTTGACCTCTGTAAATGATATAAAAATATTGTTTGCAGGGGTTTTTATTGTTCAAAAAGCGAAACGGTGTTTAGCTTTTTCGTTATTGAAAAAATATCCGCTCCATCTTTCTCTTGATAATGTCCTTTATACTTCCAAGAAACTCAGACTTTGAATAGTTGCAAGCCTTATATTCGTATATCAGGTCTTCAATTGAATTGAGGGTTGATGAGCCGTTGGAATATGCGAGGTTGTATCTGGATAGGGAGATGCAGGCTTGGGTGGATGAGGAGGATAGTTTGGAAGTTTGGTAATGATTTTATAAGAACCTTCGCAGGTCATGATTTGGATTTGTAGGGGGTTCTTGTGACTAAATTTAAGTTATAGTGGATAATTTTGGTAAGGATTGTTATAATAAAATAAATATATATGTTGATTTTACAAATAAAGGCTGTAACAGAAGTAAAGAGGAGCCAGTTAGCAACCTATTGGGATATAGAAAAGCCACAGGACATTATAAAAGATGTTTATACACTTGAGTTTTTAAATCTCAATGCAAATAGTCATTATGATGAGAGCGAATTAGAGCGTAAAATATGTGCTAATCTGCAGGAGTTTTTGTTAGAACTAGGGAAAGGTTTTACTTTTGTCAAAGAGCAGTTTCCCATGAATATTAATAATCATATTTACAAATGTGATTTAGTATTTTATTACCGCATTTTGAAGTGTTTTGTTTTAATTGATTTAAAGGTAAATGCAGTTCAATATGATGATATTGAGCAAATGAATATGTACATGGGATATTTTGCAGAAGAAGAAAATGAACCAGATGATAACCCACCTATTGGTATTGTATTAGCGAGGGATAAGGACGAATTATTAGTAAAATATGCTACTTATGGAATGGATACAAATTTGTTTGTTTCAAAATATGAGTTGTATTTACCCAATAGGGAAGAATTAAAGCAGTTAGTGGATAAGATTATGTTTGATGAAGAGGATTAGAAAAATGCATTTGTCTAGATTTTCTGACTGCAAAATGCCTGAAAATAAAGGATTTGTAATTATAGCAAGAGGATTTTGTCTAGATTTTTATGGGACTCTGAAATGCGGAAAAGAAATTTAAGGATAAAACATGACCACGAAAGGAAGATGGAATGTTACATAATGATTTGAAATTTTTACAAATAAACCGGACAAAAATTTATATGAAAAATTCATCAATATACTGAAAAGTAATATACCATTTTTTGATGTGCTGGTAGGATATTTCAGAACCAGTAGATTTTCTAAGGTGTATGAAGCTATGGAAAGTGTAGAAAAAATTTGGAGTTCTGCTAATGAGGTATATCATTATAATGGATACTATAAAAGTTTAGCCTGTGCAATTTGAGATTATTAGAAAGGGTATGTTATGACGAAGAAACCAATAAAGGAGACCATTCATGCAAAAGGCATTGATATTGGTATTTATACAACTGATTTTGAGAATGAGTTTATTTCTCTGACTGATATTGCAAAGTATCGGAATGAAGATGACCCTCGTTTCGTTATTCAAAACTGGATGCGAAACAGAAATACGATAGAGTTCCTTGCAGTATGGGAAGAACTTCACAATTCGAATTTTAACCGTGTGCAATTCGAGGCGGTTAGAAATGAGGCAGGTCTCAACCGTTTTGTGATGACACCGACAAAATGGACTGAGTTGACCGGAGCCATTGGTATCGTTTCTAAAGCTGGGCGTTATGGTGGCACCTATGCACACAGCGATATTGCAATGTCTTTTGCGGCATGGCTATCTCCGGAATTCCAGCTGTATATTATGAAGGACTACAGGAGACTGAAATTGGATGAAAATAGCCGTTTGTCACTGAACTGGAATTTGAATCGAGAAGTTGCCAAATTAAACTATCGTATCCACACTGATGCCATTAAGAAAAAACTGATACCGCCAGAGCTGACACCAGAGCAGATTTCATATACATATGCCAATGAAGCAGATATGTTGAATGTGGCATTGTTTGGCAAGACAGCCAAGCAGTGGCGTGATGCCAATCTGGGCAAAAAGGGAAATATGCGTGATGATGCAAGCATTCAGCAGCTTTTAGTGCTGGCAAATATGGAGAGCTATAACGCAATTTTGATTGAGAAAGGCAAAACACAATCTGAGCGATTGATATTGCTTCATGAATTAGCAGTTCGTCAGATGAAGACTATGATGTCGTTGAATATGACTGCCCTAACGCAGTTAATAGATGGGGCGCAGAAGATTGAAAGTAGGGAATAACAGGATGTTATTTTGTTAGTTTGGAATTTTACTGAAAACTGGGAAAAGAGATAATATAGGAGAAGATGGATGCCACAAAAGACATGGTGCTTTTTCTGTCTCTTGGGATTGATTCTCTTAATTAATTTTTTGAGCGAGTCAGGTGTGGAACTGGAGCAAGATGATATTATTGACTGGATTATTTATGCAAGCAGAATAGATGTTAAGTGTGTCGCATATTGACATTGTAGATAGTGTCAAATGAAATATGAA